>JBJMPM010000108.1:0-27893 GCA_045803205.1 Longimicrobiaceae bacterium
CCGACGGTGCTGAACATCAACGGGAGCACCTGCGCCAGGCTCTCCGTGCCGCCCGGTGAGCAGGAGCTCTGGCCCATCGGCAACTTCGGCTCGAACACCTTCCACATCCATCAGACCGACTTCACCATCATCTCGCTGAACGGTGTCGCGGTCGACGACTCGCTCCTGCGCGACAACGTTCCGGTCGGCGTGCACCGCGTCTTCTCCAGCCCTGCCGACACCGTCGGTACGATCGTCGGTGACACGGTGGTCGTGCGCTTCACCTTCGAGCCGATCGCCGCGGGGCCCTTCGTCTTCCACTGCCACGTGCTGCAGCACGAAGACGAGGGGATGATGAAGAACGTCTGCGTCTACGACCCGAACGACCCCGAGGGCGTGAACAAGTGCAACGCCATGTTCTCCGGCGGCGGCGGCCACGGCGGGCATTGACGACGGCGTTCTCTCGCCGCGGCACGGAGGCCACGAAGAGCGCTCTTCGTGGCCTCCGTGCCTCCGTGATACCGTCTCTGATGATTGGTTGTGCATTCAGGGGCGGCAGATGATCTCATACCAGAAACGGGGAGTGCTCCGTGACTCTCCCCCGCTCGTCGGTGGGGGCTCCCGACGACTGCGGCAGCGCCAGGCTCGTCGACGAGTGGCTGCAGGCTCGGAATGCGCTGAGTATCGAAATTTTTTTGCGGGACCCCCGATCGGGGAGCTCACCCCGTCTTCTGCGCCTGAAGGCCTGGCCAACTGCGTCATCAGGGGGAATCAAGCACTCCGCTGCCTCCGTGCGTCACCCCAGCCTTCGTGGATCGGCGATGATCGTCGTCCATCCACCGATGCGAAGGATGTGCACGGCGGCCCGACTCGCCTCGTGACCCCCTGACTCGATCGGTTGAGACAGCTCGGGCCGACTGCACTGCCGACGGATTTAAGGGGGCCTCTCCAAAAAAATTTCGATACTCAGCGCGAGCGCCACCTGCAGCCACGCTCCGGCGACGATCTCGCGCGGGAGAGGCTGTTCCCCGTACCTGTGTGATAGAAGAGCTATCTGTTTCGATTTCGATCGTTAGATTCACGCCCCATGTCGAATCCGAACCCACTCGCCTGCGGGCACCGGCTCCGCGACCCGGGGCAGACGCACTACTGCACCTACATCCGCCTCCCCGAGCTGCTGGCGCTGCAGCCCTCGCCCGACGTGGCGCGTCACCCCGACGAGCACCTGTTCGTGGTGACGCACCAGTCGTTCGAGCTCTGGTTCACGCAGCTCCGCACCGACCTGCCGCGGGTGATCGAGGCGCTCCGGCGCGACGACGCGGGGCGCGCGACCTGGCTGATGCAGCGCTGCACCGCCGTCGTGCGGATGTTCACCCCGATGATGCGGGTGCTGGAGACGATGACGCTGGGCGGCTTCTACGCCTTCCGCCACCACTTGGTCCCCGCCAGCGGCGGCGAGAGCGGGCAGTGGCACGACGTGGAGATCCTCTCCGGCGCGCGCGAGCCCGAGTTCCTGCGCTACCTGCAGGCCGAGCCGGACCCCGCCGACCCGTCGAGCGCCGTCGTCGGCCTGTGGACGACGCGGCTGGCGGAGCTGTGGGACGCGCCCTCCGTCGCCTCCGCGGCGAAGGAGCTGTTCGAGCGGCGCGGCGTGGACCCGGTGGAGGCCTACCGCGCGTCCGAAGCCGGGGAAGGGCAGTGGGAGCTGGTGCTGCTGGCGGAGGCGCTGCTGGACTACGACGAAGAGGTCCGGATCTGGCGCTTCGTGCACGCGCGCACCGCCGAGCGCACCATCGGCCCCGACACCGAGGGGACGGGCCACACCAGCGGCGTGCGCTTCCTGGAGCGGATGGCCGTGCACCGCGCCTCGTTCTTCCCCTTCCTCTGGTCCGCCCGCGCCGAGCTCTGGGAGCAGACGCAAAGGTAGATTCTCACGCAGAGACGCAGAGTCACGGAGAGAACCTCTCTCCGTGGCTCTGCGTCTTTGCGTGAGGTCCTCTTTGCGTGAGGTCCCCTTTCGCGTTCGCGGCTGCTTCGCAGCTTTGTGGCGCTGGAGGTGTCGGTGTGGTTATTCTGCCGAGGCCCTTCTCTCTCAACTCAGGCATCAGGTGACACATGGCGACCTCGTCCACGATGAGACAACTCGGCGCTGATCTCCCCACGTTCGAGCTACCGGACACGCGCACGGGCGAGAAGATCAGCGATGCCTACCTGCGTGGCGGCGGCCCGTCCGTGGTGGCGTTCATCTGCAACCATTGCCCGTTCGTGGTGCACGTACGCGCCGGGCTCGTGGAGTTCGGCCGCTACTGCCAGGAGAAGAACGTGCCCTTCGTGGCCATTTCCTCGAATGACGCCTCCACCCACCCGCAGGACGGTCCCGGGCCGATGGCGGAGGTGGCCACGCGCCACGGCTTCACCTTCCCCTACCTGTACGACGAGGCGCAGACCGCCGCGCGCGACTTCGATGCGGCCTGCACCCCGGATTTCTTCGTGTTCGACGCTCAGGGCAAGCTCGCCTACCGCGGCCAGTTCGACGCCTCGCGCCCCAACAACCCGCTGCCGGTGACGGGGTCCGACCTGCGCGCCGCCGTGGACGCGCTGCTGGCTGGCCGGGCGCCCAGCCCGGATCAAAAAGCCAGCATCGGGTGCGGCATCAAGTGGAAGCAGTGAAGCCGTCGGGTCGCCACGCAATCGCCGCGTAAAACAACGGCATTCTCACGCAGAGACGCAGAGAAACTGAGAGAGCGCGGAGGAATCCTCTGCGCTCTCTCAGTTCCTCTGCGTCTCTGCGTGAGACGTTCTGTTGCCGTTATCCGTCGACGCGCCGGCGGATGACGATGGGGCCGTCGAGGCGGATGGTGGCGGTGGCGCCGGGGTCCACCACCGTGTCGACGTCCGCCGTGGCGCCGGCGGCCGCGGCACCGGCCGCGGCGCCGACCACCGCGCCGATGGCGGCGCTGCGGCGGTCGCGCCCGATCACCCGGCCCAGCACCGCGCCCGCCGCGGCCGGCGCCGCCACCTTCGCGATCCGCTCGCCGCGGCTGTCGAGGTTCACCCGCCGCGTAACCGGGCCCGCCACCACCGTGGCGTCGATCGGGTGGTGCTCGCCGCCGTACGAGACCGAGCTGAAGGCGAGGCCGATCCGCCCCCGCCCCACGTCGGTGATGCGCCCGGTGACCGTGGCCCCCGCGGGAATCACCGTGCGCCCCAGATCGTCCACCAGCGCGTCGGAGAGCGTGGCGGTGAAGGTGGAGCCCACGCCGTCGGCCTTCGCGCTCACCTGCCGGTCGAAGCTCACCGTGAAGGTCTGCCCCGCCACCGCCGTGCGCGTCACGTACTCCGGCGCGCGCGGCGCCGCGGGCGCCAGCGGCTCGCGCTCGGGCTCAACCTCGCGCGGCTCCGGCCGCGGGCGCGGCTCGGGCCTGCGCGCCGGGGGCGGCGGGGGCTCGCGCCGAGGCTCGGGCGCGGGGGGCGGCGGCACGAACGCCGGCACCTCCGGCTCCGCCGCCTCCGCCGGCACGGGGACGTCGGCGAGCTGCACCGTGCGCGCCGGGGTGTCGGGGCGCAGCGCCAGGTCCAGGTCGCGCTCCAGCGCGTTCTGCTCGATGCGCCGGCGGTCCGAAGTGTCCTCTCCCCGCCGGTCGCAGGCGACCAGAAGAGTGGACGGCACGGCGGCCAGGAGGAGGGCGGCCGCGAGGGTGCGGGTGGTCATGGGAGGCTCCAGAGTGGTTGGCTGGCCTGTATTTACGCGCGGCGGGGCGCTATCGTCCAGCGCTTGCGCCCCCGCGCCGCACCGGTCCACAGGGGGCAACGCCCATGCCGGGACCTTGACGTGAAGGAGCTGAAGGCCCTCCTCCCCTACCTCCGCCGCTACCGGTGGTCGATCGCGGGGGGAATCTTCGCCGTGGTGGCCGCGAACGCGCTGGCGGTGGCGAGCCTGGAGTACATCCGCGTGGCCACCGACGCGCTGGTGCGCCCCGGCGCCACCCGCACCGGCATCCTGCGCGCGGCGCTGCTGATGGTGGCCTTCGCCGCCGCCTCGGGCGTCGGCCGCTTCGTGATGCGGCAGGTGCTGAACGGGGTGAGCCGCCGGGTGGAGAACGACCTGCGCGACGACTTCTTCGCCCACCTGCTGCGGCTCGACGCCTCCTTCTTCGCCGCCCACCCCACGGGCGAGATGATGAGCCGGGCGACGAACGACATCCCCGCGGTGCGGATGGTGGCCGGCCCCGCCTACATGTACCTGGTCGACACCCTCGTCCTGGGGATCTTCGCCGTCACCCGCATGTCGCTGGTCGACGGGTGGATGACCCTCGCCTCGCTCATCCCCCTGGTGCTCCTGCCGCCGGTCACCCTCTGGTTCGGGCGGATCATCCACGACCGCTTCGAGCAGATCCAGGAGCAGTTCGGCGTGCTCAGCACCATGGCGCAGGAGAACCTGGCCGGGCAGCGGATCGTGAAGGCGTACGGGCAGGAGAAGGACCAGGCGCGCCGCTTCGCCCTCCTCTCGGCGGACCTGCGCGACCGCAACGTGGGGCTGGCGCGCACCTCGGGGCTCTTCTATCCGTCGCTCACCGTGCTGGCGGGCTCCGCGCTCACGGTGGCGCTCTGGGTGGGCGGGCGGGCGATCACCGCCGGGCGCATCACCCCGGGCGACCTGGTGCTCTTCCTGATGTACCTGGGGCGGCTCACCTGGCCGATGATCGCCCTCGGCTGGGTGGTGAACCTCTTCCAGCGCGGCGCCGCGTCGATGGGGCGCGTGTCGCGGGTGCTGGAGGCGAAGCCGGCGATCGCCGAGCCCGGTGACCCGGCGGCGCCCCCGGTCGTCCGTGGTGAGGTCGAATTCCGCTCCGTCTCCTTCCGCTACCCCGGCACCGGGCGCTGGGTGCTCCAGGACGTCGCCTTCCGCATCGCCGCCGGGCAGACGGTGGCGGTGGTGGGGGGGACGGGGAGCGGCAAGTCGACCCTGGCCGCGCTGCTGGTGCGCCTCTACGACCCCACCGGGGGCGAGGTGCTGCTCGACGGCGTGCCGCTCCCCCGCTGGCCGCTCGAGCGGCTGCGCGCGGCGGTGGCGGTGGTGCCGCAGGACACCTTCCTCTTCTCCGCCACCCTGGAGGAGAACCTGGCGCTCGGCTTCGACGAGCCGGAGGGCGGGGCGAGGCTGGAGCGCATCCGGGCGGCGGCGCGGGTGGCGCGGCTGGACGAGACGGTGATGGAGTTCCCCGGCGGCTACGCCACGCTGCTGGGGGAGCGGGGGATCAACCTCTCCGGGGGGCAGAAGCAGCGCGCGGCGCTGGCCCGGGCGGTGGCGCGCGACGCCCCCGTCCTGGTGCTCGACGACGCGCTCTCGGCGGTCGACACGCACACCGAGCACGAGATCCTGGAGCAGCTCCGCTCCGTGCTCGCCGGGCGCACCGCGGTGATCGTGAGCCACCGGGTGACGGCGGTGATGGACGCGGACCTGATCCTGGTGGTGGAAGGCGGGCGGATCGTGGAGCAGGGGACCCACGCGGCGCTGCTGAAGCGAGGCGGCGCCTACGCCCTGCTGCAGCGGCGCCAGCTCCTGGCCGAGACCCTCGAGGGCGACGACCTTCTTGCAGCCGCGGGAGAGGGCGTCTAGATTGCAAGCTTCATCCGTTCCTGCATCAGGCGCTGCGATGCCCGATCTCCGTTTGACCATCCAGGGCGGCCACGAAGCCGAGGCCCGGCTGCGCGAAGTGCTCGCGCGCGAGGGCTTCCGCATCGTCGAAGGCCCCCGGGCGGCGGAGGAGGGCACCCTGGTGGTGGAGCCCGACGGCGCCGCCCACCTGCACGGCCACGGCGCCCGCGAGGTCGCGCGCCGCATCGAGGAGCTGGAGCGCACGGTGCTCGAGCTGCGCAACCTCGACGTGGCCAAGAGCCAGTTCCTCACCAACGTCTCGCACGAGCTCCGCACCCCCCTCACCGCCATCGTCACCTACGGCGAGATCCTGCGCGACGGGATGCTCGGCGAGGTCACGCCGCGCCAGCGCGAGGCGATCGAGAGCATGATCGGCTCGTGCCGCCAGCTCCTGGCGATGATCGAGGAGATCCTCACCTACGCCCGCACCAACGCGCAGGCCATCAATCTCCGCCCCTCCTCCTTCGCGCTGGAGGAGGTGATCGGCGCGGTGCACGAGATGAACGTCTCGCTGATCGAGCGCAAGAGCCTGGAGTTCGCGAGCGCGCTGGCGCCGGGGCTGCCGCGGGTGCACGCCGACCGCGACAAGGTGGCGCACGTGCTGGGGAACCTGATCGGCAACGCGATCGACTTCACCCCCGACGGCGGGAGCGTGCGGGTGGTGGCGCGCCGCTCGCCGGCCGAGGCGGGGTGGATCGAGGTGGGGGTGGAGGACACGGGGATCGGCATCGACCCGCTGCACCACGAGCTGATCTTCCAGGAGTTCGCGCAGGTCGACGCGAGCCGCGCGCGCATCCACCACGGCACGGGGCTGGGGCTGGCGATCGCGCGGCAGTTCGTGGCGCTGCACGGCGGGCGGATCTGGGTGGAGAGCGAGCTGGGCGCGGGGAGCCGCTTCTACTTCACTCTGCCGAGCGTCGACGTGGCCGCGGCGGCGGAGCCGGCGCCCGTGCGCGAGCCCCTCCCCGAGAGCGCGGCGGCGTGACGCCGTCGTCGTCGGCCCCGCTGGTGCTGGTGGTGGAGGACAGCGACGCGATCCGCGCGGCCTTCACCATCCTGCTGGAGGAGAGCGGCTACGCCGTCGCGGCGGCCGCCACCGGCGCCGAGGCGTTGCGCCTGGCCGAGCGGCGCGCGCCGGAGCTGGTCCTCCTCGACCTCGGCCTCCCCGACATGCCCGGCCTGGACGTGGCCCGCCGCATCAAGGCGAACCCCGCGACGGCCCGCGTTCCCGTGGTCGCCCTCACCGGCCGCGACGACGACGCGCAGCGCGGCGCCCTCATGGCCGCCGGCTGCGCCGCCTACTTGGTCAAGCCCGTTGACACCCAGCAGCTCATCCGCTCGCTTCCAGGCTACATCAACGGCTAGGCGAACTTTCCGCTCCGGTGTATCATCGATTGCATCCTGACGCGGAGGATCCGATGAGCTCGCCCGCCGATCGTAATCCAACCCTCGACGCCTCCCTCCGCGAGTTCTTTCCCGAGCTCTGTGGCGCGCCCCTCGACCTCGAGCGCCACGCCGCGTCGGTCATCGTGCGCACGCTCAACGACGGCTCTCCCGCGGTGCAGGGCTCTCCCGCGGTGCAGGAGCGGGTGATCCATCACTACGGCCTCGACCGGGTGAAGCGGGTCGCGCGAGACCGGGCCGACCGGCTGAGCAACCCGGCGTACCGCGCCTGGCGCGAGCGGCTGGAACTGCCGCCCCGCGCGCCCGACGTTGCGTTTGTGCAGGGCCTCTGGCGCAGGTGAGCGAGTCGGCCACTCGATTCCCTTGCCAATCGCATTGCGCGGCGCCTTCCTTCCATTCAAGGCGCGCGTCCGCGTGCCGTGCTCTCCCTCCGCGCCGCGTTCTCAACGGACGTCCATGACCAGGTGCGACCTCTGCGGCGAGCGGGTTTCCGCCGATGGAGGCGCCATCGAGCGCCACCTGCTGGATCGCCACGGCATCGCCTCGCTGGACGGGGTGGCGACCGGTCGCGGGGGGCTGTCGGTGAAGGCGCGGGAGGAACTGGCGTACCGGCTGGAACAGCAGGTCATGAGCGCCCGTGTGTGCGGAACGCTCCTGCTGCTCGGCTGGGCCTGGTGGTATCGCGCGGGTGGCGAAGTCCACTGGGGCTGGGGCCTCCTCTGGCCGCTGGTCGGTGCCGCGCTCTTCGTCTACGGCTTCGTCCAGCCGCTGCCGAAATCCGCGGCGCGGGTGAGCCCGCTTGGCGCCTCCGCGACGATCGGCCCCGGGGGTGCTCCCACGAGCTGGACGCCCACCGCCGAAACCACGCTCCACTTCTCGCTCGGCCCGACGCTCACGTACCTGCTGGTGGCCGCCGCGATGATCCCGGTGGGCTATGCGCTCGTCCGGGTGCAGACGGCGGTGGTCATGCTCATGGGCGCGGGCCTGCTGCTCGGTGGCGTCGTGGGAGTGCCGTTGCTCCTCTTCGCCGGCGTGGGCAGCGGCCCCTGCCCGCTGTGCGGAACGAAGGTCGAGGCGCACCTCCGCGGCGCTGCCGGCGACCTCCTCTGCACCGGGTGCGACGAATACCTCGTGGCCGAGCGCCGCCGGCTGCGTCCTGTGCTGCAGACGCGGGTGGCGGAGACACCGACCTTCCGCGTCAGGCTCCCCTGGTGGGACGACCTGGGCGTCCCCATCTCGGGCACGATCACGCTCGGCGGCCCACAGGACTACCTGCAGGACGCATTGCAGAAAGCCCTCCTGGTCCGGCGTATCCCGACCCGTTCCGTCGATGCCCTCTGGCCGCCGCGCTGCTGCGTCTGCGGCGGGCCGCCCACGCGGCACGAATCGCTCGCCCGCGAGGTGAACGTCGGGCACGCGGGCAAAGTCGGCCTGGTCGAGCGAAAGCTGGTCGTCACGGTGGACGGAATCCCCCACTGCGACCAGCACGAGCACGGCGTTGCCATGTCGCCCTCGGCGGGGGAGTGCGGGCGCGTACTCCTGTTCCGGTCCTACTGGTACCGCAACGCGTTCCGCCGGGCCAATCCCTGGCAGATCGACTGGATCTAAGCGCCCCGCCGGCAGCTCCGGAAGATGGAGCATCCCACCGCGGCGGCCGACCTTCGTCCCAGTGCCGTCACATCGATCCCTCGGTCGCCGCCATGCTTCATCGCCGGATGGTGATGAGCTGCGGCGGCGCTCGGGATGACGTCCCCGGTGGATGGCCGTCTCGAGTGGATGATGGACAAGCAGCCCCTCGCGCTGGCGAGGGGCTGAGTTCGTACGCCGTTACATCCCGCTCGGGAAGGTCTCGGGCGGCTCGTGGTCGTCGATGGGCTCCATGTGCAGCGGGCGCAGCGCGTGGCTGTGGTCGATGTACAACATGGCGTCGTAGCGGTAGGGGAGGACCGTGGGGACGTAGTTGCCGTACGCCTCGCGGCCCGGGTGGTAGACCACCCCGATGGCCCGGTGGCCGCGCGGGTCCAGCGCGCCCTCCACCTCGTCGAGGCCCTCCATCAGCACCAGCTTGTCCTCCGCGCCGGCGCGGTGGAAGACGTCTTCCCAGCTCCCCCGCTTCGCCTCGGGGACGCGCATGCGCTCCATGGGCGCGCCCCACTGCTCGCCCGCGATCACGCTGCCGGAGTGAGAGGAGAAGCCGGCGATCACCACGTCGCTGCCGTACGCCTCGCGCGCGAGCTGGCCCACGTTCACCATTCCCGCGCGCGCCATGTCGGTGGCGCGCGCGTCGCCCACGTGCGTGTTGTGCTCCCAGACGATGGCCCTGGAGCGGGGCCCGTGGTGCTTCAGCAGCCGCTCCAGCGTCTCCATCATGTGCCGGTCGCGCACGTTCCAGCTCGCCGCGCCGCCGCGCACCATCGTCCGGTAGTAGAGCTCGGCGTTGCTCGCCACCAGCGCGTTCTGCTCGGCGTTGAAGTACGCCTCGGGGTTGTCGCGGCGGAAGTCGGGGCCCTTCTGCCGCAGCGCGGTGAGCGCCTGCAGCACCTCGTCCTCGCAGTCGGTGGGCACCATCTGCGTGGCCCACGCGTACTCCTGCACGTCTTCCTCGAACGGATCGAAGCAGCCGTACGCCCGCCGCGCGCGCTCGGCGAGCTGCGGGTCCACGCGCTCCAGGTAGCGCGTGACCACGTCGATCGACTCCCACATCGAGTACACGTCGAGGCCGTAGAAGCCGGCCTTGCGCTCGTCCGGGCAGCCGCGGTTGTGCTCGCGCAGCCACTCGATGAGCGCCGCGACCTCCTGGTTGGCCCACATCCAGGTCGGCCAGCGGGAGAAGGCGTGCAGCACCTCGCGCGCGCTGTCGCCGACGTCGTCCCACTCCTTGGCGTAGAGGTTGAGGGCGTAGCAGTCCGGCCAGTCGCCCTCGACGGCGATGAAGTCGAAGCCCTTCTCGGTGATCAGCCGCCGGGAGATCCGGTCGCGCCAGGTGTAGTACTCGCGGGTGCCGTGGCTCGCCTCGCCCAGCAGCACGATGCGCGCGTCGCCCGCCAGCTCCAGCAGCGGGTCCAAGTCCGCGTCGCCCTGCAGCGGCAGCGCACGCTCGCGCACCGCCTCCACCAGCCTGTCGTTCGCCATCTTCATCCTCCGTCGCTCGTCCGTCCGGAGCGTGGGGGGGTAGCAGGTTCCAGGCCGATCCGCCGTCAGAAAAAGATCGTCTCACGCAGAGACGCGGAGACGCGGAGACGCGGAGAGAAACGACCAGCCTCTCTCTGCGACTCTGCGTCTCTGCGTGAGACGCTGTTTCCCAGGCTTGTTTACCCGCATGGCAGCGGCCTCCGCTGCGATCATGCGATCGTTGTGCTTTGCCCCGTCACTCCAGCACCCGCGTGAGGTAGGGCGCGGTGCGACTCTTCGCCCCGCGACCCCAGTCCGCTAGTGAAACTGCGCGCGGAACGCCTCGAGCTCGGCGCGCACCGCGGCGACTTCGGTCCACAGCGCCTCCACCGTCCGCTCCAGCGCCGCGAGCCGGTCGTCCTCCACGTCGACGCGGCGGGTGGGGAGGGGCGGCTCGTCCGCCATCTCGGCGGTATCGGTCTGGGCCGGCTCGCCGCCGAGCAGGTGTGCGTAGCGGAGCTCCTTCTGGCCCGGCCGGCGGGGGAGCCGTGTGGCGAGCGGTTCCGGCTGTCGCGCGATCAGCGACTCCAGCACCCCCTCCAGGTCGGCGATGTCGGCGAACGACGCCAGCCGCGCGGTCCGCGCGTGCAGCTCGCCCGGTGTCTGCGGTCCGCGCAGCATCAGCACGCCGAGCACGGCGAGCTCGCGGGGGCCGAGCTTCAGCACGTCGTCGAGCAGGTGCGCGAACTTGGCCACGCGCGAGCCCACCGGCTGGATCTGGCGCAGCAGGCCGCCGCGCCGCAGGGCGATGACGTGGTGCGTCGCCCGGTCTTCGTCGAGGCGCATCACCGGGTCCCGGTTGGTCGTCTGGTTGCACGCTGCCAGGAGCGCGTTCAGCGAAAGCGGATAGTTCTCCGGGGTCGTCACCTCCTTCTCGAGGAGAGCGCCGAGGATACGCACTTCGACATCCGTGAGCGGAACGTTCACGACCGGTCTCCTCCGTCTGGGACAAGGGCAACGGCAGTCTCACGCAGCAGAGACGCCGAGAGCCTCTCAGCGCGAGAGCCGCACCACCACGCCCTCGTCGCCGCGCAGTTCCACGCGGTCGCGGACAACGTCTTCCTTTCGGGCGACGTCGGTCGACAGCACCACCTCGCCCGCGCCGTCGAAGGCGAGCGACGCGGGCTCGTGGCCGAGGTTGAGGGCGACGAGGAAGCGCGCCCCGCCGTGCTCGCGGAGGTAGGCGAGGACGTCGCCCTCCGCATCTACGGGCGCCCAGGAGCCGATGGAGAGCGCGGGCTCGGCGCGGCGGAGCGCGATCAGGCGGTGGTGCAGCGCGAGCATCGACTCGGGGTCGCAGCGCTGCGTCTCGACGTTGGTCTCGCGGTAGTCGGCGGCGACGGGGAGCCAGGGGGTGCCGGCGGTGAAGCCGGCCTTCGGCGCGGCGCTCCACTGCATCGGGGTGCGCTCGGGGTCGCGGCCGAGGCCCATCCCCGGAACGTTGCGCTCCCACGGGTCCTGCACGCGCTCCGGCGGTACCGGCACGTCCGTCATCCCGATCTCGTCGCCATAGTAGAGGGTCGGCGTGCCGCGCAGCGTGAGCAGGAGCATGGCCGCCACGCGCGCCTGCGCCCGCCCCACGCGGCTGGCGATGCGCGGGCGGTCGTGGTTCCCCAGCACCCAGTTGGGCCACGCGCCGGGCGGCAGCAGCGACTCGTAGCGGCGGATGGCGGCGTCGATCTCCCGCGCCTTCCACGGGAGGACGATGAGCTGGAAGTTGTAGGGGAAGTGGCACCCCGCCCCATCCTTCCCGTAGTACGCCACCACCCGCTCCACCGTGTTGTAGACCTCGCCGATGAGGACGCGGTCGCCGTCGTACTCCTCCACCACGCGGCGCATCCGCGCGATCACCTCGTGCACCTCGGGGCGGTCGCCGGAATGGACGCGCAGCAGGCGGGTGAAGGGGTCGTCGCCGGGGCGGAAGGCGGGGTTCGGAGGATTGTCGCGGAAGCGCTCGTCCTTGATTACGTTCTGTACGGCGTCCACGCGCAGCCCGTCGACGCCGCGGTCCAGCCAGAAGCGCATCACCGCCAGCATCTCCGCCTCGACGGCGGGGTTGCGCCAGTTCAGGTCCGGCTGCTCGCGCAGGTAGGTGTGCAGGTAGTGCTGCCCCGTGGCCTCGTCGAGCGTCCACGCGCTCCCGCCGAAGGTGCTGAGCCAGTTGTTCGGCGGCCCGCCGCCCGGCGCCGGGTCGCGCCAGACGTACCAGTCGCGCTTCGGGTTCTCGCGCGACGCACGGGACTCGGCGAACCAGGGGTGCAGGTCGGAGGTGTGGTTGGGGACGTAGTCCAGGATCACGCGGATGCCGAGCGCGTGCGCCTTCGCCAGCAGCCGGTCGAAGTCGTCCAGCGTGCCGAAGAGCGGGTCGACGCCGCGGTGGTCGGTGACGTCGTACCCGAAGTCGTGCATCGGCGAGGGGTAGAAGGGGGAGATCCAGACCGCGTCGACGCCCAGCGCGCGCAGGTGTCCGAGCTTCGCCGCGATCCCCGGCAGGTCGCCGACCCCGTCGCCGTCCGTGTCGAGGAAGGAGCGGGGATACACCTGGTAGACGACTCCGCGCCGCCACCAGGGGACGCCGTCCGCCGTGGCATCCGCGTCCGCCGGAATCGTCATCGGCCGCTCCCGAATCTCCCGCGCCCGGTCTTTCGTAGAAGCATCACCCGATTCCCCGTTCCACCCCTTCAGGAGCACCCCCGTGCAAGGACCGCCTCCGCCCTGGTTCTTCCTGGCGCTCTTCCCGGTCGCCGCCGTGAGCGCCGCGATCGTGTTCGCCAGCATCGGCGCGACCATCTCGCGGCTGCGGCGGGGGCGCGTGGCGGCGCAGCTCCCGGCCCCGGTGCCGAACGAGCAGGTGGCGCGGCTGCAGGCCGAGGTCGACGAGCTGCGCACGCAGGTGGAGCGCCTGACCGCGGCCGAGTCGTTCTACGCCCAGCTCCAGGGGCCCGGGGCGAGCTCGTCGGAACCGCACGGCTGACCTGATCCGGGCGCACACACCCACTGCAGGAGACGCACCTTGTTCTTCTTCCCGCACGGCATCGACTTCGTCTTCGTCGCCATCGGCGTATCGATGGTGGTGCGCGCCTTCCGCGGTGGCGGCGGACGCCGCTACCGCGCGCTGGAGCCGCCGCCGCCGGTGCGGCTCGAAGACCCGCGCGTGCCGCAGCTCCAGTCCGAGGTCGACGAGCTGCGCCAGCAGGTGGAGCGCCTCGCTGCCGCGGAGTCGTTCTACGCGCAGCTCCAGGCTCCCCCGCCGGCATCCCCGCGATCACCCGTGCCGCCGGTGCCGCCTGCAGGATGATTGGGGCGGGCGCCGGTTTTCGGGGTGACCACGGGTGACTATGCGAGTAAACTCGCCGCTACAACGGCACGCTGTCCGCCTTCGCGGACATCAACGGCAACGACGATCGGGAATTGGGGGCGCCGCGAGGTGCCCCCGATGCGCTTGCGACCGCTGATGCGGCTCGTGCGTCACCACGCATCGTGCCGCCGTGGTGGATGCTTCGTACGCATGGCGTATCGGTTTGCGGGGGTGCCCGCCCTCGGGAAGTCCGCGAAGGCGGACTGCGTGCGTTTGTAGCGGCGAGTTCACTCGCATATTTTCCGCGACATCCCCGCGACATCCCCGCGACATCCCCGCGACATCCCCGCGACACCCCTGCGACATCCCCGCGACATCCCTGCGACATCCCCGCGACACCCCCGCGACATCCCCGCGACATCCCCGCGACATCCCCCGCGACATCCCCTGTTGCATTCTCCGCGGCATTCCCCGGAATTCCGCGCCGCGATTGACGTCGCGCAGGGGGCCAGGTAGACTTGAGCCGCCGCGCGGGACGCACCCCACGTCCCGCGCTTCCGTTTTGCCGCCGTACGTTTCGTCGATGCTCCTTCCTCTCCTGACCGCGCTCGTCGCCGGCTTCGCGCACGCGCTGGAGCCGGACCACATGGCCGCCGTCACCACCTTCGTCTCGCGCCGCCCGCGCCCGCTGGAGGCGGTGGGCTTCGGCGTGCGCTGGGGGGTCGGCCACTCCGCCTCGATCCTGGTGGTGGGCGTGGCGCTGGTCGCGCTCAACCTGCGCATCCCCGAGCGCCTGTCGCGGGGGCTGGAGTTCGGGGTGGGGGGGATGCTGCTCGCGCTCGGCCTCTGGCTGCTCTGGAGCGTGCTGCACGAGCGCGCCCACCGCCTGGCCGGCGGCCACGCGCACGCGTCCGACGGGCACACGCACAAGCACGGCACGCTCTGGGTGGGGATGGCGCACGGGCTGGCGGGCACCGCGCCGCTGGTGGCGCTCCTCCCGGCGGCGACCGCGCGCTCCGGGTGGACCGCCGCGGAGTACCTCCTCTTCTTCGGCTTGGGGACCACGCTGGCGATGGGGCTCTACGCCGTGGCCGCCGGCTTGGTGTTCGACCGGGCCGGAAGCCGCGCGCCCGCGCTGGGGGGCACGCTGCGCGCCCTCACCGCCGTCGGCAGCGGCGCGCTCGGCGTGGCCTGGATGCTCGGCGCGGCGGGCGTGGTGGGATAATCCTCGCTCCGCGAACACCGAAGCGGCGGAGAGACCGTTCGTCTCGCCGGGGCTTGCATCTCCGGTGTGACGCCGCGCGCACCAGACCGTCTTCTGTTGATATTGCCCCGTTCCTGCCATCCGTTGCCGAGACTCCAATGCTGCGCCGCTACGCCCTGCTCCTGGCACTGACCGCCCTCCCCGCCGTGCTGCACGCCCAGACGCAGTCGTGCCGGGTGCTCCCGGACACCACCCCGGCGCCCACGCCCCAGCAGGTGCGCGAGCGCGAAGAGCTCCGCGCCAGCCTGGACAGCGTCGCCCGCGCGAACGGCGTCGCGGCGCCGAAGGGAATCCTCTTCGTGGACGTCGACTCCACGCGGCAGGGGAAGGTGTTCTTCATCGACTCCAACCTCCCGCAGCCCGCCAGCGACGCGGCCACGCGCCGGGTCGCCGAGTACCTGTCCACGCTGCAGGCGGGGCGCGCCTACCAGGCGCTGGTGCGCATCGACGGCGCGTACATGGCCCCCGGGCCGGGGAAGCGGAGCTGCGCCCCGGCGCTCGCCAACGGCGACACGCTGAGCGCGCTCATGCAGAAGGTGATCGAGATCCATCCGGAGGCGGGGAAGCACGACCCGCCGGTGACCAGGCGGGCGGTGGTGCGCCTGGTGGTGAACCGCGACGGCGGCGTCTCCTACGCCGAGGTGGTGCAGCCCACCGGCGACCCCAACATCGACAAGTACCTCGAAGAGATCGGGCTGCGGCTGCGCTTCCTCCCCGCGCGCCTGGACGACGTGCCCTACGACGTGCGCTTCCGCTTCAGCATGCAGTTCATCCTGCACTGAAGGAAGAGGACGGTTTTTTCTGTTCCTCTGTGCCTCTGTGAGAGACCCTTGGTGCTGTTCCAACCGCAACGTCACATGATCAGATCTCGAGCTCTCTGGACGCTGATGCCCACCCTGCTGCTCGCTGCCGCTGCGTGCGAGGAGTCGGTCCCGGGATCCGAGCAGGTCATCGAGACCGCGAAGTTCCTCCCTGATACCTCGGGCCTGACCAACCCGGCGCAGCACCAGACGGAGGTTCGATTCGGACCCAGGGCAACCGCGACGGTGAACTGGACGACGGCCCGCCAGGGAGCGGCCCAGGTCGTCTCCGGCATTCGCGTGGCGTTTCCGTCGCACCCCGCATCCGAGAAGTACAGCGCCGCGGTCAACGGGGCGTTCGCTGATGCTCCGGTCGCCGACGTGACCGTCGCCGTTCAGCGGGCGCGCCCGGCCGGCCTGCAGACCGCGCTCGTGTTCCTGAAAGGCGACGGGCAGGTGGGAAGCACGGGCCCGTAGCCAGCCCCTCGTGCACCGGGCAGCATCCAACGACGATCGCCGCGGCCAGTCAGGTCGCGGCGATCGGCTTCCTCGGGTGCCGCGCATGGGTGCGCGGCGGGGTCCGGTCCTCCTTCAGCTCACCTCGGCGACTTCTTCTTCGGCGGGCGCCATCACCCCCAGCACCCGCTCCATCGCCATGGTGTGGCTGCAGGTGTGGTGGCCGCGGAAGTAGTCGCAGTCGCAGTGCCAGTGGCCCTCGCTGAAGTCCACGTGGTGCTGGCCGTTGCGGCCGTCGAACGCGACGTCGAGGCTGCGGAAGTGGATGCGCTCGGGCTCCGAGGCGTAGTCTCTCGCCTTCTGGATCTTGTTGATCATCCCGGAATCGAGCATTGGCACCTCCTGTTGTGGGAAAACAAAAACGCCGCACGGCAAACTGCCGTGTGGCGTCTCATGGAGCGTCGCCTTGGGCGGACACGCTGCAGACAGAGGGAATCTTCAGAACCCACCTCCTCTCCCTACGCCGGCCATCGCACGGCCGAGCGGCGAGCCCACCCACTGGGCGCCGGCGTTTCCGGCACCCCGCAGACGACCGGTCTCGTCCGCGTAACGCTTCGGTCTGCATCGCCAACCTAAACGGTCTTTCCGCCCCCCGCAACACCTTCAGATGGGGTGATTCCGGGGGCTCCGCGGCCAACGCAAGATGCGTGCTGTGGACGGGCCCAGGGCGCCGCCGCTGGCGAATCGCGCCACGTGGCCGCTTCGTGTCGCGTCCACCCGGCCGGAGCCGGATGATCCCCTCGCAAGCGATTGCGGGAACGTCTCTTGCGGCCCTGTCGGCTCCCTTCGGTCAGGGAGATGGAACCACCACGGGAGGAAGCATGGGCGACCTGAAGAGCACCACGCAGCGCCCCGGCGGCGTGAACACGGGGATGACGCCGCAGGGCGACCCCGGCGAGGAGAACCGCGGGGCGGAGTTCGGCACCTCGGAGCGGGCCACGCGCGGCACCGACCGCGACCTGGACCGCAGCGGCGAGTCGAAGAACCAGGGCCACGGCCACCCGCGCGAGGAGCGCGGCGAGGATTGACCTCACGCAGAGGCGCAGAGAGAGGATCGGCGGTTCTCTCCGTGCCTCTGCGTCTCTGCGTGAACCCTTAACATGTCGCCTCGCGCGAGTGTCTTCCGCAGGCGATGAAGTGAACCGTACGAGCTTTCCGAGGGTGGCAATGCGCAGACTCCTGTTCGTCCTCTGCCTGCTGTTCATGGCGGCGCCGCTCGCCGCGCAGGTGGGCTCCACCACCGACGTGATCCGCGGCCGCGTGACCGACGAGCGCGGCGAGCCCGTGATCGGGGCCAGCATCCAGGTGACCTCGATCGAGACCGGCACCAGCCGCACCGCCGTCACCGGCGCCGACGGGCGCTACACGGTGGTCTTCCCCGACGGCGGCGGGCGCTACCGGGTGCGCGTCGCGCGCCTGGGCCAGGCGCCCCGCACCGTGGAGGTCGCGCGCGCCGCCGACGAAGACGTGCTGACCGCCAACGTGCAGCTCGGCACCCAGGCGGTGCAGCTCGCGGGGGTCACCGCCCGCGCCGAGCGCCCGCCCCCGGGGCGCGGCGAGGCCGGCGGCACCGGGCGCGCCGTCAGCAGCGAGCTGGCGCAACGGCTGCCGCTGGAGAACAGCACCGACGCCTCGCTCCTGGCCACCCTCTCCCCCGGCGTCGTCGCCACCACCGGCGCCGACTCGCTGAGCGGGCGCGGCGGCTTCTCGGTGGCCGGGCAGCTCGCCTCGCAGAACCAGGTGACGCTCGACGGGGCCTCGTTCGCCTCGGCGCTCTCGGGCGGACAGCTCGGCGGCGGGTCGCCGCTGGGGCTGCCGCAGGAGGGGATCCGCGGCACCCAGGTGGTGACCAACACCTACGACGTGGCGCGCGGGCAGTTCTCCGGCGGGCAGGTGGCGAGCACCACCCGCGCCGGCACCAACCGCGTGCAGGGCTCCGCGCAGACGCAGTTCCGCGGCTCGGCGCTGCAGGGCGGCACCGGGCGCACCGCCTTCAACGACGGCTACGGCCAGCTCCGCGGCAGCGGCGGCATCGGCGGGCCCATCGTCAAGGACAAGCTCTTCTACAACCTGAGCGCCGCCGTGCAGCGCCGCTCCGACGACCTCTTCGCCCTGCAGCCGCGCTCGGAGAGCGGGCTGGAGCAGCTCGGGGTGAGCCCCGCCACGGTCACGAACTTCCTGAGCGGGCTCACCAGCGTCTACGGCTTCCCGTCGGCCGGGCTCGCGGGCGCCTACCACCGCACCAACGACGCGCTGAGCGTGCTGGGGCGCGCGGACTGGGTGGTCACCCAGGCGCACACCTTCACGCTGCGCGGCTACGGCACCTTCGCCCAGCAGGAGCGCACGCGCATCGGGCCGCTGGAGACGGAGCTCAGCGGCGGCTCGTCGGACTCGCGCGGCGGGGCGGTGCTGGCGTCGGTCACCTCGCGCTTCGGCGGGGGATGGATCAACGAGGTCCGCGCCTCGTACACGGCCGACAACCGCGACGGCACCCCGTCGCTCTTCGTCCCCCAGGGGCTGGTGCGCACGGGAACGGCCTTCGGCTCGACGGCGGACGGGACCACGCGGCAGGTCTCCACCCTGGTGTTCGGCGGCGACCCCTCGCTCTCGCAGGAGAGCCGCGAGCGCACGGTGGAGCTCGCCGACGAGCTCTCGGTGCTGCTGGGCGACCGCCACCGGGTGAAGCTGGGGCTGCTGGCCAACCACGCCACCTTCCGCCAGGTGAACGCGTCGAACCGGCTGGGCACCTTCACCTTCAACTCGCTGGAAGACTTCCAGGCGCAGCGCCCCGCGTCGTTCACGCGCACGCTGAGCACCGGCGAGACCACCGGCGGGGGATGGAACGCGGGCGTCTACCTGGGCGACGCCTTCCGCCCCACCGAGCGGCTCCAGTTCACCTTCGGCGCGCGGCTGGAGGGCTCGCGCTTCGACCGCTCGCCCGCCGCCAACCCGGCGGTGGAGGCGGCCTTCGGGGTGCGCACCGACTACGCGCCCAGCGAAATCCACGTGAGCCCGCGCGCCGGCTTCTCCTGGCGGCTGAACGAGACCGGCGCGCCGCTCAAGCTGCTGCGCGGCGGGGTGGGCGAGTTCCGCGGGCGCGCGCCGTACGAGCTGTACGCGGCCACGCTGGCGGGAACGGGCACCGGCGGCGAGCTGGAGGTCTCGTGCGTGGGCGCCAACGTGCCCCTCCCCGACTGGAGCGCATACGCGGCCGACCCCTCGGCCATCCCCGCCGCCTGCGCCGACGGCACGCTGGGGGGCACGGGGATCGCGCTGCAGCCCAACGTCAGCGTCTTCCAGCGCGGGTTCCAGGCGCCGCGCTCCTGGCGCGCCTCGCTCGGCTTCCAGGCGCAGATCTTCCCGCGCATCAACGCCAACCTCGACGCCACCTTCGCGCGCGGCGTGAGCCAGACCGGGGTGCGCGACCTGAACCTGCGCGACACGCCGGCCTTCACTCTGGCGGGCGAGGGCGGGCGGCCGGTGTACGCGGCGGCCTCCACGATCGTCCCGGCCACGGGGCAGACCTCGCTCTACGCCTCGCGCCAGGACCCGGCGTTCGCGCGCGTCTACGCGCTGAGCTCGCGGCTGTCGTCGCAGACGGAGCAGCTCAGCCTGGGCGTCAACGGCCTCTTCCCGCGGCTGATCTCGGCGCAGTTCACCTACACCCTGTCGCACTCGCGCGACCAGGGGTCGTTCGGCTTCGGCGGCCCGGGGCTGGGCTTCGCCTTCACCCCCACCGCGGGGAACCCGAACGTGGTGGGCTGGGCGCCGAGCAACCAGGACCGCCGGCACTCGCTCTCGCTGGTGGTGGGGCGGACCTTCTTCCGCGCGCTCGACGTCTCGCTGATCGGGCGGGCGAGCTCGGGGGCGCCGTACACGCCGCTGGTGGGCGGCGACATCAACGCCGACGGCGCGCGCAACGACGCCGCCTTCGTCTTCCCCACCACCGTGGCCGACACGGCCGTCGCGAACGGGCTCACGCGCCTCTTCGCGGCCTCGGACGCGGCGGCGAAGTGCCTCGAGGACCAGGTGGGGCGGGTGGCGAAGCGCAACTCCTGCCGCGGGCCGTGGACGCAGTCGCTGGACCTGCGCGCCACCTACACCCCGCAGGCCGCGCAGCTCAAGCGCCGCCTCTCCTTCAGCGTCGACGCCTTCAACCTGCCGGCGGGGCTCGACCTCTTCCTGCACGGGAGCGACGACCTGCGCGGGTGGGGGCAGTTCTCGCGGCCGGACAACGTGCTCCTCTACCCGGTGGGCTTCGACCCGGCCACGCAGTCGTACCGCTACCGGGTGAACGAGGGGTTCGGGCAGACGCGGGTGGCGCGCACGGCGCAGGGCTCGCCCTTCGGCGTGCAGCTTTCGGCGCGCATCACCTTCGGCGCGCAGCCGCAGGGCGGCGGGCTCTTCGGCATCGCCTTCGGCGGCGGCGGGCCGGGCGGGGGCGGCGGTCCGGGTGGGGGCGGGGGCGGCGGCGGCTTCCGCGGGGGCGGCGGCGACCGCGGTCCGGGCGACGGCCCCGGCGGCGGGCGGCCGGACGCGGCGCAGTTCGTCGACCGCATCGTGCCGCAGCCGGTGGACGCCATCCTCCTGCTGGCCGACAGCCTGAAGCTCACCGACGACCAGGTGGCGCGCATCCGGGTGGTGAACGACTCGCTCAAGGCGAAGAACGCGCCGATCCGCGAGGAGCTCTCGCGCGAGGTCACGGCCGCCTTCACCGCGCAGCAGTCGGGCGCGGGGCAGGTGGACCCGCAGGCGGTGTTCCGCCGGGTGGGGCCGCGGATCAACGAGGGGCGGCAGAACGTGCAGAAGGCGCTGGACGAGGTGCAGCGCATCCTCACCCCCGAGCAGTGGCGGAAGGTGCCGCCCGTCCTGCGCAACGCGGTGCGCCAGCAGTTCGGCCCGCCGCGCTAGGGGAAGGGAGTGGACCCGCCGGCCCGGCGTGCTTAGCATACGGGCCGGCGTGCCGCCCCGGCCGCGCCGCATGACCGCGACCGACGCCCCGCTGCATACCGACCCCGACGCCCGCCTGATCGAGCGCGCCCGCCGCGGCGAGGGCGCCGCCTTCGACGCCCTGATGCGCCGCCACATGCGCGCGGCCTACGCCGTGGCGCTGGCGCAGACGGGCGACCGCGACGACGCCGAGGACGTGTGCCAGGACGCCTTCGTCACCGCGCTCAGGCGGCTCGACGAGGTGCGCCGCCCCGAGGCCTTCGTGGGGTGGCTGCTGCAGATCGTGCGCAACCGCGCCCACAACCTGCGCCGCCACCAGCGGGTGCGCAGCGCCCTCCCGCTCGACGCGGCGGAAGAGGCCCCGGCGCGTGCCCGCGGCCCCGCGCGCGACGCGGAAGACGCGGAGCTGCGGGGGCGGCTGCTGGAGGCGCTGGAGAACCTGACGCCCACGCAGCGCGAGGTGGTGCTGCTCTACGACGTGCAGGGGTGGAGCCACCGCGAGATCGCGGCCGCCGTGGGCACCACCGAGGGCGCCGCCCGCGTGCACCTGCACCACGGCCGGCGGGCGCTGCGCGCGCTGCTGGGCCCGACCTACCGGGAAGACACGCCATGAACGAACGATGGAGCGACCTGTCGCCGCTCGACCCCGAGCGCGACGCGGAGCGCTGGGAGGCGCTGCTCGGCCGCACCCGCGCGGCCGCGGCCGGCGAGCTGGCGCGCCGCGTCTTCGCGGTGAGCCCCGCGGCGCCGCTGGCGCGCTGGGTGCGCCCGGCGCTGGCGATGGCGGCCTCGCTGGTGGTGGCCGCCGCCGGGGTGCTGGCGCTCACCGAGGGGTCGGCGCAGTCCACCACCGCCCCGGGCGTGGCCGAGGCGATGGGGGTGCCGTACGCGGTGACTGTATCGGCCGAGGAGGGGGCGAACGACGCC
Organism: Longimicrobiaceae bacterium; assembly: GCA_045803205.1. Classification (GTDB taxonomy): domain Bacteria; phylum Gemmatimonadota; class Gemmatimonadetes; order Longimicrobiales; family Longimicrobiaceae; genus Longimicrobium. Next base: position 21,969 of record JBJMPM010000108.1, read on the forward strand.
GCCGACCGGCTCCTCCTCCCCGACGCGGAGGCCCGGTGAGCACGCCGGTGTCGCCGCGGCGGGTGTGGGTGCTGGCCACCGTGGCGCTGCTGCTGGCCCTGGTGGCGGGGTCGCTGGCCGGCGCCGCCTGGGAGCGCTGGCACCATGGCCAGGAGCGGCGGCACGAGCGCGGGCGCGGCGAGCGGCACTTCGGGGAGATGCTGAAGGAGCGCTACGGGCTCTCCGACGAGCAGGCGCGGCGCGTGGAGGCCATCGTGGCGCGGCGCCGGCCGCGGGTGGACTCGCTGATGGCCACGGTGCAGCCGCGCATCCGCGCCATGTTCGACTCGACCAACGCGGAGATCCGGGTGCTGCTCACGCCCGAGCAGCGGGTGAAGTTCGACCGCGACCAGGCGCGGCGCAGGCGGGAGCATCGCCGGCCGCCGCCGCCTCCGTAACAGCAACTGCCGTTTCACGCAGAGACGCAGAGGAACTGAGAGTGCGCAGAAACCACTGCGTTCTCTCGGTTTCTCTGCGTCTCTGCGTGAGGCCTACTGGGCCGGGGCGAAGCGGTAGACCTTCCCGTTCGTCGAGGTCACGTACAGCTCGCGCGCGGCATCCTCGCCGAACGAGGTGACGTTGCCGATGCTCCCCACCTCCCACTCCTTCCGATCCACCGCCTGCGAGCCGTCCCAGCGGAACGAGCGGATCCACCCCTCGCAGTAGTCCGAGTAGAAGTAGTGCCCACGCACCCCCGGCACCTGGCTGCCGCGGTAGACGTAGCCGCCGGTGATGGAGCAGCCGTCCGCGTGCGAATACTCCAGCACGGGAAGGGTGAGCCCCTGCTGGCTGCACGAGCCGGAGCCGTAGCAGTGGGTCGCCTCCATCAGGTTCCACCCGAAGTTCAGCCCCCCCGCGCCCGCCGGCGTCACGTTCACCTCCTCCCACTGGTTCTGCCCCACGTCGGCCAGGTAGAGGAGCCCCGCGTCGCGGTCGAAGGAGAAGCGCCACGGGTTGCGCACGCCGGTGATCCAGATCTCCGGCCGCTTTCCCGTCTGCCCCACGAAGGGATTGGTCGGGGGGATGGCGTACGGGGCGGCGCCGTTCACGTCGATGCGCAGGATCTTCCCCAGCAGCGCCGCCGGGTTCTGCCCGTTCCCCTGCGGGTCGCCCCCGCCGCCGCCGTCGCCCAGCGCCACGTACAGGTATCCGTCGGGGCCGAACTTGATCAGGCCGCCGTTGTGGTTGGAGTACGGCTGCGCCACGGTGAGCACCATCTGCCCGCTCGCCGGGTCGGCGGTATTGGCGTTGGCGCCCACCCGGTAGCGCTCCACCCGCGTGTCGCCGTTGTTGTCGGTGTAGTCGACGTAGAAGTAGCCGTTCTGCGCGTAATTCGGGTGGAAGGCCATGCTCAGCAGCCCCCGCTCGCCCCCCGCGCTGATCTTCGACGACAGGTCGATGAACGGCGTCGGGAGCAGCGCGCCGGCGGAGACGATGCGGATCTTCCCCGTCTGCTCCACCACGAAGAGGCGCGGGTCGCCCGCGGGCGCGGTCAGGTAGACCGGCTGGTCGAGCCCGGAGGCGACCTCCACCAGCCGCAGCCCCGAGGCGGGGGTGGGCGGGGGACCTTCCCCGTCGCCGGGGTTCTGGCCGCAGGCGGCGGCCAGCAGCAGCACGGCCAGGCGGTTCACGGCAGCTCCTCCTCTTCCTCCGGGTGGTCGTCCTCCGGCATCAGCCCGTCCAGCACGTGGCGGGCGTCGTCCGCGCGGTGCCAGGGCACCATCACCCGCACGCCGAACATCGAGGGCCCCTGGTAGCCGGCGCCGAAGACCCCCAGGTGCGCGCCGGTCACGCGCGCGGGGATCCCCGCCTCCTCCAGCGTGGCCGCGGCGAAGTCGGCCTCCAGCACCGCCCCGAACTCCGCCACCACCACCCACGGCTCAGCCATTACGCATCCAGTTCACGCGTTCAATCCTGATTCCGCCATAACGGTGCTCAAGGGGAATGCCGTCAGTATCAGCACTACCCTCGAAATGTCATCCTGAGGGAGCCGCCGCACCGAACCCGCGTCCTCACCGCTGTCCGGCGGCGACCGAAGGATCTGTAGCCGGCATCGCGAATCGGCCGCGGGTCGCGCCGATGCATCTCACCCTGCGATGAACGTTGTCGTGGCCGCGGTTATAGATCCTTCGGCCGCCGCCAAAGTTCCTCGCGCGTGCAGGTCACGTGCGGCGGCGACCTCAGGATGACATTCGGCGGGTAGATGGCGTTTGGACCTGCGCCCGGTGAAGCGCGCGGTACAGGTGATCGTGGACCAGGTGCTCACCACCGCGCCGAGAGGCCGAGGCCGCAGTCCGCGAAGGCGGACCTGGTGCCGTTCCAGCCCCGGGTTTTCAACCCGGGGATCGCAACCCGGGGACACTCGCGTCATACGCCCACGAGCGCGGGCTCGGGGAGCAGGTGGGCGATGGAGTTCGCGTAGTACCGCAGCACCGTGCGCTCCCCTGGCGCGGCGGCGTAGAGCCCGTCGGCGCGCTCGAGGACCAGGTGGCGCAGGGTGAGCATCCGCAGGCCCACGGTGATGCCGTAGTCCAAGTCGCTGCGGGGGATGTAAACCCGCGCCCCCGCCGCCTCCAGCTCGCCGATCAGCTCGTGGACGCGCGCCTTGAGGTCGAGCTCGCTGAGCGCCGCCTCGGGATCGCGTACGAACACGGTGGCCACCAGCGGTACCGGCACCACGGGGATGACGTCGCCCACGGCGCTCATCAGCTCCGCGCCCAGCCGCTCCACCGCGGCGAAGCGCTCCTCCTTCTCCATCCCCCTGAAGTCCACCCCGCGCTCGGCGCAGTAGGCGCGCATCGAGAGCGGCGTGCCGAAGTTCACGCAGGCGTAGCCGAAGCGGTGCCATCGCCCCGTCGCCATCTGCCAGAGGTTGCGGATGGCGAAGGAGAGCAAGTTCGCGATCGCCTTCGCCGGGCGCGGCTTCTTCCGGTCGCGCTCCAGGTCCAGCAGCAGCGTGCGGTCTTCGAGCGTGCGGTCGTAGTTGATGCCGACGGGGATGAACACCAGGTCGCGCTCGCCCCGCGGGTCGAAGGCGCGCAGGATGTAGTCGAGCAGCCCCAGCTTGGGGCGGCGAAGGCGGCCGTCGCGCGTCAGCCCGCCCTCGGGGTAGACCGCCTGGGTCACGCCCGAAGTGGTCGCCATCCACACGTAGCGCTCCAGCACGCGGCGGTAGAGCTCGTCGCCCGAGTCGCGGCGCACGAAGTAGGCGCCCATCGAGCGGATGAGCGCCTGCAGCGGCCACACCCGCGCCCACTCGCCCACCGCGTAGCTGAGCGCGGCGCGCTTGGAGGCCAGGTAGCCCACCAGCACGTAGTCCATGTTGCTGCGGTGGTTCATCACGAACACCACCGTGGAGCCCTTCGCGATTCCCGCCAGCCCCGCCTCGTCGCTCCACCCCAGCCGCACGCGGTAGAGGAGGCGCGCCAGCTTCCGCGCCGCCCAGTAGCCGATGCGGAAGTAGAGGTAGGCGTTGAAGGCGGGCACGATCTCGCGGGCGTAGCGGCCCACGCGCGCCATCGCCACCTGCAGCGGCATCTTCCGCTCGCGGGCGAAGGCCTCGGCGGCCTCCTGCACGCGCGGGTCGTACATCAGCCGGTCGACGAGGACCTGCCGACGGGTGAGGTTGAAGTGCGGGATCTCGATGGGGAGGCGGGTGTTGATCTCCTCGATCACCCGGTTGGTGCGCGAGCGCAGGAACCAGCGCACGCTGGGCATCATCAGCCGCTCCAGCGCCGCCCACGCCGCGAGCAGTGCGAGCACGGCGAAGGCCCAGAGCGGCAGGGTGACGGTGGAGGTCATGCCCTACAGGATAAACCGTCTCACCCGAAGCACCAACAGATGTGTCTCACACGGAGTCAACGGAGAACTGCCTGGCTTTCTCCGTTGACTCCGTTGACTCCGTTGACTCCGTTGACTCCGTGTGAGGCCATTCCGTTGGCCGAATGCACGTTCGATCAACGGAAATGGTATGAGATCAACCTTCTTTTCTCTTGCGGATGTGGATGACCTTCTCGACCTCGGCGTGGAGCACGCCCTGGGCGTCGACGAGGTGGATGGTGTAGGTGCGGTCGATGGCGCGCGCTTCGGCGAGGGCGGCGCGGATGGCGTCGAGCTCGGCGTCGTCGATCGTGAAGGTGGCGTGCAGGGTGGAGCGGCCGGGCTTGCGGAAGCGGATCGTCGCCGCCTTGTCCCAGACCACGTAGCCGGGGCCGAGCGCCTTGATCAGCATCACCATGTAGATGGGGTCCACCGCCCCGTACATGCTCCCGCCGAAGATCGTCCCCACGTAGTTCCGGGTCCGCCGGCTGAGCGGCACCTCCACCCGGATCTCGCGGAAGTCGTCGGACAGGTAGGTGACGCGCCCGCCCGTGCCGCGGTAGGCGGGGAAGAAGTAGGTGTAGGCGATGCGCGTCAGCCGCGTGCGCAGCGATTCAGGCATACCTCCAACATAGCGAACCAGAGGAACCGGGGCAGTTCCTCTGGTCCTCCGGACTCGAGAGCGGATTGCGCAACGCTCCGAGCCGACGGGTTGGAAACCCGCCGCTGGAACGGCACGAAGTCCGCCTTCGCGGACTATACCGCGGCCCTGGTGTGTCCCCGGCCGGCGGCGATGCATCTGCACTTGCACGCTCCGTTGCAGGCCTCGCCTCGGCCGCGGCCACCTCCCTCTCCCGGTACGGGAGAGGGTTTGCGCTCTCAGGCGCAGGGAGAGGGCGGCCGCGGCCGCGCAAACCGCCGGCCTGACGCGGTTACGAAACGCCCTCCGCCTTCGCGCGGATCTCGCCCCAGAGCGCCCGCACCCGTCCCGCCGCATCCTCGCCGACGAAGGTGCAGGCCACCTCCACCGCCTCGTCCACCTCGGCGACCGAGGCGCCGGCGTTCAGGGCGCCGCGCAGGTGCGAGTGGAGCTGCCGGGGCACGTTCCAGACCGCCAGCAGCGCGGCGATGCACAGCTCCCGCGCCGCCAGCTCCAGCCCGGGACGGCCGATCACCCGGCCGTATCCCCCCGCCACCATCCACCCCTCGAAGTCGGGGTGCAGCGCACGCACGTTCTCGCGCAGCTTGCGATAGTTCGCGCCGTACACCGCCTCGCACACCCGCTCGCCGCGCGCCTCCCACCCCGCCGGGTCCTCGCCGCTCGCGGGGGGCGCGGGGAGGCCGCTGACCTCGCGCCACATCCCCAGCGCGTTCAGCGCGTCGGGGAAGCCGACGAAGAGGTGCGACTGGAGGATCACCTCCTCCACGGCGATCGCGCCCGCCGTGCCGCGCGCCGCCTCCAGCGCCCGGCGCACCGCCGCCGCGTCGCGCGTCCCCAGCGCCGCGGCCACGCGCAGGAGCGCGCGCCGCCCGGCGTCGCCCGCCTCAGGCACCGGCAACCTGCAGGCGGATGGCCGGGCGGATCTGGCCGACGCCGCCGCCGCGGGTGTCGAGCACCTCGGCGTAGGCGAAGGAGTGCAGCGCGCCGTAGTCGTCCTCGCTGATCAGGTCCAGCTCGCGCAGCACGCCCAGGATGGCGGGCGCCACCGCGCGCGCGGCGCCGTCTTCCACCTTCAGCGCGATCCCCAGCTCCGCCCCGGGGACGCCCACGCAGTAGACCGCCGCCGCGCCGAGCTTGGCGAAGAGCCGCCCGTGCGCCTGGCGCATCAGCGCCGTGCAGACGCGCCCGCTCCCCGCCACCCTGTCGGGGTGCTCCGTCATCGCCGCGAAGACCATCGAGGGGCCGCGCTCACCCGCGCGCACCGCGGCCGCGAACGCGGCGAAGGAGAGCGCCATCTGCCGCAGCGGAAGCGCGAAGCAGGGGACGCCGCACCCGTCCCTCGCCAGCGCGATGGCCTCGACCGGCATCCGCGTCCAGCGCGCGACCTCGGAGAGGATGCGCTGCTG
>JBJMPM010000132.1:0-29065 GCA_045803205.1 Longimicrobiaceae bacterium
CCTCTCCGACCACCTTATCGCGCGGGGGAATTACCGAGGGGGGAAGGAGTCAGGAGCGCGGCGAACAGGAGGCGGGGCGAAGACGTGGGGATGTGGAAACGCAGGGAGGTGGAGACGTGGAGATTGGGCGAGGGGGGGACAAGGAGACGTGGAGACAGGGGAACGAGGCGACGAGGCGACGAGGCAAGGTGGAGATGTGGAGACGGGCGATATGGCGATGTGGCGATGTGGCGATGTGGCGATGTGGAGACCGGGAGACGGGGCGACGTGGCGACGTGGCGACGTTCAGATGGGGAGAACATGGAAACGAGTGACGAGGTGGGTTGTGAGCGCCCCTGCTCTTCGCGTGAAGCTCGAACCGGGGGACCCAAGCCCCCCGGTCCTCCGGGCCGCTCGAGGGTGTTACCCTGCGGGCGCTTCGCGCCCCCTCCAGCAGTAACAAAAAAAGGGGCGGCCGCGCCCACGGCGCGACCGCCCCTCGCTGGCAATGGGATGAACCGGGTGGTGATCAGTTCGGCTGGCCGGTGGGCTGCTGCTGCGAGCGGGCCGGGAGCTGGTTCAGGAACGTGGAGGCCATCGCGCTGCCGGCGCCGTACTGCAGCAGCGTGCGCGCCTCGATCCGCTGGGTGTCGGTGATGTCGTCGCGGATGAACGCCGCGGCCATTACGGCGCTGATCTGGCGCTCGTTCGCCGGGACGCGGTTGGTCTGCTGCGACCGCGCCACCGCCAGGGCGAGGTTCTCCCTCACCTTGGCGGCCCAGCCCTCCTGCCGCTTCTGGCGCTTCTCGGCCTCGTAGGCGACGTACTCGTCGAGGTGGCTGCAGAAGTAGCGGTACAGGGCGTTGCTCGCCTGACCCTGGGTCATGCCACGCTTCACGCGCACGCCGAAGCGCTGCAGCAGCGCCGTCTGGCCGTCGGCGATCGGGAGACCCGGCTCCTTCGGCTGGTAGCGGTTCACCACCACCTGGGTTGCGGTCGAGGTCGTCTCGGTCGTCGTGGTGTTCATCGTAGGGCTCCATGGCCTTGAGTGCGGGGACCCGGCTGCCGGTCCTGAGTTGGTCCGACGATCGAGTTACCGGAGTCCTCGCCCTCCGTTTTCTCCCGAGACCTCCGACGCCCCAGCAACATCCGGCGATCACAGCCTTTTCAGCCACTCAGCGTACGGGCATCGAACAATATTGCCGCTTGCACGCGGCGTGTGTCCGCCACCAAATTAGACGAAGTGAATAGCTGCCCGCTCCGAACGGGCGAACACAGACAGTGCCCGATCTCTCACGGTAAGCATTCAGCGAGCATGGTTTTCCTCGAAAAACCTGATCCCCCGAAGAGAGAGCGAGGTCGCCTTCGTCGCCGGCGCTGGACGTTACCGCCTCCACCAGTCGGCTCAACGGAGGAATTAGAAGGTATCGCGGTTCTGAACGACCTTCCCGACAGACTCGGACTCACACTGTTTCGACGGCTAAGTGGTCCCGCTCGCAAGTTCGGTGACGTATCGGTCACGCACAGAGAGCGAGAGGCTCAGGGTGGTCGTTCTGCAACTTCGCCAAGAGAGCTGCCAAGTGGGCTCGGGTGAACTTCCACTCGAAGGGCCGGGCGACTTCGTCGAACCGCGTCTCGAACGCCAGAAGGCGCTCCTCGACCGCCGCGAGCGAGGCAAAGTCGTTTGGAGTGAGGACCTTGCGCTGGATGATCGAGAAGTAGATTTCAATCTGGTTCAGCCAGCTGGCGTGCACGGGAAGGTGAACGACCTTCAGTGTGGGCCACGCAGCCTGGAGCCGTTGGACCGCCGCCTTGCCGCGGTGCGAGGATCCGTTGTCGAGAATCCAGAACACCCGGTGCGCCGACGCGTAAGGCTCCTGCGTCATGACTTGCTCGATCAGCCGCCCGAACGGCTCGATTCCGGTGGTCTGCTCGCAACGGCCGAAGACCTTCGCGCGGTGTACGTCCCAAGCGGCCAGGTAGGCCAGCGCACCGCCGCGATCATACTCGTGCTCGGTCCGCATCGCCTGCCCAGGGGCAGGCGGCTGGGTCGGGTGAAGGCGAATGCGCGCTTGGAGGCTCGTCTTCTCGTCAGCGCTGAGGACGTACTCGTCGGGACGAAGGGAGCGTCCCTCCCAGAGCCTCTGGTACAGGTCGAGAACCGGACCGGCCTTGGCCTCGAACTCGGGATCACGCGGGAAGATCCAACTGCGGTGCTGCCAGGGCTTGAGCGCGTCAGCCGAGAGCCAGCGCCAGACGGTGGCGCCGCTGATGGAGGCTGTGATCCCGCGCGCGACCACCTCGCGTGCCAGTTCCGAGGTGCTGAAGCGCGAGAGCGGAATGCCAAGCCGGGCCGGAATCTCACAGGCCAGCGCCTTGACCTGCACGACCACGTGAGGGGGAAAAACCAGCGGGCCGACCGCTGCGAGGCTGATCCGAGAGCCCCTCCAAGCGGCGCGCGTAGAAGCGTTTTCGCCACTTGCTGACGACCTGCCGAGGCAAGCCCAAGCGCTCGGCGATGACTTGGTTTTCCAGGCCATCAGCGGCAAGGAGGACAAGCTTGGCGCGAACAACCTCGAAGTACGGTGCCGTATACTTGCGCGCCATGGCCGCGAGTTGCTCTCTCTCGGTGTCGGAGAGGAGGATCGGGAAGGGGCTACGACGGGGCATCTCCACCTCCTTTCGGAGAGCGAAGATAACCTGGTCAGCGGCCGAGAACAACGAAGATACGTCATCGCATTTGTGAAATTGCCCACTAAGTGATGTACTCCTCTGGACTCGGACGCCCGTGGGTGAGAGGGCGCTGCTGTTTCATCTTCCCGAACGTGAGGAGTCTGATTTCACCCCTCCGGAGCTGACGGAGTCTCTGGCGGAGATCGAACGGTTAGTCCGTCGTGATGAGTCCGATGCCTCCGCTCTCGCGAGTGCGTGCGGTAAAATCGCCACTTGGGCGTATGAGGCGGGATACCTGGAAACCGCTGCGGCCTTCGCCCATGTCGCGGCGTTGCTTCAACCCGATGATCCAGAGTTTGCGTTCGCGGTGGGGCGCGCCACGCGGGACTGCGGCCGATACGGCCTCGCTGAGGTATGGTTTCAGCGGACGATAGGGCTTGCACGAAGGGCTCAGAATGGCGCAGCGAAAGCCGCCGGCTACATCGGCTGGGGCGTTCTGGAAGAGCAGCGCGGGCGGCGGGCGGCAGCGCGTGAGAAATTCGAGACGGCCCTGCGGACCGCGACATCGGGCGGGCTCGCCGCGATGGGTGGCTTGGCGCACCAGTATTTAATTGCTCTCACCGTGCCTGACGGGACGTTCGACGACGGGTGGGCGCACGCCGTCGCTGCCTTTCGACTTTATCCGAACGACGACCTCCGGCTCTCGCGCCTTGCGATCGACACTGGCGCCCTCCTTTCCGAGCACGGCCAGTTCGCGACCGCGCTCCTTTTATACGAAGCCGCGTTCCCGTTCTTGACGCGCCCCGCGGATCGCCTGGCGGGGCTCGCAAACATCGGCCGGGCCGCCGCCGCTGTCGGAGCCAAGCGCCGTTACGCGGAAGTGTGGGCGGAGTTCGACCGCCTCTCGCTCTCCCCTCCGAAACACTTCTACTCAGAGAGCCTCATCGAGCTCGCACGCGGAGCAGCTACACTCCGGTACTGGCGCGATGCAGCGAAAATGGTTGCCGAGGCTGCCCGCATAGCACGCGAGCAGGGGAACCGCCGTGCGCTGGAAGCCTCGCAGGCCTTTCTCACCGCAATCGAGGAACGCGCGAGCGAAGACCAGAATCGACCATCCGATCCGAAGGTGGAGCGGTTCGCTCACCGCTTCAAAGAGAGTTTGAACGAGTTGACTGCCTTACTGCGAACCGCTCCGGGGTAGTTCTTCCCGGAGCGGTTCGCCGTTGCGAGATCAGGAGCCACCGCCGATGAACACGCCGCCGGCCCGCTCGGGAGAGTCGGCCGGCGGTGTCGCCATTCCCGCTACGAGGTATGCGCCGGAGGTTGTCGGGACCGAGTCGACTGCCATGCCGCCACCGATGAATACCCCCGCCTCGAACGCGGGGCCTCTTCGCGACGTGATCTGGTTGGATTCAGACCCTGGGGTCGTAGGCGTTCCCGAACATGCGGCAGTTCCGATCAGAACCGCTACGCTGGCACCACGGAGAATGTGTCTCATTGCAGTGTCCTTCTGGAGAGGGAGGTGTCTCGCCGCGAAGATGCGACGGTGCCAAAACTAGGTAGCACCGCGCTCAATACGCCACGTCTCCAGAAAGATGTACCACGAATCCCTGTAAGCCGAAGTCAGACTTAAACGCAGTTGGTTCAGTTACTTACCCTCGGAACGCGTAGCGGCGGGAGGGCTCCTTACGCGCCTACTGCGCGATCATGGAATCTTTCACCCCGTGGATTGACGCCTCTCTTCACCATCATCTTATTCAGCCTTAATTCGAGCGGGCGCCGAGCCGTGTCGGAGGCAACGCGCCAGCCAATGTAGGGTCGCCCGGTGCTGGGGGATCGGCTCACACGAGCTACGCCCTGAGGGTACACACCAGGGCCGGGCGACCCTGGCAGTTTTCAATATTCCTCTCCTGACTAGAGGTCCGATGCCGCGTTCTTCGGAGAGCGACCGCGAGATCGCCTTCTTATACGCCGCCGTGCGCCGGGCGGTGGAGCGCAGCTCGATCCGCGACGTCTCACGGCAGTCGGGAATGAGCCACGGGGGCATACACAACATCGTCACGGGGACCACGAACCGCACTTACGGGGCGACGATCCGTAAGCTTCGGGACTGGTATCTGCGCCAGTGGGCCAAGGGCGGCGACAGCCTCACGCCGGAGGTCGCCGCGTACCTCATCGAGCAGGTGCTTGCCGCAATCGAGCCGGGCGTGCGCAGCGCCGCGGCGCTGGATCTCGTGCGCTCGCTGGAGAGCATCTACGCCAGCCACAAGGCGCCTCGGCCGGCGTGGCTAAGTGCCGTTCGGGACGAATACAGGCGGAGCGACGAACAGAGTGGCTAAGTGGGTGCCTGCGGGATCCGCCTTCTGCTATGAAGGTGGATGGGTGGATTACAATAGCTGACCAATTCGGCGCCCCACCGCCACCGCCCAGTCGCGGAGGAAGTTTGCGGACTTACGTTGCCGGAATCAGCAGTTCAGCGAGACGGTACTCGCTCTCCTGTCCTATAGCATCCACTTCCTTGATGCCGATAGTCAGCGGCATGTCGATAAAGTGCGGATTCGGCGCCTCGATGAGCTCGAAGAGCTGTCGTTGCCGATGCACTTGCTGCTTACCTAGAATCCCCACAGTTCCATTCGCCGCGAAACTTTTCTTTGTGGCGTCGCCTCCCTCCGCCCAATCACCCGCGATACCCTTCGCCCACGCTGCTACGAACGTGGTGGTCGGGTTTACCGCCTGGTTAAACCTGACCGCGAGCGCCAGCCGCCCGTAATAATCCCGTCCAAGAATCTGGACGTCGAACGGAGGCGGCTGGGTCGGTGGTGCTTGCTTGTCGAGGGCCGTCACAGGGTTTCCATACGGACCATATGCGCGTACGCCGTCGAAACCGTTGAATCCCACTCTCGCGGCATACACGCATATCTCAATCGGACCGGATGATGGCATAGTGTCCGTGAAGCTGAACACAGCTGGCAGAGCGTTGATGTTGCTGGCCGAGGTCAGCCGATTCCACAGCGCCGGTTCTAAGGGGTCTTCCACCACCCGCGCCGCCGAGTTCGTGAATACTGGCGTCGTCATCGTCGGCTGTTGACTCGACGGACAGCCTGGCTCACCCGGTGTGCCTTGCGCGCTGGAGCCGAATGCCGCCTGCCCGTCGAGTGCGATGCTCAACGTACGGCGGTCGGCAGAAACCTCCACTATGGCTCCCTCTACGTTCCCCTGAACGAGTGTGCCGCCGGAGAAGTTCCCTGGGCCGAGCGGGTCTTGCAGGGTCACAATGTACTCCGGCCTTTTGAAAGAAACCACACGTGCGATCATGACATCGAGCGCTCTGGGCGGCCGAATGCGCCGGGCGATCTCAAGCTGTCCGCCGCGCGTCGCCACGACCTCGTCAGGAACCCATTCGGGGTAGGCGGCCGTCATCTCCAGGCAATCCGGTGGCGCTGACGCGCCGGTGACGAGCCGCTCGATCTGAACGGTCTGAGCATCACGGTCGCGTACGGCGCATGCGAGCGGGGGCGGCGCGGGCGCGTGATCGAACTGCAACGGAGTTTCGGAGATGTCCACCGGTGGCGACTCTCGATCCCACCCATCAATCGACACCAGGCGTGCGCTAAGCTTGCTGTCGGGGAACGGCACGCTGAATTCACGCCGTACGTCTCCAACGAAGTCCAAGCGTTCGTGCCGGGTGGCCGCGAGTTGCGTGTCTGACGACGAGCCCGGTAGGCCAGGCTTGCTTGGGCTTGTTGAGATGGCTTCCTCGGCACGTACGCCGAGCGCCCACGGGTCCTGATGACGCCACTGGAGCCTCGCGGAGCCCGCGAACACTGGGTGGGAAGGCTGGGTCGGATCGAAGTCATCGACCTGCTGCACGAGGCGAACGCGTGCATCGCCATACTCAGCCTCGGTCGGCGGGAGCAACGTGGAGGCTTCGCCCGGACAGATAAGTGCGACGTTGCTGTATCCGAAGTTGAAGGCGTCAGGATCGGCGATCACCCGGTAGGCTCGGTGAACGGTGGGGACGTCGTCCGTCGCGCTAAACATCTCGTCGCCGACGACGCGAGGTGTTCTTTGCGGACCGTCGATGAATCCATACCCGGAGAGCGTCGCGATCTCCCACCTGATCGTTGTGAGGGCGAACCACGTCTCCCAAGTCGGCATCTTGGTGTCCTGCTCTTCGTCGGCCGGTGTTTTTATTCCATCGGCTTTCACCGCATGCTGCCGGATCGCGTCCCACTCCACCTCCGTGATGGTCGGGCTGTCATACATCCGCGATATGATGTGGTCATACGCACCGCTTGTCTGATCGACGACCGGATCACGAACAGCGATCTTCGCGATCGGCTGCCAGCCGAGGTCGAACTCAGTAAACAGGTTCAGATATCGGTCCTCGCGAAGCGAAACGGGGGTATCCGCGAGGAAGGCGACCGACGCGATATCCGCTCCCTCGAAGTAAAGCCGTTGCCCGTCCTCGATAGCCACCTGGGCGAGAGCGCACTGGGCACTATTGCGTATCTCGCAAATGGTCGCCGGCCCTTGGTACACGAACGAGACGGCATGAACGGAAGGGGCCGCCGGCTTGAATACGGCTGGCGCAACGCTCGTCATCTGGATCCCGCGACTCCACCAATGCATGGGATGCGGGCAGCGCGGTCGCGACCCGACGTGGATGGGCGTCGTGGGGTCGGGAAACATCTGATCGAAGTAGACGGGAGCCCGCTGCACGAGAAACCGGGTTGGGAATCCGGCGAAATCGGGCGAGCCGGGGATCGTCAGAGGGGAGTACCAGCGCAGGCGCACCCCTCGGGGCTGTTCTCTGATCCAGTTGATGCCCGCGAGGTAGATGCGCGACGGCAGCCCCTGTGCCCGCATTACCAGGCGGCTCCGTGCAGACCAGTCGAGCAGATCCTCCACAGCCGGTCCACCCATGAAGCCGCCGAGGGCGCCAGCGCCAGCCATCCCGAGAAACTCACGACGGGAGAGGTTGTTCATATCGATCGGCTCGGGGTCGGGGTCATCGCAGCCGCGGCTAGGGAGGAGTAGGGCCACTCGGCCCCGTTCAGATAGACGAGCTGGTAATTGATCGAAATCGCATCGGGCTTGCCGGTTCCGGTAGCCGTCAGGGTAGCGAGTTCCGGCAACTGTCGCGCAAAGCGCAGCCTCATCCTATACGCACCATTCGGTAGACGTGTAAGTTTGGTGGTCCCCAATGCCTCCACCTGGGCGAAGATGAAGGCCTGCGAGCCGTCGAAATTCGGAACGATTCGGGCCGAAAGCGTAAGCGGAGGCGCATCGGTGAACTCGGCCATGCCGGAGTTTTCGGTCGCGCCGAAGACAGTCCACTCTTCGACCGTAATCCGCCGCCAGTCCAAAGGCTCCGGCGTGCGCACCAGCAGCGCGTATGGGCGACCCGTCTGATCTACGACTGCTTCGACCGCGGTATCGCGAACCGGTTCTATGAGGCCTACGAGCGGGCTGGCCGCTGCGTAGCCGAAGCGGAGATTCAGCCGCTCTGCGATCTGCAGGAACTTCAGGCTGGACGCGGCCGAGACGGCGCCGACAAGAAGTTCGGCACCCTGCGGTATTTCCCAGTCTTGAAGAACGATTCCGGGCGGGACCGGCGGTTTTATGGGCGCGGGAGCGGTAGGCCACGGCAGTCCCCGTACCGTCGAAGGGCCCAGCGCGGAGTAGATGCGAGTGATGGTCCCCAGCTTCGGCTTGAGGTGAGCCCCCGCGTCACTGAACCGTGACTTCTCGAAGCTCCATTCATCGAGAAGCGTCTCGCGATTCGAGTTCTCCGTGTCGTCGAACGCCAGTCGGACGTGCGAGATCCCGACACCAGTCGGCAGCGCGACCGAGATCTCCTGATCGTTTGGGACGGGGAGACCGTGATCAATTCTCCATTTCAGGATGGAGCCCGGCAGGAACGATTCACCCACAGTGTTGGCCACGGGGTTCACGGGCATTGGCGGGTCCTCGGCGAACGAGATCTTGAGCTCGTGGAAGATCTTGCTGAGGTACGGCGCATTGAAGCGGACGGTCGCGAGGTCGCCATGATAGCTCGGGAACCCGCGACCGAACGGGGTCGGGTTCCACGATGGCCCTGCCATTCCGAAGATCCGGCTGTCGCCGATCGTGCTGAAGTGGATGTAAGGTCGCAGCTGCTCGGGAAACCTGACCTCAAAATCCTTCTCGTACGGATCCCAGGGGTTCGCCGTGGTGAGGCCGTACCCGGTCGCTATCGAGTCGCCCTCGACGCGGATGCGGTATTTGCCGGGTCGGAAGATTGGGCGCTCCTGCCAATCGACCGTGGTCTGCGCACCTCGCATCCAGCGAACGCGGTGAACGAGCAACGCCCTGTAGCAGCGGCTCTCTCCATCAACATGTAGGCCCGGGTTGCACTGAAACCATGCGCTCGACTCCACGCTGACACGGTCAAAGGACTGTCCATTCTTCCGTGTAATGCGGATGATGTACAAGGACATTCCGTTTCCAAGGCCGCCGAGCAGGACGGCCGGGCTCGCGGAGAAATCCGACGGAAGGACGAGATGGGAGAAGGACGCTTCTGACGCCGCAAGCACGAGCTGAAGCTCGGAGACGGCTATTGGCTCACCGGGCGAGTCCGTCGTGCGAAGGCTGAGTTCGATCCGGATGGCTTCCAGGAAGCGGGTATCGAGTGCCGTGCCCGGCAGGTAGCTGAGAGCGAACTCGGCGACGGGAGCCTGCCCCGGTGCGACCTCGACACTCCCGAATAAGCGTGATGCGCTGATGCCGTATTCCGCGGGTCCACCTCCGAAATCCTGCTCGATTGGAACGGGCGGCATCTCGTGCGCCGTGGGCCACGACGAGGTGAAAGGCACGAGCCACTCGAGGGGGTTTTCGCACGGTACATGCAGGGCGGGGAGCTCGCCTCCAGGACCCAGTGCCCACATCGCGCGAAAGCCAGTCACCTCCTGAGTTCCGCCCATGCCATCGAGTCTCACGATGGTCAGCTTCCGCAAACGATGGCGGACGGAGAATCCACCCTCCTCGTGCGGCAGGACAGCGGGACCATAGACCTTGTTCGTCAGGTCGGTAACGTGACGGTTGAACGGCAGGACGAGGTCTACATCAGGCCAGACGTGGGCAGGCGCTCCAGGGACATCGAGCTGCCATTGGCGTCCGCTTCTCGCGTGGAGGGCACCGAAAGCGGTCGACTTCGTCGCCTCCGAGGAGCCACCGCTAATAAGCAGCAACGGGGAAGTCAGTGCGGGAGCGTCGGTGGTGCTGTAGTCGAAGACTCTTCCTGACCATTCGATGTCGGGAAGAGGCCAGGGAAGGCTCAGCTTGATTCGAATGCCAAGCGCGAAACGACGTGGCGCGGGGAGTGCCACCTCGATCATTCCACCGAGTTCCAGGCCGATGCACCATCTGCCGAAGCACGCCTCAATGCCCCCGTGCACGCCGAATCCGGCGCCAATTTGTACCGGGTTCCAGCCAAGTAGCGCGTACCCGTTAACACCGAACCACGCGCGGAGCGTAAACGGACCTCCTTTGAAGCGCTGCGCGAACTGCAACCCTCCACCGGCCTTCACCCGTTGGAGGTTGAGCATAAAGAAAACTTGGGCAACCAAAACATCCGTAAGAAACTTGCCCTGAATCGGTGCGCGGTCGGAGCCCAGATTGTAGTAGGAACTTTTGGGCTCGGTGGTTGAGAGGAAAATGTCCACACCGCCCGTTGCATCGAGAATCCGGAAGGAGCCCGACGACGGAATACGCACGGATGCACCGGCCGCGACGTTCACCGATCCTGATTTGAAATCGATGCAGGCAAGCGCGTCAATGGTCGTGCTGTTGGAGGCCAGGAATACTCCTCTCCCACCGAAGATGATCACGGGCCCGTACGACAAGAATCCAAATCCTACCTGCTTCAGGCGCACGAGGAACCCGTCCATCGTGACAATATCGCAATTGAGACCCAGTCCTCCTCGATACGGACCACTGGCAGACGCGGGACGCCAGATGTCAAGCTCTTGACTCGGCGGAAGACCGCGCTTCGCCCAGCCGACATAGTCCCGGGCGGTGGGGTTCTTCGGCTCAGGACCATCCGTGCACAGAATCGGCTCGAAGTTGTGAGCAAAACTCCCGCTGATTCCGGTCAGCGCGAGTCCGGTCGCGCCGAGGGGGATGCGAATGGGAGATTTGTTCGTGCGGCCGTCGCCTCCCGTCCCGACACTTAGCGCGAGAGCAATGCCGTGTTCGCTTAATCCACCGAGGAAAATATCGAGACGAATGCCCAGGCTACTCAGATCGATGATCCCGCGGCCTACGACATAATCTGGATGATCCGACGTACCCGTGCCCTTATCGAAGCCATATCCCAAAGATGCTTCGTACAATCCTTCCTTCGTCACCTTCAGATCGGCCATAAAGGAATGGATCTGAAAGTTTGTGAACACCGGGACGGGAGTGAGCCGAATCTGGTTCGCAAACGACACCCGTGCTCGCACCCAGCCGGAAACACCCTTGGAAATCTCTGCAGGTCCGCGGTGTTGTAGATGTATGATTCCTTGTGTGTTCTCGAGCACCGTGAACGGCCCGAGCGGATCTCCTTGCTTCGCAGCCTTCAGCTTCCTGTTAATGAAATCTTCGGCGAATTCGCCAAGCTGCGCGGCAAGGTCAGTGAACGTCTCTACGACGACACGCCCCACAACCTTTGCTGCCAGCGAAACCGGATCATCGGTCACTGATGCAGCGGACGTCTCGTTCGCGACCGGAGCGATGTGTGAACGGGAGTAGGGAACACTGCTCATGACCAAGTCCGGTGGGTGGTTTGCAGGGCTAGGGCTGAATACCAGAGCGGCACGCGGGCACCCCCACCACGGGTACTCGCCTGCGTAATGGCCGCGTCGGATTAAGCTGCTCTATCGGTGATGTTGTTGCGTCTCCTCTTGCAGCACCACCGAAATACCTGCCGCCCAACCTGGGTCCCAAACCGTCCGCCGATCCCGATCTTGTATGGCTGGGTCAGCACCGCCTCTCAGTAACATGCGCACGATGGCGGCGTCAGCATTCTCGGGGATCAGCAAAGCGCGCTGCCTCTCGCGCGTCCTTTCAATGTTTGGGCGTGGGCGCGCGCTGGTCGTCGGTCCCGAGAATGCGCACCTCCGCGGCGTGTCGGTCGCCGGTCCCGCGCTCGTCAATGGTTAAGCGGTCCCACGGGTACGGCAGGCGCGGACTCTCCGAGGATCTTTGCAAACGCCCACCTAGAGTTCCTGTTCCGGAAAAATTTCACGGGGGGTGTATACTGATTCGTTACGTCCGCCGCCTCGATGATCACCTTGTAGTTGCAATCGCCGTTGAGGCAGATCAGGTCGAACTCGAACACGCTGTCTACGTTAATGTGATCGAGTTCGAAGGCATAGTCTGTCTTGCCATCGTGCGAGGCTTCGCTTGATATCAACCTGATGGGAGGGAGCTTCTGCTTCGGCTGGAGATCGACCGTGGCGCCGCTTAGTGACGTCACGATGGTCAGCTTGTTGATGGGCTCGCGCCCGACGTTCTGTAGACCGACCATGAGCACGGCCTCCGTCCGCACTGCTTCGACCTCGCCTGTAATGCCATCTCCCCGGTCGGGCGAGGGAACAAGTCGACCAGGCGGGAGATCGATCTGACGACACTGGTGGGTAAACAACACTTTCTTTGGCAGCCTGCGAGCGCCCAAGCGCCAAGCCAGCAGCACGGAGCCTATGGACACGAGGCTCGTTACGAGGAACTCTCCCCCGCTCATGGCTGCGAACCGTGTGCCTTAGGCACGCCGTCAGTGGAAATCCTCAACTTGCTCCTTTGGTACCCGTACGTCGCATACATCACCAGCCCGAGTGCCACCCACACGATCAGCGCGAGACCGCTGACAGGCTCGTCCACGACCAGTGCGCCGGCGAGCGCGATGCACCCCACGCAGGCGGCGGGAGCCCCGACGCCAGCCCAAGGCAGCCTGAACGGGCGGTAGCGTTCGGGCGCGGCCCTGCGTAGAACGAGCACCCCCGCACTGACGACCGCGAAGTTCGTCAGCACGGCCAGGCACGCCAGCCGTACCGCGGTACCGAGCGGCACCATTCCGGCGACCAGCGCGCTCGCAACCCCGAGCGTCACGCCCGCGACATGGGGAGTTCGAAACCGCGGATGCACGCGCGTCAGGGTTCCGGGGAGCAATCCATCCCTGGCGATCACGTAGGTCGTTCTTTGCAGGCCGAGCTGCAAGACCATGATCGCCGAGGTGATGGAAACCACGATCACCAGCTCCACCGCAACGGCCAGCGCTTGGCTCGTACCCATGGCGTCGAGCGCGATGCTGAACGGGTTCGCAACGCCGACCCGAGCGTACCCGGCTACGCCGATCACGGCCAGCGTGAGCAACAGGTAGAGCACGGTTGTTATCGAGACGCTGATCACCAGAGCTCTCGGGACGTCTCTCTGCGGGTCCCGCATCTCTTCCGCCGCGGTCGCTACCGCCTCGGCACCTAGGTACAGAAAGAAGAGCAGTCCGGCGCCCACCCATACGCCGCTCGCGCCGTACTCCCCGAAAGTCCCGGTATTCGGCGGTATGAATGGAGTCAGCCTGGATTGCTGGACGAGCCACAGGGCCGGGAGCACGAATACGAGCAGCGAGACCAGGACCCTCACCCATACCAGGACGGCGAACGCCCTGGACGATTCCCGTGTCCCCACGACCAGAACCCCGCTTGCGAGCAGAACAACGAATGCGGCGGAAAGGTTCACGGCCGCGGCGGAGGCGAAGCCCCCCGGGAGACCGGAAGCAGCCACGGGCTCGGGTATGGCGATCCCGAGCCTTCGCAGCAGGGACGCGACATAACTGGACCAGCCGATAGCGAGCGTCGCCGTTCCGGCCACGGAACCGAGCAGCTGTCCCCAGCCCAGGATGAAGGCGGGGAGCTCACCCAGCCCCGCGTAGGCATAGCTGTAGGCACTGCCCGCGATGGGGGTCATCGCGGCGAACTCGGCAAAGCATAGGGCTGCGGCGAGGCTGACCAGCCCTGCGACGAGGATTGAAAGGAGAACAGCGGGACCGGCGTGGCGGGCCGCGACCTCTCCGACGACAATGAACGCTCCCACACCAAATGTCGCACCGACGCCGAGGACCACCAGGTCGCTTACGGCTAGCGCCCGCTTGAGCCCCCATTCGGGAGTTTCAGGTGACGAATCTAGGGATTTGGTGCGGAAGATGGAGCGTGCCACTTTGACCTCCAGAACTCCTCACAGAAGGCTGGAAGAAATGCATTGATGATCCGGGTGCATTCTCGGCCAGCCCACCACAACGGTCGGCGGGCCAACATGCCGCAGGTGCGCCCAGCGACACACGGCGATCCTCCCTTCCGTCGATGATGCAACACTAGCCTTCGCCGGCCAGGACGCAAGCTTGTTGTGCAATTCCTTGGGGAAGCTACCGACGCGGTCTTCAGCCAGTTGGTTCAAGCCGGCACGGCTCCGTCTCGCGCGAGTGGCAAATGCCGACGAACGTTGCAGGTGCTGCGCTACGGCGGCAGCGTCGCCTCACTGCAACATCCCGACTCACGAAGGCGGACCGCCCTCGCGCAGGCGTTCGATCAGCGAGATCGCTGCCGCGAAAGGCAAGGTGGCCACCGCCTCTGCTGCTTCGAGGGTCGCACTTACGGGGCAACGATTCGTAAGCTTCGGGACTGGTATCTGCGCCAGTGGGCGAAGGGCGGCAACGGTCTCACGCCGGAAGGTCGCCGCGTACCTTATCGAGTGGAGGGCTTGACCCCTCCGAGCCCGCCGTTCCGATTTTTCGGCGCGACGCCTGCGTGCAACTCAGCGCGGGGCAAGTTACCTTGCGCCTGAGTTGCACGGCGGTGTGGCTGGTGTCAAAAGCGGTGTCACCAATCCCTGCAGGATGCGCGAAACCGTGGAGGTTTTGGCGAGCAAGGTGCGCGTGCGGCCGTGATACCCCGTTCTCGCGCCTGCATTTTCCTTTCTAGGCGGGTATGCCAACACGCCGTGTGGTTGTTGCAGCGAATTCATTCGCCCTGCTCCCCCCGGCAGCCGCAACCGTATCTGGTGTTCGGACGATGACGAACGAGCGCAACGAAGCATGGACCGGGCGGAGGCGGAGGATGGCGGCGGACCGCTGGCTGTCCCCTGTCCCCTGTCCCCTGTCCCCTGCCGTCCCTGTCCCCTGCCGTTGAGATGGACGTCTCCTACCGCTGGCTGAAGGCGCTCGCGCCATCGATCCAGGGCACCGCCCGCGAGGTCGCGGACCGGCTCGCCATGCTCGGCGCCCCCGTCGACGAGATCGTCGACCTGGGCGCGGCGCTCGGCGACGTGGTGATCGCCCGCGTGGACGAGGTGCGCCCGCACCCCAACGCCGACAAGCTGCGCATCGCCACCGTCGCCGCCGGCGGCGGCGAGCCGCTGCAGGTGGTCTGCGGCGCGCCGAACGTGGAGGCGGGGCGCTTCTATCCCTTCGCCCCGGTCGGCGCGTCGCTTCCCGGCGGGGTGGAGATCAAAAAGGCGAAGCTGCGCGGCGAGGCCTCGGAAGGGATGCTCTGCTCCGCGCGCGAGCTGGGGCTGGGGCGCGACCACGCGGGGCTGATGACGCTCGCGGGCGACTACACGCCCGGGACGCGCTTCCGCGAGGCGCTGGGGCTGGACGACTGGCGGCTGGTGGTCGACGTCACCCCCAACCGCGGCGAGCTCCTCTCGCACGTGGGGATCGCGCGCGAGCTGGCGCCCGAGGGGGTGGACGACATCGAGCTCCCGGAGTTCCCCGGCGCGGCCAAGCTGCGCTACCCCTGCCGCTCCGCGCGGCGCGAGGGCGACTGCGGCCCGGTCCACGTGGAGATCGAGGATGCCGACGCCTGCCCGCGCTACATGGGCGCCGTGGTCCGCGGGGTGAAGGTCGCCCCCTCGCCCGAGTGGCTGGCGACGCGGCTGCGGGCGGTGGGGCAGCGGCCCATCAACAACGTGGTCGACGCCACCAACTACGTGCTCCAGGAGCTCGGCCAGCCGCTGCACGCCTTCGACCTGGCGCGGCTGGAGGGGGGCGAGGTGATCATCCGCCGCGCCGCCGCGGGCGAGGGGCTGCGCACCCTCGACGGCACCGACCGCGCGCTGCTGGAGAGCGACCTGGTGATCGCCGACGCGCGCCGGGCGGTCGCCCTCGGCGGGGTGATGGGGGGCGAGAGCAGCGAGGTGACGGACGAGACCGTCGACCTCTTCCTGGAGTGTGCCCTCTTCGACCCCGGCACGGTGCGGAAGACGGCGCGGCGCCTCGGCCTCTCCACCGACGCCAGCTACCGCTTCGAGCGCGGCGTGGACCCCGAGGGGCAGCCCGAGGCGCTGCACCGCGCGCTGCAGCTCATCCTGTCCGTCGCCGGCGGGCGCGTCGAGGCGGCGGTGGACGTCGATCCGCGGCCCTTCGAGCGCCCCGTGGTGGCGGTGCGGCCCGAGCGCGTGGGCCGGGTGCTGGGCGCGCCGGTGGAGGCGGAGGAGATCAAGCGCCTGCTGGAGCCGCTGGGCTTCGAGGTCAGGAAGAGCCAGCCGGTGCGCGTCACCGTTCCCGGCTACCGCTACGACGTGCGCGCCGAGATCGACGTGATCGAGGAGATCGCGCGGCGCCGCGGCTACGGCACCTTCCCCGACACGCTGCTCCCCTTCCGCCCCTCCGCCGTCCCCGAGGACCCGGGCGTCGCCGTCGAGCGGCGGCTGCGCGCGGTGATGGTGCGCTGGGGCTTCCTGGAGGCGCGCACGGCGGCCTTCGCCCCCGAGGCGCCCGGCGCGGTGCGCGTACTCAATCCCCTCTCGCAGGAGGAGGGATACCTGCGCACCGCCCTCGCCTGGACGCTGCTGCGGCGCGTGGAGCACAACTTCGCGCACGGCGTGCGCGAAGTGCGGCTCTTCGAGATCGGCACCGTCTTCTCCGTCCCCGCGGACGGGCTGGCGGCGGAGGAGCGGCGGATCGCGGCGGCGTTCAGCGGCGCCCGCGCGCCGGCGCACTGGAGCGGCGCGGCGGGCACCTTCGACCTCTACGACCTGAAGGCGCTGCTGGAGGAGCTGGCGGCGGAGTATCCCGACGGCCGCGTCGAGGCAGGGGAGGTCGATGGGATGCCGGGGCTGCGCCTGCTCTCGGGCGGCGCCGTGGTCGGGCGCGCCTGGCAGGCGGCGGAAGGGTCGGTGGATGCGCCCGCGTGGGCCGCGCCGGTGCTGGTGCTGGAGGCGGCGCTCCCGGCGTCCGCCGGCCGCGGCGGCGCGCGCTACCAGCCGCTGCCGACGCACCCCGGGAGCGAGCGCGACCTGGCGCTGCTGGTGCCCTTCGCGGTGACGGCGGCGGAGCTGGAGGAGACCATCCGCGGGGCCGCCGGGCCGCTGCTGGAGGCGGTGTTCCCCTTCGACCTGTACGAGGGGAAGGGGCTGCCGGAGGGCACGCGGAGCCTCGCATGGCGGCTGCGCTTCCGCGCGGCCGACCGCACCCTGACGGACGCGGAGGTGGACGCCGCCGTGGGCCGGGTGCTGGCCGCGCTGGAGGAGACGCACGGTGTACGGCGGCGTTGACGACGAGGGGCCCGACCCCGGCCCCGGCTGGGAGCGCCTGGACCGCGCCGCCCGCGCGGCCGCCTCTGCCCTGGAGGGGTGGCGCCGGCGCGCCCGCGAGGCCGAGGCCGAGGTGGCGCGCCTGCGCCGGGAGCTGGAGGCGCTGACCACGCTCGGCCCGCTGCCCTCGGCCGAGGCGGGCGACGAGCTGCGCCGGCTGCGCGCCGAGAACGCGGTGCTGGTGTCGCGCACGGCCGAGGCGCGCAAGCGCGTCACCGCCCTGCTGGCCAAGCTGGCGCTGCTGGAGACCCGCCGGTGAGCCGCCCCCCGCGCCGTCCGCCGCCGCCGCGCCACACCGTGGCGGTCGAGATCGCGGGCGAGAAGCACGTGCTGCGCAGCGACGTGCCGCCGGAGTACACCCGCAAGGTGGCCGGCCACGTCGACGCCACCATCCGCGCGCTCCCCGGCTTCCAGACGCTGGAGCCCTTCCGCGCCGCGACCCTGGCCGCGCTCTCCATCACCGACGAGCTCTTCCACGCCCGCGACGAGATCCGCCGCCTGCGCGAAGAGGCGGAGCGCCGCACCGCCGAGCTCGCCGACGTGCTGGAGGCGGCCGAGGGCGCCGGCGCCGAGAAGCGCCCCGTCCGCCGCCCCGCGACGCCCCCGCCGCTCCCCGAGCCGGCCCCCGCGGAGCCGCACCCCGCCTGGTCCCCCGGCCCCGTCGAGGAGAAGCGCGGCGCGTCTCCGAGCCTCTTCCCCGACGACGAGCCCGAGCTGACCCTCCCGCCGCCCGAGGAGTAGGAGGTCGCGGGTCTCGGGAAGGCGAATGGAATTCGCGGCAACGACGGCCCGAAGTCCGCCTTCGCGGACTCCCTCGTCGGCATCGTGCGTCTACTCGGGCATCCGAGCGGCTCGGGAAGGGTACAGGCTCCGGTCGGGCATCCTGGTGAAGGTCGTGCAGGGATGTTGCCCAGCGAGTCCGCGAAGGCGGACTTCGGGCCGTTGTTGCCGCGGATTCATCCGCCCGGCCTCCGGGGAGCATCGGCTCGCCCGGGGCCCCGCGCCGGAACATCCGCTATATTCCCGCGGTACCCCGACGGGCACCTCCATCCCCCGACACCGGACCGACTTGCCGGCGAAACGACGCCCCGCCCGCGGCCGCAAGGCTCCCGGGCGCCCCCGCGCGCGCGGGGTGCTGAAGACGCTGCTCATCCTCGCCGCCGCCGGCGTGGTGGTGGTGGCCGGCGCGCTGGCGTGGCTCTGGCCGCGCTGCTCCGGGAGCGACTGCCCCTCGGTCGACGCGCTGCGCAGCTACACCCCGCCGCAGGCCACGCAGGTGTTCGACCGCCGCGGCCGCGTGCTCGCCTCCCTGGCCTCGGAGCGCCGCACGGTGGTGCCGCTGGGCCGCATTCCCCCCGAGGTCTCCGGCGCCTTCCTGGCGGTCGAGGACAAGCGCTTCTACCGCCACCACGGCGTGGACTGGAAGCGCGCCGCCGGGGCGCTGGCGCGCGACGTCGCCTCGCTCTCGTGGCGGCAGGGGTTCAGCACCCTCACCATGCAGCTCGCCCGCAACGTCTTCCCCGAACGCCTCACCCGCGCCAAGACGCTGCGCCGCAAGCTGGCCGAGGTGGTGCTGGCCCGGCAGATCGAGAAGCACTTCTCCAAGGACCAGATCCTGGAGATGTACCTCAACCAGATCTACCTGGGGAACGGGCTGTACGGGGTGGAGGCGGCCGCGCAGGGATACTTCGGCAAGCCCGTGGGCCGGCTCACCACCGCCGAGGCCGCGGTGCTGGCCGCGCTGCCGAAGGCGCCCAGCTACTACGATCCGCGCCGCAACCCCGAGCGCGTGCAGGCCCGGCGCGACCTGGTGCTTTCGCAGATGGCGCACGCCGGGGTGATCGACGGGGCCGAGGCCGAGGCGGCCCGCCGCAAACCGCTCGGCCTGGCGCCGCCGCCGGAGGCCGGGGGCGCGGCGCCGTACTTCGTGGCGGCGGTGCGGCGCGAGCTGCTGCAGCGCTTCGGGCCCGAGGCCGAGCGGCGCGGCTACCGCGTCTACACCACCCTCGACCCCGACCTCCAGGCCGCCGGCGAGCGCGAGCTGGTCAGGCAGGTGCAGGCGGTGGAGAGCGGGCGGCTGGGGCGCTTCCGCCACCCCTCGTGCGCCGGGCGCGCGCCCGCGAACCCCGGCGCCTGCCTGCAGGGGCTCTTCGTGGCGATGGACCCGGCGACGGGCGACGTGCTCGCGCTGGTGGGGGGGCGCGACTTCCGGACGAGCCAGTTCGACCGCGCCACGCAGGCGCGGCGGCAGGCCGGCTCCGCCTTCAAGCCCATCGTCTTCGCCGCGGCCATCGCGCAGGGGATCCCCGTCACCACCGCGCTCCTCGGCCCCAACGCCATCGACTCGCTCGGCGACTACCGCCCCGCCGACCACGTCTCCGAGGCGGAGGACGTGAACCTGCGCGACGCGCTGCGCCTCTCGTCGAACCGCGCCACGGTGGTGCTGGGCAACCGCGTCGGCGTCCACCGCGTGATCGGCGAGGCCAAGGACCTGGGGATCACCACCCCCATCCGCCCCTATCCCTCCACCTTCATCGGCGCGGCGGACGTGGTGCCGATCGAGCTGGTCGCCTCGTACTCCGTCTTCGCGACCGGGGGCTCGCTGGTGCGGCCCCGGCTGATCCGGCGGGTGGTGGACACGGACGGGACCGAGGTCTACCGGGCGCCCACCGAGCGCCGCTTCGTCCTTTCGCCCGCCGTCGCCTTCGTCACCACCTCGCTGATGCGCGACGTGGTGGACCGCGGCACCGGGAGCGGCGTGCGCCAGGCGCTCCCCTGGGCCGTCCCCGCCGCGGGGAAGACGGGGACCACCGACGAGGGCGCCGACGTCTGGTTCATCGGGGTGACGCCGGACCTGGTGGCGGGGGTGTGGCTGGGCTTCGACCGGCCGAGCGCGATCCTGGCCGATGCGTCGGGCGGAGGGCTGGCGGCGCCGGTGTGGGGGCGCGTGGTGGCCGACTACTACCGCCGCCACCCGGCGCCCGCCCCCTGGAACGCGCCCCCCGACCTGCAGGTGCGCCAGATCGACCGCCGCTCGGGGATGCTCGCCACTCCCCATTGCCCGCCGGAGGACGTGGTGACCGAGTACTTCATCTCCGGCACCGAGCCCACCGACAGCTGCCCCCTGCACCAGGATCCCCTGCTGGTGCAGGACGATTCCCTGGTCCTCCTGCCCTGATTTTTCTCATACCGGATCAGACAGATGACTGTGCATTCGGAGACACCAGCACAGAAGGTCCTCACACGGAGTCAACGGAGTCAACGGAGGACAGACCAGCACTCCGTTGACTCCGTGTGAGCCCATTCTGTTGACTGAATGCATATCCAATCAGTCGAAACGGTATCACAAAGGCACGGAGGACCCGGAGGCGTTATCATGATTGCCGCGGACGCGCGCCGCGGTTATCGTGCAGTGCGCTGAACGTATGTTCCTCCCCTTCAGCCGTCCCCTCCCGAGATGATCGCGACCCTGCCCTCCGCCCCGCACGGCCCGTACACGCGCGTGCTGATCGTCGACGACGAGGAGAGCATGAGGAAGGTGCTCCGCCTGGGGCTCGTGGCCGAGGGCTACGACGTTCGCGAGGCCGAGGACGGCGAGGCCGCGCTCGACCTGCTGGCGAGCTGGGCGCCCGACGTGATCGTCTCGGACCTGCTGATGCCGGGGGTGGACGGGATCGAGCTCCTCCGCCGCGCCAAGGCGGCCGACGACACGCTGGGGTTCGTGGTGCTCACCGGTGTGGGGACCACCGCCCAGGCGGTGCAGGCGCTGCGGCTGAACGCCGACGACTACCTGCTCAAGCCCTACGACGTGGGCGAGCTCTCCATCGCGGTGGCGCGCGCGCTGGAGCGGCGCCGGCTGGTCCGGCAGAACCGCTTCTACCAGCAGTGCCTGGAGCTGCGCGTGGCCCAGCTCGGGCAGCAGCTCGAGCGCATCACCGCCGACGCGCTGATCTCGCTGGCCGGCGCGGTGGAGGCGCGCGACGGCTACACCGGTGCGCACCTGGAGCGGGTCACCCGCTACGCGCAGGCGGTGGGCGGCGCGCTGGAGCTCTCGCGCGACCAGCTCCGCGCCCTCTGGATCGGCGGTCTGCTGCACGACATCGGGAAGATCAGCATCCCCGACCGCATCCTGAACAAGCCGTCGGCGCTCTCGCTCGACGAGATGGAGGTGATGCGGCAGCACCCGCGGCTGGGCGCCGCCATCCTGGAGCAGAGCGCCTTCCTCGCCTCGGCCGTCCCCGCCGTGCTCCATCACCACGAGCGCTGGGACGGCGGCGGCTACCCGGCCGGGCTGCGGGAGGGCGAGATCCCCATCGAGGCGCGCGTGCTCGCCGTGGCCGACGCCTACGACGCCATCGTGAGCGACCGCGCCTACCGCCGGCGGCGCTCGGAGGAGACGGCGATGGAGGAGCTCCAGCGCTGCCGCGGCACCCAGTTCGACCCCGTGGTGGTCGACGCCTTCACCGCCGCGCGCAGCGAGGGCTTCCCGGAGCCGGTGGCGCCGCGCTTCTGGCACCACGACCTGCTGAGCGCCGCCACGTGAGCACGCCCGCGCCGCTCGCGGCCTTCCTGGCCGAGCTGGCGGCCGTGCTCGCGCGCCCGGCCGAGCGGTCGCGCGGGCTCACCCGCCTCTGCGCCGCCCTCGGCGAGCTGGCCGGCGCCGACGCGCTGCTCTGCACGCCGGGGGCGGACGGGGTGCTGCGCTGCGAGGTGGGAACGGGCGCGCTGGCGGGGCTGGAGGGCGACCTGCTGCCGCTGGAGGGGACCTTCGAGGGCGATGCCTTCGCCGCCGGCGAGGCGCGCGCCACGGGCAACCTGCGCGCCGACCCCCGCGCCTTCCTGGCCGTGCACCGGGACCTCCCCAACACCCCCGCGGCCGCCCTCCCGCTCGTCTGCGGCGGCTCCGCGGAGGGGGTGGCGCTCCTGGCCCGGCGCGAGCGCGGCCCCGGCTTCGCCGCGGAGGAGCTGGAGACGCTGGAGCTCGCGGCCGCCCTGATGGCCGGCGCGCTCCGCGGCTTCGCCGAGGTCGAGCGGGTGCGCGCGTCGCGTGCGGTGGTGCAGGCGTGGCGCGCCGCGCAGGCGGGCGACGGGGCGCTGGCGAAGGGGGTGCTGCGCGCGGTGCGGCACGAGCTGAACACGCCGGTGGCGGTGATCCGCGGGCACCTGCAGCTCTCCGGCTCCGTCGAGCCCGCCGAGCTGCTGGACGCGGTCCGCACCCAGGCGGCGCGCCTGGAAGAGCTCAGCCGCCTCCTCCACGCGCTCGAGGAGAACGGAAACCCCATCCTCCTCGACGACCGCGGCCGCTTCGTCCCCCCGAAATAAAAGCCGGATTTCACGCAGAGACGCAGAGAAACTGAGAGAGCGCAGAGGCTCGCCTCAGCGTTCTCTCGGTTCCTCTGCGTCTCTGCGTGAAACGGCAGTTGTCTTACTTCAGGAGATCACACCGCCGGCTGCGCCTGCGCGAGGCCGATGGAGCTCTCCGCCGTCTCCAGCACCGGCGGCACGGCGCCCTCCACCCCGTGGTGCGCCAGCCACCGCTCCGCCTCCAGCGCCGCCATGCACCCCGTTCCCGCGGCGGTGATCGCCTGGCGGTAGTAGTCGTCCATCACGTCGCCCGCCCCGAACACCCCCGGCACCGACGTCTCCGTGCGGAAGGCCTGGCAGAGCCTGACGTAGCCGTTCGGGCTGAGCTCCACCTGCTCCTGCAGGAAGGCCGTGTTCGGCGTGTGGCCGATCGCGACGAACAGCCCGCCGCACTCCAGCTCCTCCTCCTCGCCCGTCACCGTGTTGCGCAGCCGCACCCCGGTGATGAAGTCGCCCCCCAGCACGTCCACCACCTGCGCGTTCCAGCGCACCCTCACCTTCGGGTTGGCGAGCACGCGGTCCTGCATCACCTGCGAGGCGCGGAAGGAGTCGCGCCGGTGCACGATCACCACCTCGCTGGCGTACTTGGTGAGGTAGGTCGCCTCCTCCATCGCCGTGTCGCCGCCGCCCACCACCACCAGCCGCTTGTCGCGGAAGGCCGGGAGCGCGCCGTCGCACACCGCGCACGCCGACACGCCGCCGCCGCTCTGCGCCAGCCGCGTCTCGTTCTCCAGCCCCAGCCAGTTGGCCCGCGCGCCGGTCGCCAGGATCACCGCGTGCGCCCGCACCTCGGGAGACCAGGCGGGGCGCAGCACGAAGGGGCGCTGCGAGAAGTCCACCGAGGCCACGTCGTCGCCCAGCGTGCGCGTGCCGAAGCGCAGCGCCTGCTCCTTCATCCGCTGCATCAGCTCCTGCCCGTCGATCCCCTCGGGAAAGCCGGGGAAGTTCTCGATCTCGGTGGTGAACATGAGCTGCCCGCCGGGAATCATCTCCCGCGAGGGCGCGCCCTCGATCACCAGCGGGTCCAGGTTGGCGCGGGCGGCGTACACGGCGGCGGTCCAGGCCGCCGGCCCGGAGCCGATGATCACCAGCGTCTCGACGGTTCCTTCGCTCATTCCGCTGTCGTCTCCGTAACGCGGTGGGGCGGGGTGGAAAGCCCGAATATAACGCTCCGCGGCGCCGCCCTGCCACCGGCCCCGCAACAGTTTGGATGATCGAAGGTTACGGCTCCGGCGCCTGCGTGAGCGCTCTTTGCGTCCCTGTGCGCCGGGCCTGGAGCGGCGGTGAACGTCGCCGTCGTCGTCCGGGAGCCGCGCCGCAACTTCTCCTGGACGCCATATTCGCATATATTGTCGTGTCGGTGAGGCCGCGTCCGCCGACCGGTTGGCGTCCCTCTTCCATCCATCTCCCGCGAAAGGACGTTCGATGAAGAAGCTGCGCCTCGACCTCGATAACCTCCAGGTGGAGTCCTTTGTCGCCGAATCCGATTCGGAGAAGAGCGGCACGGTTCACGGACACACGGGCGGCGTCCTCGGCGACACCTGCGCGGCGGAGGGCTGCAGCCAGGACTTCTGCACGGGCTACTGCACCGGGCTCGGTACCGGGTGCTATACGAACGACCCGGTCTACGCCGCCTGCACGGGCCAGGATCCTTGCACGGGCTACGGTGCGGCATGCACCAACACCACCTGCACGGGCTACTGCTGATACCGGGCTGGTAAAAAGCGTCTCACGCAGAGACGCGGAGGCGCAGAGAGAGCTGCCGAGTCTCTCTGCGCCTCCGTGTCTCTGCGCGAGACGGTCTTTTTCAGGATCTGGTGTTACTATTCGGCGGCGCAAGGCAAGCACCGTAGACGAAACGCAGCAGGGTGGGGATGGGAACGATACCGATCGCGCTGACCATCGCCGGCTCCGACTCGGGGGGCGGCGCGGGGATCCAGGCCGACCTGAAGACCTTCCACGCCTTCGGCGCCTTCGGCACCAGCGCGCTGACGGCGGTCACGGTGCAGAACACCCGCGGCGTCACCGGCGTGCACCCGGTTCCGGTCGGCGTGGTGCGCGCGCAGATCGCGGCCGTGGCCGGGGACCTCCCCCCCGCCGCGTGCAAGACGGGGATGCTGGCCACGGCGGAGCTGGTGCGCGCGGTGGCCGCGTCCATCCGCGAGCACCGGCTGCCGAGCTTCGTGCTCGACCCGGTGATGGTCGCGAGCAGCGGCGACCGGCTGCTCGACGCCGACGCGGAGCGCACGATCGTCGACGAGCTCCTTCCGCTGGCCGCGCTGGTCACCCCGAACCTCGACGAGGCGTCGATCCTGGTGGGCGAGGCGGTGGACGACGAGGCGGGAATGCGGCGCGCCGCCGCGGCCCTGGTGCGGATGGGGGCCCGGGCGGCGCTGCTCAAGGGCGGCCACCTGCGCGCGGACGAGCTGGTGGACGTGCTCTACGACGGCCGCGAGTGGCGCGCCTGGCGCCGCCCGCGGCTGGAGACGCGCCACACCCACGGCACCGGGTGCACCCTCTCCGCCGCCGTCGCCGCCGGCCTCGCGCACGGCCGCCCGCTCGCTCGCGCCGTGGACGACGCGCTCGACTACGTGCACCGTGCGATGCTCGCCGCCCCCGCCCTGGGCTCCGGCCACGGACCCCTCAACCACATGGTCCCCGGGCCCTCCGCGTCTCCGTGAGCGCTATGCCCCGACCGGGGCCAGCGCGGGGATCTCGGTGTGCAGCGGGAGCGTCACCGTGAAGGTGGTGCCCTTCCCCTGCGTCGACTCCACGTCGAGCCGCCCGCCGTGACCCTCCACGATCTCGCGGCAGATCGCCAGCCCCAGCCCCATCCCCTTCCCCTTGGTGGAGACGAAGGGCTGGAAGATCCGCTGCAGGTTCTCCGGCGCGATCCCCGGCCCGTTGTCCGCCACCCTGACTTCGGCCTGCCCTCCCCCCCGCGAGACCGAGACCCGGAGCCGCGGCGTCTCGTCGTGCTCCTCCATGGCCTCGCGGGCGTTGCGCACCAGGTTCTCGAACACCTGCCGCAGGTAGTAGGCGTCGCCGTTCACGGTGGCGGGGGAGATGGCGGAGGCGTCGAGCACCAGCCCCGTCTCCGCCGCCTCGCGCGCCTCCACGTCGGTCACCTGCCGCACCAGGTCGTCCAGCCGCATCGCGCGGCGGTTGAGCGCGCGCCGCGAGCCGCTGGCGTACACCGAGAGCTCGTCGAGCATGGCCACCAGCCGCTGGCTCTCGCCCACGATGGCCTCGCACACCTCGCGGCGCTGGTGCGGCTCGCTCACGATCCGCTCGTCCTGCAGGATGTCGGCGTGCAGCACGATGGTCTGCAGCGGGTTCTTGATCTGGTGCAGGATGCGCGCGGTGGCGGTGCCCAGGGCGGCCAGCTTCTCCTCCTCCACCCGGCGCCGGTCGCTGCGGCGCAGCAGCGCGATGATCACCGCGGTGGTGAACACCACCACGCTGATCACCACGGTCACGGCCACCACGTAGAACGCCTTGTTCGGGCCGGCGGCGCCGGCGGCTTGCAGGATCATGGGTCGGGCGATGGAAGCTCGGGCGCCGCGCGGGCGTCGCCGCGCGGCGGAGGCGGGAGCATGGTTCCTGGCTGGGTGAAGCGCGGGTGCGGCGGGCGGTGGAGCGGCCGCGCTCAGTCGTCGGCGTGGTCCTCGGTGCGCGACACCGAGAAGGCGATGGTCTCGCCCGCGTCCTCGCCCTCGGGCACCACCGTCTCCACGATGATGCGGCGGACCACGTGGCGCGGGTCGTCGAGGGTGACCTCGAACTCGATCCCCAGCTCCGGCGCGGCGATGTGCGTGCGCACCCGGCGGCCGGGCTCGGTGGTGGGGGGCTCCGGGTTGCGCAGGAGGGTCTTGGTGGACTGGCGGCCGGAGTCCAGCCCCCGGGTCACCTTCACCTGCCGGAACCAGTCGGGCTGGTAGCCGACCAGGTAGGTGCGTCCCCGCTGGTCCTCTCCGTGCCCCTCTCGATTGTGGCGTGCCACGGGTTTCCCTCCGGCTGGCGCGGTGTCCGGCGCGGCGGCGCATTTTCCGGAATGTCCGGCGCGGAGAGAGCCTTTGTCAAGGAACTCATTTCCGCCGCCCCCCAAGCCGTCCCGCGCATCCCCGCCGATCGCCCGGCGGCGGCCAAAATCGCGGGTTCGAGAATCTTCGCCTGGGGCGGAGGGGACGGAACGCGGCGGCTCAAAGGAAGTGCCAAGTGCCAAGTGCCAAGTGCCAAGTGCCAAGTGCCAAGTGCCAAGTGCCAAGTGCTACGCCATCCAGACCGGCCGCGCTGCCGCTGGTCTGCACGGCTCCATGCAGGCCGAACCATCGCCGCGTCTGCTCCCCTCTCCCGGTACGGGAGAGGGAATTGCGCTCTAAGGCGCAAGGGAGAGGGCTCCACGGCTGCGGAAGCGCGACTTCCTCCGGATCCGCGTGCAAACCGCTCTATCACTCAGCACTTAGCACTCAGCACTCAGCACTCAGCACTTGGCACTTGGCACTATCGTAGTGCCACCTCGGCCGCGGCCTTGCGCGCCTCCTCGCCCCGCCCGGCGAACCCCAGGTACATCGCCAGCAGCACCAGGGTGACCGCGGCGGCGCCGAGCTTCACCCCGCTCGGCAGGTCCGAGGGGGAGATGAACCCCTCGATCAGCCCCGCCACCACCAGCATCACCGCGGTGCCGCCGATCAGCGACACCGCCTCGCGCCCGCGCACCACCAGCGCCTCGCGCCGCGTCATGCGCCCGGGAAGGAGGAACGCCGACCCCAGCCAGAGCCCCGCCCCCCCGGCGATGCAGATGGCGGTGAGCTCGATGATCCCGTGCGGGAGCACGAACGACCAGAAGTGCAGGTTGGCCTGGTGGTTGGCGAACACCGCCGCCACCGCGCCGAGCTGCACGCCGTTGAAGACGAGCACCAGCGCCGTCCCCAGCCCCGCCAGGATCCCCGCGGCGAAGGCCATGAAGGTCACCCGCACGTTGTTCGACATGATGGCGGTCGCCATGATCGGCATCCCGCCGAAGTCCTCGGGGCTCACGTACCCCTTCCCGGCCGCCCGCCGGCTCTCCGCCTCCTCCGCGCGCTGCATCAGCCCCGAGGGGAGCATCCGCCGCCCCATCGCGGGGTCGCCCCGCACCGCCGCGAAGGTGAGGACCGCGGGGAGGTAGAGGAGGACGGAGGCGAGCAGGATCGGGCGCCAGCGCATCCGCACCAGGGCGGGGAAGCCCCCCATGATCCAGCCGCGGAACCCCCGCCATCCGCCCACCGGCGCGCTGTAGAGCAGGTTGTGCCCCGCGCCCACCGCGCGCTCCAGCATGAAGAGCAGCTCCGGCGAGCCGCCGTAGGTGCGCGCCCGCGCCAGGTCCGCCGCCACCTCGCGGTAGAGCGCCGCGAAGCGCGAGACGCGCCGCTCGCCCATGGCCGGGAGCCCGGCGCGCCTCGCCTCGGCCAGCATGCGGTCGTACTCGTCCCACATCGGCTTCTGCCGGCGGAAGAGCGCGGTGGCCTGCGGCGAGCCGGCCCGCCCTCCCGCGCCCGACTCGCGGCGCCGCGCCGACTCCTCCTCGTACACGGTGCCCAGGTACGCGTCGAAGGGCATCTGCCCCCGCCGCGGGTCGCCCTCGAAGCGCGGCGCCAGCCGCTGCATCAGCGTGCCCGCCACCTGCGCGCGCACGCCGTACTCCAGCCCCGCGCGCCGCTGCACGTACATCGACAGGGCGGCGAACTCCTGGTCCGCCAGCAGCGGCCGCCCCATCGGCACGGCGCCCGCGGCCGTGCGCTCCTCGGGCACCGGCTGGCCGGTGCGGTCGCGCACGACCACGGTCCCGGCCGCGATGTCGCCCAGCCGCTTGGTGCGCGGGTGCAGCATCATGGTGAGCGCGGCCACCCCCCAGGAGGGCGGCGGGAGCGCGTCGATCGCGCGCATCAGGTTGCGCACGGCGGCCGCGCGGAAGCTCACCGGGTAGCCGCCGTCCTGCACCACCCGGATGCGCATCATCTTCTTCCCCGGCGTCTGCCCGTCGCGGAAGCCCTCGTAGAACACGTAGTAGCCGGCGGAGGCGAGGAACCAGACCAGGATGAAGAGCGCGATCACCAGGTCGCCCCGGAAGATGGCGCCCAGCCCCGTCGCCGCGAGGAGCAGGAGGAGGCAGAACAGCCCGAAGAAGATGAGCCCCAGCAGCAGCCCGTCCACCAGCTTGGCGGTGAAGCGCGACCCCAGGTCGGCGAGCTCGTATCCGACGGAAACGTGCTCGGGGGTCTCGACGTCCACCTGGCGGTCGGCGAGCGCGTAGGCGGCGGGCTGCTGCATGGGAGTTTCGGGGGATGGAGACGCGGGAAGGAACGGCGTGCGGACCCGTGGTGCCATTCGGACGCGGCCCGCGCCGGTCACGCGAAAGACGCGGAGGAAACGGAGAGAATCTAACCGCCTCTTCCGCGCC
>JBJMPM010000177.1:0-3751 GCA_045803205.1 Longimicrobiaceae bacterium
GGTGACCAGCGCCACCGCGAGGTCGTACTTGGCGGTGCACCCCTCGGCCGCGACGCCGCCCACCCGCAGCCCCGCGAGGCCGCCGGCGTCCGGAGCGCCGCCGTCGTGCAGCTCGAAGAGCACCTGGAAGACGGGCGCGTGGCTCAGGGAGCGCTCCGGCCGCAGCTCGGACACCAGCCGCTCGAACGGGAGCTCCTGGTGCTCGAAGGCCCCCAGCGTGACCTCCCGCACCCGCCGCAGCACCTCGCGGAAGGACGGGTCGCCGGAAAGATCGGTCCGCAGCACCAGCGTGTTCATGAACAGGCCGATGAGCGGCTCCACCTCGCGGCGCGTGCGCCCCGCGACCGTGCTCCCGACCACGACGTCGTCGCTCCCGGCGTACCGGCCGAGGAGGAGCTGGAACGCGCCCAGGAGCAGCATGTACAGCGTCACCCCCTCCGAGCGGGCCAGCACCCGCAGCCGCTCCTGCTCCCCGGCCGGGAGATGGAACCTCTCGTGCGCGCCGCGGGAGGTGGCCACGGCCGGGCGGGGATGGTCGAGGGGCAGCTCCAGGAGCGCCGGGGCGCCCGAAAGCCGCTCCGTCCACCAGGAGAGCTGCCGCTCCAGCCGGTCTCCCCGCAGCCGCTCGCGCTCCCACACCGCATGGTCGGCGTACTGCACCGCCAGCTCCGGGAGCGGCGATCCGCGCCCCTCGCGGAACGCCCCGTACAGCGCCGACAGCTCCCGGAAGAACACGCCCATGCTCCACCCGTCGGTCACGGCGTGGTGCATCCCCCCGAGGAGGACGTGGTCCTCCTCGTCCACGCGGAGGAGCCGCGCACGGAACAGCGGGCCCGCCGCCAGGTCGAACGGGCGGGCCGCGTCGTCCGAGACCAGGCGCCGCACCTCCGCCTCGCGCTCCGCCGGGGGCAGGTGCGAGAGCTCCTGCACGGGGAGCGAGAAGCCGGCGAAGGGCGCGGCCACCTGCACCGCCGCGCCGTCCGCTTCGGCGAAGGTGGTGCGCAGCACCTCGTGCCGGCGCACGATCTCGCCCAGCGCCCGCTCCAGCGCGCCCCGGTCGAGGGCGCCCTCCAGGCGCAGGCGCAGGGGAACGTTGTAGAGCGCGCCTCCGGGCTGCAGCCGGTCCAGGAACCAGAGCCGCTCCTGCGCGAAGGAAAGGGGCGGCGCCTCCGCGCGCTCCACCCGGAGCACCGGCGGAAGCGGCGGCAGCTCTTCCCGGCGCAGCGCCTCCACCGCGCATCCCAGCTGCGCCACGGTAGGGCCCTCGAAGAGCGCCCGCAGCGGCAGCTCCACGCCGAACACGGCGCAGACGCGCGACACCACCCGCATGGCCAGCAGCGAGTGGCCGCCGAGCGCGAAGAAGTTCTGCTCCACGCCCACGGGATCGGTCCCCAGCACTTCCTCCCAGATCCCCGCCAGCACCGTCTCGACCTGGGTGCGCGGCGCCACGTACGGGTCTTCGGCGAACGCGGGATCCGGCGCGGGAAGGGCCGCGCGGTCCACCTTGCCGTGCGCGTTCAGCGGGAGGGCGTCCAGCGCCACGAAGGCGGCGGGGACCATGGACTCGGGAAGCGCCAGGCGCAGGTGCTGGCGCAGCTCCACCGCCGTGGCGCGGCCCACCACGTACGCCGCCAGCCACCCCTCGCCCCGCGCGTCCTCCCGCGCCACCACGGCGCAGTCGGCGACCTCCGGGTGGCGGCGGAGGACGGCCTCGATCTCCCCCGGCTCCACGCGGGAGCCGCGGATCTTCACCTGCCCGTCCAGCCGGCCGGCGAACTCCAGCGTCCCGTCGGCCCGCCAGCGCGCCGCGTCCCCGGTGCGGTACAGCCGCGCGCCGGGGGCGGGCGAGAAGGGGTCGGGGACGAAGCGCTCGGCCGTCAGCGCCGGCCGGCCCAGGTAGCCGCGCGCCACCTGCCGGCCGCCCAGGCAGATCTCCCCGCGGACGCCCGCGGGGAGCGGGCGCAGGGCGCCGTCCAGCAGGTAGACGCGGGAATTCTCCGCCGGCCGGCCGATGGAGGAGAGGCGCGCGCCGTCCACCCGCCCGGAGGTGGAGGCGACGGTGCACTCCGTCACCCCGTAGCCCACGATCAGCTCGAAGGGGAGATCCGGCGCCGGCACCCCCCCCAGCCGCTCGCCGCCGGTGACCATCACCCGGAGCGCCCCGTCCCGCGGCCACTCCGTCTCGAGCTGCGGCCCGGCGATGGGCGGCGGCATGTGCGCGTGGGTGATCTCCCGCTCCACCACGAAGCGCCGCAGCGCCGCCGGGTCCAGGCGCAGGGCGTCCGGCACGACGTGGAGCGAGGCGCCCTCCGCCAGGAAGGGCCAGATCTCCAGCACCGACGCGTCGAAGCCGCTGCTGATCAGTTGCGAGGCGCGCGCGTCGGCCGTGACCCGCAGGTCGCGGGCGTAGGCGGCGCAGAGCGTGGCCAGCCCGCCGTGCTCCACGCCGACGCCCTTGGGCGTTCCCGTGCTCCCGGAGGTGTAGACGACGTACGCCAGGTCGCGCCCGGACGGACGGACCTCGGGGCTCGCGTCCGGCCGGGCGGCGATCGCCTCCGCGTCGGCGTCCAGGCGGACGGCGGCGACGGCGGGGGGGAGGGCGCCCTCCCAGGCGCCGCCGGCGGTGACCAGGACGGAGGCGCCGCTGTCGGCCAGCACCCACGCCCGCCGCTCCGCCGGGTACGACGGTTCCAGCGGGAGGTACGCGCCCCCCGCCTTGAGCACCGCCAGCATCGCCGTCACCAGCGCCGCGCCGCGCTCCAGGCAGAGCGCCACCCTCGTCTCCCGCCCCACGCCCAGCGCGGCCAGGTGGTGCGCCAGGCGGTTGGCGCGCGCGTTCAGCTCACGGTAGTCGAGCACGCCGTCCTCCGCCTGGACGGCGGGCGCGCCCGGGGCGGCGGCGGCGCGCGCCTCCACCCACTGGTGCACGCAGCCGGCGGGGAGGTGCGCTTCCGCGCCGTTCCACTCCACCAGCAGGCGATGCCGCTCCTCGTCCGCCAGCAGCTCCAGGTCGCTCAAAGGCGTCCGCGGGTCGCGGGCGACGTCCTCCAGCAGCCGCTCGAACATCCCCAGCCAGCGCTCCACCGTCTCCGCGTCGAAGAGGTCGGTGGAGAAGTCGCAGTCCAGCCGCAGCTCCATCCCCGCCGTCTCCGTCATCCCCAGCGCCAGGTCCGCCCGGGAGCCGCCCACGAAGTTCCCCTCGGCGGCGGCGCGCAGGCCCCCCAGCGCCGAGTCGCCGGACTGCCGGTCCAGGTACATCCCCGCGGCGAACAGGGGCGGGCGGGAGGGGTCGCGCCGGGGGAGGACGGCCTCGACCAGCTTCGGGAACGAGAAGCCCGAGTGATCCAGTGCCTCCAGGACGGAGCGCCGCACCCGCCGCGCGTGCTCCACGAACGGCGCCGACGCGTCCAGCCGGGCGCGGATGGGAAGGATGCCGATGCCGTATCCCACCAGCTTCGCCGCCTCCGGCCCGGCCGCCTGCCCGGCGGAGGGAGTGCCCACCACCACGTCGTCCTGCCCGCTCAGCCGGCCCAGCCAGGCGAACATGGCCGCCAGCAGGGTGTGGAAGAGCGTCAGCCCCTGCTCGCGCCCCGCGCCGGCCAGCCGGCGCACCAGGGCGTCGCCCACCACGCGGGTGACGCGCTCGCCGCGGTAGCTGCGCACCGGGGGGCGCGGCCGGTCGGCCGGAAGCTCCAGCACCGGCACGCCGTCGGCGAAGCGCGCGGTCCAGTAGGCGTGGGCGGCGCCGTCG
>JBJMPM010000192.1:0-22217 GCA_045803205.1 Longimicrobiaceae bacterium
CTGGCGTCAGCGCTGCAGACGGCAGGGCCGTGAGGATCTGGCCGAGGAATGCGCAGGAGCGCCGCGGAAGCCCGCACGATCACCGCGTCCACGCCGGCCCTCGTCGATGCCTGGCTTTTCCTGCGTGGCATCGACGAGGAACGTGAGGCCGTGGCTTCCGCGCGAGCTGCCGCAGCCGGCTCCGGCGTGGCCGCACTCAGATCCTCACGGCCCTGCCGCCCTCGGCGCGAACGCTGATTCCACGTGGCCGGGCCTCAGGATGACACCCAGGGGTGTACGAAGAACGGGTTCAGCAACACCCTCTGAGCCTGAGGCCCGACCTCATCTCACCCTGTATCCACGGTGAGCTTCGCAGGGCCGAAGGATCTGGCCACGGCCGCCACGGGGCCCGCTGCGGAAGCCGCGCGGCAGCCGCGGCAACGTCGTGTCTCGACCGCTGCGAGGCCCGCCATTCGCGACGCTGCCGCGCCCGGGCTCCGCGGCTTCCCCGACCAGATCCCTCGGCTCCGCGGGCACCGGTGCGGCGTCAGGTTCGTCGCGGCCGAGCCTCGGGATGACACCGGAGTGATTCGGCCGTTTTGATGTTGCTCAAGCGCCTCTGAGGATGACGTCCAGACCATTCCGTGTGGTTCCTCGACACTCTCTCAGTTCGCCATGTGCCCGGGTGGAGCCGGCGGCTTGATGGCCTCTTCCCAGCGGTCGCGGTCGGCCCAGAAGGGGCACTGCGGACACGCTTCGCCCTCCGGATAGTCGATCCCCTCCTCGTGCGGACACCCCGCGAGCCCGGGCGTGGTAGCCACCCGCCGCACCCGGTTCTCCGTGAAGAAGCGCGTGACCTCACGGCCGATGCGCGGGTCCGCCCGCACGTCCAGCTCGCCGTCCCAACTCCACTTCCGCATCAGCGGCTCTCCGTGGCGCTCGAGGAACACGGCAGCCACCACCTTGCTCGCCCGCCGGTTGTCGGGGCCGTAGAAGAGCAGCGTGCCGAGCGGCAGCTCGTCCGGCCCGCCCCGCCGCTTCTTTTCCAGCTCCCGACGCCAGGAGTGTTTCTTCATCGCGCCCTCTCGTTCGGCTTTTCTTTGGTATGCATCCTGCACAACTCGCTGTCCGGCAATGATTAACGATACCACGCCGGAAGGGAAGGAGAACAGAATGACCGACCGACGCACCGCCGGGGCGGCGGAACAGGGGAACATGATCAAGGACCCGGACAACTGGGTGACGGGCGACGAGCCGCTCACCGGCGCCCAGCGCTCGTACCTGCACACCCTCGCCGAGGAGGCGGGCGAGGAGGTGGACGACGACCTCACCAAGGCCGAGGCGTCGAAGCGGATCGACGAGCTGCAGGAGAGGACCGGCCGCGGCGCCGACCGCGACTGAGCCCGTCCGCCGTAGCACCTCGCATCGCCCGGCGCCGCCCACGCGCGCCGGGCGATGCGTGTTTCCTTCCCCGTGGCGCACGCGCTTCATTCGCATATATTTACGGTCCGGGCAGAGAACGTCCCGATCACCCCCGCAGGTGAGTCTCTGCGCAACCATTCCCGCCCCGCACACGTAGTCTACTCCATCCGGCGACCCTGCCGGACCACCCAACGGTCCCCATGGACTTCTACCTCTTCTCGCTCCTGCTGGGCTTCGCCGGGCTGCTGATCATGGCCGTGAGCGGCGTGGCCGGCCACGGCGGAGACCACGCCGGCCACGGGCACGCCGGTCACGGACATGCCGGCCACCTGCACGCGGGCGGCCACCACGCGGGCGACGTGAACGTGCACGGCGTCGGCGGGCACCTGGCCGGCGGCCACGGGCACGCGGGGCACCTGGACGCGGGCGGGCACGGGCACGCCCTCGGCCACGGACACGGCCATGCGGGCGGCCACGCCGCGCAGGGCCACGGGCACCAGGGCGACCAGGGGCACCACCACGGCGAGCACGGGGGCGAGCGCGCGATCGGGGGATGGTTCCTCTCGTTCCTCTCGCCGCGGGTGCTCTTCAGCGTGCTGATCGGGATCGGCGCCGCCGGGATCCTGCTGGGCGCCTTCCTCCCCGCCCCGCTGCGGCTCCCCGCGGCGGTCGTGGCCGGGTTCGTCTTCGAGCTGCTGGCGGTGCGGCCGGTGTGGAACTTCTTCTTCCGCTTCGGCAGCGAGCCGGCGCTCACGCTGGAGAGCGCCATCACCGACACGGCCACCGCCGTCACCGGCTTCAACCAGGCCGGCGAGGGGGTGGTGAAGATCGAGCTCGACGGCCAGATCGTGCAGGTGCTCGCGCGGCTGAGCCCGGCCGACCGGGCCACGGGCACGCGCGTGCACGCCGGCGACACGCTGGTGGTCGAGGAAGTGGACGCGGCCCGCAACTGCTGTACGGTTTCGCTCCCCGCCGCGGCGGGGCTCATCCGCGGCGCCTGAGGGCGCCGCCCACCCTGGAGGACTGATGGAATCGAGTCTGATCTGGACGGCCCTCGTGGTACTCGTCGCCGTCTTCGTGCTGATCCCGATGGTTGTCTCGGCCTTCCTGCGCAACGTGGAGGCGGGCACCATCCGGCTGGTGAGCTGGCTCACGGGCCGCACCTACATCTACCGGGGCCCGGGGAAGAGCAAGGAGGTGCCGCTCTTCACCACCGGCACCACCATCTCCAGCAAAGCCATCAACGTCGACCTCGACATCACCGACCAGACGGCCGACCTGGACGACAACGGGGTGCCGCAGCCGATCAAGGTGCGCGTGCTCGCCAGCGCCATCGTCTCGGTGGGCGACAGCGACGCGATGATCAAGACGGCGGCGAACCGCTTCTTCCCCAAGCCCCAGGAAGAGCAGATCAACATCCTGATCGACCTGCTCTCCTCGTCCGGCCGCCGCGCCATCAACCTGCTCACCCACGACCAGCTCTTCTCCGCCAAGACGGCGCCGCGCATCTCCGCGGCCGCGCAGACGGCGCTGGCGCAGCGCGACGAGGCCGCCAGGATCGCGCTGGTGCAGACGCCCGCGCCGGGGAGCCCGCTGGAGGAGGACGACGACCCGCTCGCCATCATCATCCGCAAGGCGTGCTCGCGCGAGCTCACGGACCTGGGCCTGAGCTTCAACTCGCTGAACATCAAGGTGGTGCAGAGCGAGGTGGCCGAGGCGCGGCGCCGCCAGAGCGCGGCCGAGGCGCAGGCCAACTCCGACATCGTGGCGGCGCAGCAGGCCCGCCGCGCCAAGGACGCGGCGCTCGAGGCGGAGCGCAACATCAGCGACAAGCAGCGCGAGCTGGAGCAGACGCGCGCCTCGAACGCCGCGCTGGTCGCGCAGGCCGAGGCGAAGAAGCAGGAGGCGCTCGGGCTGCAGCGCATCGCCGAGCTCGAGGCCACGCAGATCGCGCAGGCGCGGGCCGACGCCGAGAAGGTGCGCATCGAGGCCGAGGCGGCGGCGCAGGCCGAGGCGATCCGCATCACCACCGTGGCCACGGCCACGGCGGAGAGCATCCGCAAGGTGAACGAGGCGATCCAGCAGGGGGGCGAGGCGTACTTCCGCTACAAGCAGATCGAGATGCTGCCGGAGATCGCCCCGTCCATCGCCGAAGCGCTCTCGAAGGCGCGCCTAGTGACGATCAGCGGCGGCGGCGACGCGGGCGGCGCGGCCGACGCCACGGCGGGGAACATCACCAGCGTGATCCAGACGGTGCTCGCGGCGCAGCTCGTGGCGAAGAGCGGCCTGCTGGACGGCGGCGGCGACGCCGAGAGCGCCGAGGAGCGCGCGCGGCGGATCGCGGTGCCGGCCTTCACCGCCCCGGTGCCGCGGTAACCGCGGAGCGGATCGTCTGCTGGAAGGGTCGGGGGAGACAGCGTGGTCGTCGCCTCCGACTCTGCGCCACGAGGGCGCCCGAGCCGATGCCCGGGCGCCCTCGCGGCATTTCCTCCCCATCGATTCTCGAACGAAATGCCTCGTACCAGCTTGCAGAATCGAAGGCGCAATCCCCCGGTGACGTCATCCCGAGGGGGCCGCCGCCCGGGATGACGTCCTGGGGAAATGCACGATCGAACTCGACAAGCGGGATCACACGGAGTCAACGGAGTCAGCGGAGACGAGCTCCGTCGACTCCGTCGACTCCGCGTGAGGCATTCAGTTCAAGGCTCCGATCCTGAACCAGACGCCGCCGTGCGGGATTACTTGCGGACCTTCCCCAGCGCCTGCGTGCGCTCGTCCAGCGCGCCCCGGAGCTGTTGCAGCTGGTTCACCTGCGCCTCCGCCATGGTGAGCTGCGACTCGACCACCCGCCGCAGCACCCGCAGCGAGTCCACGTCCTGGATCTCGTGGAGGCGGAGAAAGTCCGGGATCGGGGTCGTCATGGGTCCACTCCTGCGCTATGGGGAAAGGGGTCCGGACCACCCGGTCCGGCCGAACGCGCGTGGAGCCGCGGGGCCCACGCTACACGGAATGGTGTGCCGGGGGGTGACCAGGACCCGGCGCAGCGGCCGCCCGGCGTCGACGCGGGCGCCTGGAAAGACGACGGACTCGCGCAGCCTCGCCGCTCCCGCCACCCGCGCTCCGCCGCCCACCACCGCGCGCTCCAGGCGGGCCCCCGCGCCGACCTCGGCGTCGTCGGC
Source organism: Longimicrobiaceae bacterium (assembly GCA_045803205.1). Classification (GTDB taxonomy): domain Bacteria; phylum Gemmatimonadota; class Gemmatimonadetes; order Longimicrobiales; family Longimicrobiaceae; genus Longimicrobium. The sequence continues at coordinate 4,581 of JBJMPM010000192.1, forward strand.
CACCAGCTCGTTGCGGCGCTCCTGCGCCAGCCACCGCAGGTTGCAGTGCAGCAGGTCGTCCGGGCGGGTGAGGTTCACGTCCCAGTCGAACACCTCCTCGGCGTAGAGCGCGCCCCCGGCCCGCACGTACAGCTCCAGCGAGACGGTGAGCTCGTACTCGTCGCGCAGCGCGGTGCGCGGGGTGCGGGCCACCGCGTCCAGGACCTCGGGCTGCAGGGCGTAGAACCCGCACCCCTTCAGGTCGCTGCGCGGGGCGGCGGGCTTCTCCACCACGTCGAGCACGCGGCCCTCGCCGTCCACCTCCAGCGCGCACGCCTCGCGGAGAAGGCGCGGGTCGGGCTCGCGCATGGCCGCGATGGCCGAGGCGCCGCTCTCCAGCCGGCGCACCAGCCGCGCCGCGTGCGGAGCCACGAAGAAGTAGTCTCCGAGCGTCAGCAGGAAGGGCCCGACCAGGTGCGGGCGGAGGCACCCCAGCGCGTGCGCGCTCCCCAGCGGCGCGCCCTGCTCGGCGTAGCGGATGCGCACGCCGTGGGCACTCCCGTCGCCCAGCGCGGCGGCCACCTCGGCGCCGCGGTGCCCCAGGACCACGTGCACCGTCCGCACGCCCAGCCCGTGCAGGAGGCGGAGGTGGTGGGCGGCCAGGGGGAGGTTGGCCACGGGAAGGAGCGCCTTGGGGAACTCGTCGCCGAGCGCTCCCATCCGGCGCCCGCGCCCGCCGGCCAGGATCACCCCCACGAGCCCGCTCACGCGGCCCCCCGCTGGCCGTGGACCAGCCCTTCGAGGAGGGCCGCGCCGTCCGGCAGGCGCGCCAGCCGGTCCACGTAGTGCCGCTGCCGCGCGCGCAGGGCCGCGCGCTCCGCGGGGTCGGTGAGCAGCGCATGCAGCGCGTCGCGCGTCTCCCCCCCGCCGAAGAGCTCCAGGGCGCGGAAGGCGTGGGGGAGCGAGCTCCCCCGGTACAGCCCGATCTCCTCCAGGTCGCCGGGGGTGACGTTCGGGAAGACCTCGAACGGGTACACCGCGCCCATCCGGAGCCTCTCCATCTCCTGGACCACCTCGGCCAGCCGGCCGTCCAGCGTGGCCGCCAGCTCCAGCAGCCGCCGGCCGTTGCGCAGCACGGCGCAGGGCTGCAGCCCGCAGACGGCCTTTCCCATGGAGATGGAGACCCGGTTCTCGGTGAGCACCAGGTCGGCGGCGAAGAGGAGCGCCTCGTACTCCGCCGGCGGGAGGGGGGCGAGGTTCACCACGCGGATCCGCGCCCGCGGCGGCGGCGCCAGCAGCCCCCCGTTGTTGACCGAGACCACGGTGACGGGGAGCCCGTCCAGGTAGAGCTCCAGGATCTCGGCCAGGTAGCGGTAGAGGGGGAGCTCGAGCGCCTCGGCGAGCCGCCAGGTCCAGTTCGGCACGGAGTGGAAGACCAGCAGCCCCTCGCCGCCCTCCAGGTAGCGGCGCCGCACCGCCGCGCGCGGCGCGTCCGGTATGCCCAGGGGGAGCTCGCTCCAGTAGCGGAACGGCTCGCCCCGGCGCCCGGGCACCGGGCCGGGCTCGTGCATCGGGCAGGGGAGCAGCACCTGCATCCGCCGCGGAAGCGCGGAAAAGCGGAGGTAGCCGAAGAAGCCCAGGTGCGGCGGCCCCAGCTCCAGGGGGCGCGAGTGCTGGCCGAAGCCGAAGTGGTCGAGCGTGACCAGGGCCGCGTCGAGCGCGTCGAGGCTCTCCACCCACCCCGGCTCGTCGACCAGCGGCGCGCACCCCTGCGGCACGGCGAAGAGCGCGTAGTCGGCGAACACGACGGCGTCGGGCCGCAGCTCCAGGAGCGCGGCGTCCCAGCGTCGGCGGTTGTCGGCGCCGTCGTCCCCGAGCTCGCGCACCCGGCCGGGGAAGCGCGGCTCCACGAAGCGCCGGGCGAAGGGGGAGGAGAGGAAGAGGACCTGGTGGCCGCGCCCGGCCAGGGTCTCGGCCAGGTGCAGCGCCGTGATCGTCTCGCCCGAGCCCGCCAGCACGGGGGTGACCAGGAGCACCTTCATGGCTCCCTCCGCGCGGATGCGGCCGCGCGGCGGCCCGCGCCCCTCCCGCACCGGCCGCGCACCGCCTCGTACGCACCGGGGAGCGCCCGCAGCGTGTCGACGTACGCCCGCTGCCGCGCCCGCACGGCCTCGCGCTCGGCGGGGTCGTGCAGCAGGGCGTGGAGCGCGGCGCGGGTGGCCTCGCCGCCGAACAGCTCCACCCCCGGGACGCACCCGGCGAGGCCGTTGCCCTCGAACACGCCGAGCTCCTCCACGTCCTCGCGCCGCCAGATCGGGAACGCCTCGAAGGGGAAGACGGAGCCGGGGCGCGCGCGCTCGCTCTCCTGCACCAGGGCGCGCAGCGGCTCCTCGGCGCGCGCGGAGAGCTCGCCCAGCCCCCACGAGTTGCGCAGGTGGGCGCAGGGAACCAGCCCGCAGACCGCCTTCCCCAGCGTGACCGAGACGGCGTTCTCGGTGAGCATCAGGTCGGCGGAGAGGAGGAGCGCCTCGTACTCGTCCTTGGGGAGGCGCCCCACGCCGACCACGCGGACGCCCCGCCCGGCCGACGCGGCGGGGGGCGCGTCGCCGTTCACCGAGACCACCGTCACCCGCCGGGGGGCGCCCGCCAGGTAGTGCTCCAGGATCCGCGGCAGGAGCGCGTAGTAGGGAAGGCCGAAGCGCTCCGCGTGCAGCCGCGCCCAGGTGGGGGCGGAGTGGAACACCAGCAGCTCCCGGTCGTCGTCCAGGTAGCGGCTCCGCACCCGGCGCCGCTCGGCCTCGCCCACCGCCAGCGGGAGCTCCCAGTAGCGGAACGGCTCGCCGCGGCGCCCCGGCACGGCGGCGGGAGCCTGCACCGGGCAGGGGAGGAGGACCTCCATGCGCGGGGGGAGCGGCGGAGTGCGCTCGAAGTGCAGGCTCAGGTGCGGCGGGCCGAAGAAGAGGAGCCTGGGCCGCTGGGCGTACCCCAGGTGGTCCAGGGTGAGGAGCGCGGCGTCGAGCCGGTCGAGGCCGGCGGCCCACGACGCGTCGGCCAGCGGCGGGGTGCCGCTGGAGAAGAAGAGGAGCGGATAGTCGGCGAACACCACGGCGTCCGGGCGGCCGCGCAGCAGCCGGGTCCACCGGCGCCGGTTCTCCTCGCGGTCGTTCGTCAGCAGCGTGACCCGGCCGGGGAAGCGCGGGCGGAAGCAGGCCGCGGCGAACGGCGAGGCCAGGAACCGCACCCGGCCCCCCCGGGCGGCGATCGCCTCCGCCATGTGCAGCGCGGTGACGGCCTCGCCGGAGGAGATCTCGCTGGGGACGACGAAGACGGCCTTCATGGCAGGAGCCCCATCTCCCGCAGCGCCGTGGCCGCGCACTCCGCGGCGCGGCGCACGTCGGCCTCGCCCACGTCGGCGTGCACGGAGAAGCGCACCACGCTGGTGCCCTTCGGCACCGCCGGGTAGACGAACACCGAGGTCAGGATCCCCTGCCGCCGCAGCCGCGCGTACAGCTCGCAGGCGGCCTCGCCGCGCAGGCGGATGGCGATGATCGGGCCCGCGCCCGGCGCGGTGCGGACGCCGCGCCGGCGCAGCCCGGCGCGCAGCAGCGCGGCCATCGCCAGACATCGCCGGGCGCGCTCGGGCTCGCGCACCATCACCTGGAGCGCGGCGCGGTGCCCGGCGCTGAGCACGGCGGAGGTCGGCGAGCTGAACAGGACCGGGCGCATGCGGGCGGAGAGGGCGCGGATCATCTCCCCGCCCGCCGCCACCGCGCCGCCGTGGCCGCCCAGCGCCTTGCTCAGGCTGAGGGTGCGGAAGTGCACCCGCTGCAGCAGCCCGCGCTCCACCGTGAGCCCTCCCCCCGCCGCGGCGAACATCCCGAACGAGTGCGCCTCGTCCACCACCAGCGTGCAGTCGTGCCGGGCGCAGACGTCGGCGAACGACTCCAGGTCGCAGAGGGCGCCGTCGGTGCTGTACAGCGCGTCGACGCACACCACGCCGGGCCCGTGCGCCCGCAGGCGCCGCTCCAGGTGGCCGGGATCGTTGTGGCGGAACATCACCCTGCGGGTCCGTGCCAGCCGGGCGCCGTCGGCGAGCGAGGGGTGCCCTCCGACGTCCAGGTACACCGGCAGCTCCGGCCGGGCGATCGCCTCGACGAGCCCGACGTTGGCCGTCCACCCCGAGGTGGTGAGGATCACGTCGTCGGCCTGCAGCGCGTCGCGCAGCGATGCCCGGAAGGCGTCGTGCTCGCACGACGACCCGCCGAGCATGGAGGGGGCGGAGGGGTCGCCGCAGGCGCGCAGGTTCGCCTCGTGCCGCGCCCGCACCACCTCAGGGTGGCGCGCGAGGCGGAGGTAGTTGTTCTGGTGGAGGCAGAGGAACGGCGTGGAGTCCGCCGGCGGATCGAAGGGGAAAGGCGAGAGGCCGTCGATGAACTCGCGCTGGCGGCGGACGTGCTCCAGCAGCCAGGCGGGATAGGCGGGCTCGGCCCGCATGGCGCCCGGAGCGCGGAGAAGGTTCGGGGCGGCGGGGCTCCCCGCACGGTCGGCACGCCTGCCCGTCTCCGTCGTTCGCGACATGGAAGCCCAGCGGTCGCCGTGCTGCCGCCGGCCAGGGCCGCCGGGCAACCACGGAAGGGGGACGCTCGCAGCGGCGCCGTTCGCACGCCGCATCATTCTCGGGCGGGAACCGAACTGAAAACGCTGCCGATCCTTTCCAGCCAGCCGGGTGCAGGCGTGGCGGATTCTGCAAGCCCGGTGCCGCAACCATGGTCCCAAAAATCGAGCAAAGACGTGACGGACGCGGCTGGCCCGCTGCGCCGCAGTGGCAGCGATGCCCCAAACTCTGTGGCGCACTCGTCTCACCCGGAACGAAAAACGGCGGGGAGCGGGCCCGCGGAGGGAGACGGGCTGGCGGCGAGGCGAACACCCGGATATCGTGGAGCGGGAACCCGAGCGTGGAACCGGACCGCAGGGAGCGCTGGATGGCCGAGGGGGAGGCGCGGCGCGGGAAGCAGAAGAAGACGATGCAGAAGGCGGGGCTGCTGCTGGGGGCGGCCGGCCTGCTGCTCTTCATCGTCGGCGTGAAGCGCCGCTACCGGATCGACGAGGAGCGCGAGGTCGGCCCTCCCCCGCCCCGCGACCGCGGCGACGACAGCGCGGAGGACGAGGAGCGCGACGAGCAGGATTGACGGTGCAGGATCGCGGCGAGGCGAGGGCGCCCGGGCTTCGGCCCGGGCGCCCTCGTCTCACGTGACGCTCCCCTGAAACGCGGGAGCGGGCCATGGATTCAACCTGCAGCGATGCGCGTCAGGCGGGCTTTGCTGCCGCCGCCTTCTTCGCCGCCAGCTTGCGCTTGCGGTCGCCGTGCTTCGGGCGGGTGTTGCCCCGCGTTCCGCGCGCCACCTTGCCGCGCTTGGTCTTCATGTCGCCCCTGCCCATGCAGTGCTCCCCGGTTCCATTCAACGTGAAACGCAGCGTTCCCCTACGGAGTCTCCCACAAATGTCGGGAAGGCGCAAGGCCGCGGGCGCCCCGGGGCCTCCCCCCCGTGTGAATCGAGCCTGGTAAAAAGCGTCTCACGCAGAGACGCGGAGTCGCGGAGAGGCTCGGCGGTTCTCTCTGCGTCTCCGCGTCTCCGCGTGAGACGATCTTCCGGATTCGGGATTACGCGGTACTGCCCCGGATCGTCCGGAAGATTCCCCAGGTGCCGTCGTCGCGGCGGGTCATCAGCAGCAGCCCGCCTCTGCCGCAGCGGTTGCAGTAGCCGATGAACACCGCCACCAGCGCCATCCGCCGGCCGGGAAAGAAGCTGACGCGCGACAGGCCGAGCGTGCCGACTCCCGCCGGCGGCTCGCGGAGCCCCTGCGCCTGCCGCGACATCAGGCGCGCGACCCGGATACGCGTCCGCGCCGCGAGCCGGGTCAGGTCCACGCGCACGGCGGGGCTGTCCGCGGCCAGCAGCGCGTCCAGCGGCTCGAACGAGAGGTGGTAGTGGGTGAGCATCCGGGTCAGCGGAAGTCGCTCCGGCTCCGGCTCGTCGAGCGACGTCGCCAGCGAGTCGACCCAGAGCTCGAGCCTGCTGTAGGTGGTGTCGTCGCCGAAGAGCGCGTCGAGCGCGCCTCCCCACACCGCGTACGACTCGGGGTCGGGCGCCGGTGGCTGGGCCGCCAGGCCGCGGACCGCGAGCGGGGCGAGGACGAGAAGCAGGGCGAGCGTGCGCATCGGAATTCTCCCGCGAAAGAGCACACCGGCTAACGCACGAGGGCGAAGCGTTCGGACAGGTGATGCCCCACTGACAGCGATCTCTCACAGAGGCACGGAGGACACGGGCGCGCCCTCGCGGTTCCGACCTCACCCCTGCTCCACGACCTCCCACCGCGTCACGTGCCACCCGCGAGCGTCCCGCGCGAGCAGGACGATGCGGGTGTCGGCGCAGAATCCTCCACATCCCGTGGCCGTGGTCATGACGGCGCGCCGCCGCTCCGGATCGAAGCCCGGGCGCGAGAGCGCGTGCAGGGACCTGACGGGCGCATACCCGCGCAGAACGTAGTTGGAGTCCCGATCTCGGTTGGGATCGAACGAAGCGAGGCGGAGGTGGCGGATCCTCTTCCCGGAAGCAGTCGACCGCGGAACGACGACCGGCGTGCGGTTCCGCGCCTTGAAATCGTGAAGGGCAGTGACTGGAAAGGTCGAATCGAGCTGTGTTGCCCGCTCCGCAAGCCAACCGCTGACGGAGGGGAACACCAGGGTGCTCTCCGCCACCACCACGAACGGGTCTTCAGACGTATCCAGGACGCTGTCCGCCACGAGACTCAGGATGGCGGCCTCGTCGCGGTCCAGCCCCGCGGGCGACGAACGCGTGGCCGGCGCACATGCGCTCGCGAGCACCAGGACTGCGCCGATGACGCGGTTCATCCCCCTCCTCGCCCTGAACGAGAAGCCACCCGGGGTCGAGATCCACCACGTCGCGGTCGGACCTCAACCCTGCATCACGATCTTCCAGCCCGTCACGTGCCATCCGCGAGCGTCCCGCGCAAGCAGGACGACTCTCGTTTCGCCGCACAGGTCGCCGCATCCCGTACCCGTCGTCACGATGGCGCGCCGCCGCTCCGGATCGAACCCCGGGCGCGAGAGCATGTGAAGCAGTCTCACCGGCTCGTACCCGCGCAGGACGGAGACCGAATCCCGATCCCGGTCGGGATCGAACGAGCCGAGGCGGAGGTGGCGGATCCTCTTGCCCGAAAGCGTCGTCCGCGGAACGACCACCGGCGTGCGGTTCCGCGCCTCGAAATCGCGCAGGGCGGCGGCTGGAAAGGTCGAATCGAGACCAATTGCCGACTCCGCCAGCCGGGAGGCGTACCGCTCGGTGACGACGGTGCTCTCCGCCATCACCACGAACGGGTCCCCCGCCGTGTCGAGAACGCTGTCCGTGACGAGGCTGTAGATGGCCGCCTCGTCGCGGTCCACCGCGGCGGATGACGAATCGCCTGCCGGCGAGCACGCGCTCGCGAGCGCCAGGGCTGCAGCGAGGATGGATTTCATCGTCCCTCAGAACTCGATGCCGACCGGAGCAGAGGTCACCTTCCAGGACCCGCTGCCCTCCCGCTCCATCACCATCAGCGCACCACCCTTGCAGAGACTGCCGCAGTCGGACACGACGCTGACCATCGCGCGCGTTCCGCCACGGTCGAAGCCCACGCGCGACAGGGTGATCCACGGCGGCTTCAGCCCCTCCACCGCCGCCGCCGGCGGACTGGGGTGCAGGCGGACGCTGCGCGGATGCAGCCGCCGCACCTGCACCCGGGCCCGCCGCGCGTTCCGCGCGATGTAGTCCTCGAGCAGGGTGTCCGGCAACCCCGACCGGGTGCGAAGCCACTCGGAGTCGCCGGGCATCGACGTGACCCAGCTGTAGGTCTCCTCCATCACCCTGTAGCGCGGTATCGTGGATCCGAACCGGGCATCCAGCGCGGCCGACCAGACGGCGTACTCTTCCGCGTCCGGCGCCTCCGCCGTGGCGGAGCGCTGCACACCCGCGCAGGCGGCGAGAAGGGTGCAGACAAGGAGCAGGTGAAGGCGTCGCATCACGCTTCCTCCATCGAGGGGCACCTGCAAACGCGTGGGACCCCGCTCCTCTGACCGGCTGGAATCGCCTGACCCGATCGGCATGGGAGGGCCGTGGCGGACGGATGCGCGCGGGTTATATTCGCCATCCCGCGCGCGCGTCGGCGCACGCGGACGCGAATCACCCTCTGCCGACCCACGGAGCCGGATGTCCGTCACCGAGTACCTGCAGCGGAACCGCGAGAAGAGCCTCGCCGAGCTGATCGAGCTGCTGCGCATCCCCAGCATCAGCGCCAAGAGCGAGCACAAGGGCGACACCGCGGCGGCCGCCGAGTGGCTGGCCGCCCGCATGCGCGCCATCGGCCTCACCGTCGACGTCGTCCCCACCGCCGGGAACCCGGTGGTGCTGGGCGAGTGGCGCGGGGCCCCCGGCGCGCCCACCCTCCTGGTCTACGGCCACTACGACGTGCAGCCCCCCGAGCCGCTGGACGAGTGGCTCTCGGCCCCCTTCGAGCCCACGGTGCGCGACGGGAAGCTCTTCGCCCGCGGCTCGGTGGACGACAAGGGGCAGGTCTACCTGCACGTCAAGGCGGTCGAGGCGCACCTGGCCACCAGCGGCACGCTCCCGGTGAACGTCGTCTTCCTCCTCGAGGGCGAGGAGGAGGTGGGCTCCCCCAACCTCGCCACCTTCCTCACCGAGCACGTGGACCGGCTGCGCTGCGACGCGGTGATGATCAGCGACACCACCATGTTCGCGCCCGGGCTGCCGTCCATCACCATCGGCCTGCGCGGGCTGGCGTACATGGAGGTGCGGGTGCAGGGCCCCAGCACCGACCTGCACTCCGGCGTGTACGGCGGCGCGGTGGTGAACCCCGCGAACACGCTGGCGAAGATCATCGCGAAGCTGCACGACGAGCGCGGCCGGGTGACCGTGCCCGGCTTCTACGACCGGGTGCGGGAGATCGACGAGCGCGAGCGCGCCGTCATCCGGGGGCTCCCCTTCGAGGAGGAGGGGCTGCGCAAGGAGGTCGGCGCGCCGAAGCTGGGGGGCGAGGAGGGGTACGGCCCGCTGGAGCGCGTCTGGGTGCGCCCCACCCTGGACGTGAACGGCCTGCTCAGCGGCTACACCGGCGAGGGCGCCAAGACGGTGCTCCCCGCGAAGGCGATGGCGAAGGTCTCCATGCGCCTGGTCCCCGACCAGGACCACCACGAGGTGGAGCGCGCCTTCATCGACTACGTGAAGTCGCTCGCGCCCGAGGGCGTCACCGTCGAGGTCGAGGCGCTGCACGGCGGCCAGCCCTGGTTCGCGGAGCCGAGCGGCCCGGTGTTCGAGGCGGCCCGCCGCGCGCTGGCGAAGGCGTACGGGCGCGAGCCGGTGACCATCCGCGAGGGAGGCTCCATCCCCATCGTGAAGGCGTTCGAGGACACGCTGGGGGCGCCGGTGGTGCTGATCGGCTTCGGGCTCCCGGGCGAGAACGCGCACGCGCCCAACGAGTGGATCTCGCTGGACAACTTCCACCAGGGCGCCGAGGCGATCGCGGCGCTGTACGACGAGCTGCGATGACGCGGGGGGAGGGCGCCTCGGCCGAGGACGAGGCGCGCGCGCTCGTCGCCGGGGTCGAGGCGCGGTTCGCGCCGCTCCAGCGCGAGGCGCACCTGGCCGCCTGGGACGCGGCCACCGGCGGCGGCGAGGAGGCGCTGGCGCGCGCCAGCGCCGCGCGCGCGGCCGCCACCCTGGTCTTCTCCGACCCCGAGGCCGCGCGCCGCGTCCGCGGCTGGCTGGGCGGCGGCGCCGTGGCCGATCCCCTGCTCCGCCGCCAGCTCGAGCTGCTGGACCACGAGTACACGCGCAGCCAGCTCCCGCCCGAGACCATCCGCGACCTGGTGGGGCGCGCGGCGGAGCTGGAGCACCTCTTCCACACCCACCGCTCCACCTTCCGCGGCGAACGCATCTCCGGCAACGACCTGCTGGAGGCGCTGCGGGGCTCCACCGACTCCGCCACGCGGCGCGAGGCGTGGGAGGCGAGCAAGGAGATCGGCCGCGAGGCGGTGGAGCCGCTGCGCGAGCTGGTGCGCCGCCGCAACGCCGCCGCGCGCTCGCTGGGGTTCGAGAACTTCTACCTGATGGAGCTGGAGCTCCAGGAGATCGGCGAGGCGCGGCTCTTTTCGCTCCTCGACGACTTCCGCGCGCGCACCGACGCGCCCTTCCGCCGCTTCCGCGAGGAGATGGACCGTGCCCTGGCCGCGCGCTTCGGCGTCGAGCCCGAGGCGCTCCGGCCGTGGCACTGGGACGACTTCTTCGGGCAGGAGGCGCCGGCGGCGGGCGGCGGGGTGGAGCTGGACGCCTGCTTCGCGCAGCGCGATCCCGTGGCGCTCGCGGCGGAGTTCTTCCGCGGGATCGGGCTCCCGGTGGACGAGGTGCTGGCGCGCAGCGACCTGTGGGAGCGCGAGGGGAAGGACCAGCACGCCTTCTGCGAGGACATGGACCGCCAGGGCGACGTGCGGGTGCTCTGCAACCTGCGCCCGAACGAGAAGTGGACCAGCACCCTGCTGCACGAGCTGGGGCACGCGGTCTACGACATCAATCTCCCCCGCGGGCTGCCCTACTTCCTGCGCACGGTGGCGCACACGCTCACCACCGAGGCCATCGCGATGTACATGGGGCGCCTCACCCGCGACCCCGCCTGGCTGCGCGACGCCGCGGGGGTGGAGCTGGCGCCGGAGGAGGCGGCCGACGTGCGCGCGCAGCTCCGCGCGGCCATGCTGGTGTCGGCGCGCTGGATCCTGGTGATGGCGTACTTCGAGCGCGAGCTCTACCGCGACCCCGACCGCGCGGAGCTGAACGCGCTCTGGTGGGACCTGGTCGAGCGCATCCAGCTCGTCCGCCGCCCCGAGGAGCGCGACGCGCCGGACTGGGCGGCCAAGATCCACCTCTCCCTCTCCCCCGTCTACTACCACAACTACCTGCTGGGGGAGCTGATGGCCTCGCAGATCTCCGCCCACGCGCGGCGCGGCGTGCCGGAGGGGCGCAGCATCGCCGGCGAGCCGCGGGTGGGCGCCTTCCTGCGCGAGCGCATCTTCGCCCCCGGCGCCACGCTGGAGTGGAACGCGCTCCTCGTGCACGCCACCGGCGAGCCGCTCACCCCCCGCTACTTCGTGGACGAGTTCGTCGGCGCCTGAGAAAAGCGTCTCACGCAGAGGTGATCTTCCGTGCCGGATTCACGCCCCTCATCGGTTCCGGGGGCATCCTTCCCCGGGCGGGTGTGAGCGTCGGCTACGCCTTCTGACCCGTAGACGCAAAGCCTCGCGCAGAGGCGCGGAGACGCGGGGAGCCACGGCGGCTCTCGGCGTCTTTGCGTTCGTGCGCGAGGCTTTTTTCGTGCCCCTTGCACCTCACGCCGCGTGAGGTATTAGCCTTGTCGCGTGGCCACACCACGCAGGACAACCGAAGGAGGCAGGATGGCGCGGGAAGGGTGGAAGGTGGGGGAGCTGGCGGGCGCCACGGGGCTCACCGTGCGCACGCTGCACCACTACGACGAGATCGGGCTGCTGAGGCCGTCGCGCCGCACGCGCTCGGGGCACCGCCTGTACGGGGAGGCCGACGTGGCGCGGCTGCAGCAGGTGACGTCGCTGCGGCAGCTCGGGTTCGCGCTGGAGCAGATCCGCGATCTGCTGGACCGGCGTGGGCTTTCGCCGCGCGAGGTGGTGGAGCTCCACCTGGCCCGCGTCCGCGAGCAGATCGAGCAGCAGCGCACCCTGTGCGCGCGGCTCGAGCGCATCGCGAAGACACTCGAAGCGGCGGAGACGGTCTCCGCCGACGAGCTCATCCAGACCATCGAGGCAACGACCATGTACGACAGGTACTACACCCCCGAGCAGCGCGAGGAGCTGGCCGCCCGCGCCGCGGCGGTCGGAGAGGAGCGCATCCGCCAGAGCCAGGTGGACTGGCAGACGCTGATGGACGAGGTGCGCGCGGAGATGGAGCGCGGCACCGACCCGGCCGACCCGCGCGTGCAGGCCCTGGCGGCGCGCTGGAAGGCGCTGATCGAGGAGTTCACCGGCGGCAACCCGGGGATTGCGCAGTCCCTCGGCCGGATGTGGCAGGAGGAGACGAACATCCACGGCATCGACACCGCCGGTGCGCGCGCCCTGGGCGCATACGTCCAGCGCGCGTGGGATGCCGGCGCGAGAGGGTGAGAATCCCCGCCGCGCACACGATCCTCTTTCGACACCCCGGCGGGATATGATCCCGCCGGAGCGTTTTCTGCGTTCAAGTATTGTGTCGCCAGACGGCCCTGTCCGGCTCACCGGCGCGTTCGGCCGCACCGACATCCTGCACCGTTTCGCCGATGACGGCCTACGCATTCAGCCGATCGACAGGGCGCGCCCACAGGAACAGAATGTGCTGTATTACGACGTTATGAGAGCGGCACAATTTGGACGCTGCTCGTCACGCGGCCGGCGGGCGACCCGTGGCCGGGATTCCCCGGCCAGCTACACCCTTCTCCAGGAGGCAACCGTGAACACGAAGAAGCTGGCGCTCGAGGAGATCCGGGTTGATTCGTTCTCGACGGGGTCGGAGGAGGCGAACGCCTGCGAGGCGGCGGCGCTGGGCACCGCCCCATTCAAGTGCGGCACGCATGTAGGGCCGTACTGCGAGACCCAGAAGCTCACCGGCGTCTGCGGCAACTGCTGAACACCTGGCTCACAGAGGCACAGAAAGGTTCTGTGTCTCCGTGCCTCTGTGAGCGCCCGGCAGTGCCTGGGACACACGGCTCAGCCGGTCGTCACGGCATCGCCGTCGGCCGGCACTTGGGGTAGCGGCAGAGCGCGGCCACCTCGGCGGGGGTGAGCGCGCGGTGGAAGATCTCCACCTCGTCGATATCGAAGGCCGCGCCCTGCCCCCAGACGTTGTTGAGGTCGTGCCCGATCGTCAGGCGGTTGTTCGTGCCGAGCGATCCCTGGCGCTTCGTCGGGTCGAAGGTCAGCACCAGGTTGCAGTCCACGTAGATCCTTCCGCCGGTCGGGCTGTTCCGCGTCACGGTGACGGCGACGAAGTGCCAGGTGCCGGGAGCGAGGATCGTGTTCGCGGGGGCGACGAAGTTGTCGTACCCCGGCGCGCTCGTGGCGTCCGCCATCTGGAACCCGATCCTCCCGTTGTAGGCGAAGAGCTGGAAGCCCCGGAGCGGATTCGTGAGCCGGTTGTCCAGGAACGGGTTGACGCCGGTGGTCGTCTGCGGCACCCGGATCCAGGCGTCGACCGTGAAGTTGCCGGTGCCCAGGCTGGTGGTCGCGCTCGAGAGGTAGTCCACGCGTCCGCTGGCCTGCAGGCTCAGCGCGCTGCCGGTGTGGCCCGGGGGCAGGCTCGTGGTCCACGAGACGACGCCCTGGGGGTTCCCGGCGAAGCCGGGCACCGCCGTGACGTACGAGCCGTTGAACGGGGCCCAGAACCTCAGCCCGGCCGGCGGCTGCACGCAGCACCGGATCACCGGCACCGTGTCCTGCGCCTGCGCCGCCAGGTCCTGCGCCACGGCGACCCTCGCGTCGGGCGGACGGGGGGCTTCCCGGTCCTGCGCGGCGGCCGGCGCTCTCCACGCCGGCAGGGCCAGCAGGGCCGCGGCCACCAGCAGGCCCCGCCTTGCGCGGGACCCGATGGGGATGAGCACGCCGCAATGGGCGTGGGGACGGAACTGCAGTCTGTACGTGCGCATCATTCCACCTCTATGAAAAGGGTGCGTGCCGTTCCGCACGCGGCCATCGCCCCGGCATTTCCGGAGTGATGGAGCTCGATAACCAATGGGAGGAGCGACCGGGCCGGATGCGGCGAGTGCCGCGAGGGGAGGCGTCGAGTGGGCCCGGAGTCGATGAAGCGGCGCGCGGAACCAGCCCGCGCCACGCTACGCACTAAAGCACCTCCCGGGCCAACTCTCACCCGAGAAGGTTTTGCATCTGTCTATGCTTTTGATTTGGAACGACTTGGAAACCTGGCACAAAACCGCTGTTCACCTGCGCAGATGAGGCCATGCCGCCCCAAATGGGACATCAACGCCCCGTTCGATTCATTTCTCCGTACCAGTTTTACTTCCCTCGCCCCATCTGCATCCCCAGCCGCACCGGCGTACCCGGCCCCAGCTCCGGCGCCAGCTCCACGCGCCCGGGCTCGAAGACGAGGACCACCGTCGAGCCCAGGTGGAAGGTCATGATGTGGTCGCCCTGCCGCACCTGGACGGGGGGATCGTAGACCTTCGTCTCCGCCTGGGTGCCGCGGCGGTTGGTGACCCAGCCGTCCGTGCCGGGGGCGGCGTTCCACGCGCGGTCGAAGGCGGCGGAGATGCGGCCCACGTTGTAGGCACCCACCGCCACCACCGCCACGCGGCCGAGCGGCCCGTCCAGGTAGCAGAGCAGCCGCTCGTTGCGCGCGAAGAGGTCGGGCACGTGCATCACCGCGCCCACGTTCACCGGCATCAGCGCGCCGGGGACGTGGCGGGCGCGGGCGATGGCGCCGCCCGTCGGCGCGTGGATGCGGTGGTAGTCCTTCGGGCTCAGGTAGAGGGTGACGAATGCGCCGCCCTCGAACCGCTCCCACTGGCCGTCCTCGTCCAGCAGCTCGCGCAGGGAGTAGGTGCGCCCCTTGGCCTGGATCAGCCGCCCGCCGGTGACGCGGCCGACCTGCCCCGCCGCCCCGTCCACGGGCGAGGCGAGGATGCGCGGGTCGCCCGGCCAGGTGCGGGCGCCGGGCTTCAGCTCGCGGGTGAAGAAGCGGTTGAGCGACGGGAAGCTCTCCAGCGGCTCCGCGGCCTCGGAGGGGTCCGCGCCCACCAGCCGCGCGAAGCCGCCCAGCACCGGGCGCCGCAGCGGCCCCGGCAGGCGCACGTCCGCCATCTTCCCGAACGCGCGGCTGAACGCCCCCTGCGGCACGCGCCCGAGCGCCGCGAGCAGCGCACGCGCGCGGGCGCCGGGGGTCTCCGGGGCGTCGGGGGAATCGGCGGGATCGGGGATATCGGCCACCTGGTCGTCACTCGGGCTGGAGTGGGCTCGCCGGCGCGCGGGAAGATGGCGTGCGGCCGAGGCACCCCCCCTCCCCCGGCCCCTCCCCCACGGGGTGGGGAGGGGGGAACGCCAACGGCAACCGCGGTCTGGCGCCGTTGCCAGCGAAGCGCTTCACCCTCCCCTCGTGGGAGGGTCGGAAATCGCGGACGCGCGCACCGGAGACGCCGGAACCGCACCGGCGCTCGTCCCGTCCGCGATTTCCGGGGAGGGGGATTGCCGCGGCCGCGCTCGCCCCATCCCCATCTCCTGCGGTTGCCGTCGCATGGCGCGCGCCGCGAAGGCCGAGGTGTTAGATTCGCCGGCCGCCCGCCACCTGGAACGCCGACTGGGGACGCACGTTTGACGGACACCGCCGCCTCCACCACCCTCCGCATCCCCGTGCGCACGCACGCGCTGGGGAACGGGATGCGGATCATCCACCACGAGGACCGCTCGGCGCCGCTGGTGGCCGTGCACCTGATGTACCGCGTGGGCTCGCGCGACGAGCGCCCCGGGCGCACCGGGCTCGCCCACCTGCTGGAGCACCTGATGTTCGAGGGGTCGCTGCACGCGCCCAAGGGGCAGTTCGACGACCTGCTGGAGCGCGTGGGCGGCACCAACAACGGCTCCACCTGGCTGGACCGCACCAACTACTTCGAGACCGTCCCCTCCAACGCGCTGGAGCTCCCGCTCTGGCTGGAGCGCGAGCGCATGGCCTTCTTCCTCCCCGTGCTCGACGCGGAGATGCTGGAGGTGCAGCGCGGCGTGGTGATCAACGAGCGGCGCCAGAGCTACGAGGGCCGCCCCTACGGCATGGCCGACCAGCGGCTGCACGAGATGCTCTTCGCCGGCGGGCACCCCTACGGCTGGCCCACCATCGGCTACATGCCCGACCTGGAGGCCATCACCCTCGAAGACGCGCGCGGATTCTACCAGACCTACTACACCCCCGGCAACGCGGTCCTCGTGCTCGCCGGCGACGTGGGCGCCGACCAGGCCTTCGCGCTGGCGGAGCGCTACTTCGGCGACCTGCCGCCGGGGCCGGCCCTCCCCCCCAGCCCCCTCCCCGCCGACCCGGCGCCCTCGGCCGACGTCTCCCACGAGACGATGGAAGACGACGTGAGCTTCCCCCGCGTCTACACCGCCTGGGCGGTGCCCGGCTACGGGACGCGCGAGTGGGTGGCGCTCGACGTGCTCGCCTACCTGGTCTCCGACGGCGACAGCAGCCGCCTGCAGCGCGCCCTGGTGCGCGAGGGGCGGCTGGCGCAGGACGTGGACGCCTACCTCTACCCCACCGCCCTCTGCGGCGTCTTCGGCGTGGTCGCCACCGCGCGCAGCGGCATCGCGCCCCAGGCGATCGAGTCGGCCGTGCGCCGCGTGCTGGACGAGGTGGCGAGGGACGGCGTGTCGGAGGACGAGCTGCTCGGCGCCGTCCGCCGCGCGCGCCGCGACCAGGTGGGCGAGCTGGCGACGGTGGAGGAGCGCGCCGAGGCGCTGGCCTACGCCGCCACCGTGCTGGGCGAGCCCGAGGCGCTGGAGCGGGTGATGGAGCTCTACGCCGCCGTCACCGCCGGGGAGGTGCGCCGCGCCGCCGAGGAGTGGCTGGGCGCGCACCGCTCGGCCACGCTGGTGGTGGTCCCCCGCGCCGGCGCGGCGGAGGTGGCCGATGCCGCCTGAGGCCGCTCCCGCCGTCCTCCCGCGGCCGCGCCTGGGGCCGCCCCCCGCCCCGCGCCCCCCCGCGCCCGACCGCTACGCGCTGGCGAACGGGTTGCGCGTGGTGGCCGCGCCGCGGGCGGGAGTGCCGCAGGTGGTGCTGCGCCTGGTGCTCCCCGCGGGCTCGGTGTTCGAGCCGCGCGAGCATCCCGGCACCGCCTCGCTGGTCGGCCACCTGCTCACCGAGGGGACCGACGCGACCTCGGCCGACGCGCTGCACGCGCGGCTGGACCTGCTGGGCGCGGCCGTGCACCCCAACGTGGGGCACGACTTCGCCGAGCTGGAGATGGTGCTGCTGAGCGAGACGCTGGCCGAGGGCGTCGCGCTCCTCGCCGAGATCGTCTCCCGCCCCGCCTTTCCCGAGGACCAGACGGAGCGCATCCGCGCCGAGTCGCTCGACGCGCTCGTCGCGCGGCTGGACGAGCCCGCGAACGTGGCCGACGACCGCGCGCTGGCGGAGGCCTTCGGCGCGCACCCGTACGCCGTCCCCTCCTTCGGCACGGCGGAGGGGATCCGCGCGGTGCCGCGGGAGGCGCTGGCGGCCTTCCACGCGGCGCGCTACCGGCCGGAGGGGGCGTTCCTGGTGGCCGCGGGCGACTTCGACCCGGCCGGGCTGGCGGGGGCGCTGGAGCAGGGGTTCGCGGGGTGGACGGGCGCGCCGGACGCCTTCACCCGTCCCGCCGACCCCGCCCGGCCGGCCAACGCGGGGCGGCTCGCGCTGCACCGCTGGGACGACGCGGAGCAGAGCGAGATCCGCGTGATCGGGCCGGGGATGACGCGGCGCGACCCGGACTGGATCCGCGCGGGGGTCGCCAACTTCCTGCTGGGCGGCAGCACCATCACCGGCCGGCTGGGGG
>JBJMPM010000196.1:0-10447 GCA_045803205.1 Longimicrobiaceae bacterium
GGGGAGGGACCGCCGCGCAGCGGCAGGGAGAGGGCCCGCGGGGCGACGCCGCACGCGCCGCCCCCACCCCTCACCGCGCCATCCATCCCCCGTCCACCACCAGCACGTGGCCGTTCACGTAGTCGCTGGCGGGCGAGGCGAGGAAGACCACGGCGCCCGCCAGGTCCTCGGGCTCGCCCCAGCGGCCGGCGGGGATGCGCGCGGAGATCTCGGCGCTGCGTACCGCATCATCCTGCAGGCGCTGCGTGTTGTCGGTGCGGAAGTAGCCGGGGGCGACGGCGTTCACCTGCACGCCGTGGCGCCCCCACTCGTTCGCCAGCGCCTTCGTGAGGCCGGCGACGGCGTGCTTGCTGGCCGTGTACGCGGGGACCGTGATGCCGCCGCTGAACGACAGCAGCGACGCCACGTTCACGATCTTCCCCGCCCCGCGCTCGATCATCCCCCGTCCCAGCCGCTGCGAGAGGATGAAGACGGAGTCGAGGTTCGTGCGCAGCACCGCGTCCCAGTCCTCCAGCGCATAGTCCGCCGCGGGCATGCGGCGGATGGTGCCGCCGTTGTTCACCAGCACGTCGATGCGCCCCGCCGCGCGCTCCGCCTCTTCGGCCAGGTCCAGCACGGCGGCGCGGTCGGAGAGGTCCGCCTCCACCTGCCAGGCGCGGCGGCCGAGGGCGCGGATCTCCGCCGCGGTCTCGTCCGTCCCCGCGCGTTGCGTGCTGGCGCAGACCACGTCCGCGCCCGCCCCGGCGAGCGCGACGGCGATGGCGCGGCCCAGGCCGCGGCTGGCGCCGGTGACCAGCGCCGTCTTCCCCTCCAGCGAGAAGGAGACGCGCGTCACCGCCCCAGCTCCAGCGCGGCGAGAATGAAGGGGCCCACGCCCTTGTAGTCGTCGGTGACCACGGGCTCGCTCACGTAGTAGGCGTACGATCCGTCGCGGTACGACCCGTCGCCGCGGCGATTGCCGCCGAGCCCGGAGACCTGCACGACGTTGATGAGCGACGCGGTGCCGTCCGGGTTCTCGCGCACCAGGTTGGCCAGCAGCCCGCCGAAGGCGCGCTCGCCCGCGCGGCGGTACGACGCGTCGAGCCACCCCTTCCGCGCGCCGCGCGCGAAGGCGTAGGCGAACATGCTCGACGCGCTCGCCTCCAGGTAGTTGCCTTCGCGGCCGGGCTGGTCCAGCACGTCCCACCAGAGCCCCGTGCGCGGGTCCTGCACCCGCGCGACCGCCCGCGCGGCGTCGCGCAGGAGCTGGACGAGCGCGGGGCGCTGCGGATGGTCGGCGGGGAAGTGCTCCAGCGTCTCCACCAGCCCCATCATGTACCACCCCATTGCGCGTCCCCAGAAGTTGGGCGACCGGCCGGTGGCGCTGTCGGCCCAGGGCTGGGCGCGCGCCTCGTCCCAGGCGTGGACCATCAGCCCGGTGCGCGGGTCGGTGGTGTGGCGGGCGACCAGCAGGAACTGCTTCGCCACGTCGTCGAAGATGGCGGGCTCGCCGAAGCGCTTCGCGTACTCGGCGTAGAAGGGCTGGGCCATGAACAGCCCGTCGAGCCACATCTGCCGGGGGTAGATGTCCTTGTGCCAGAAGCCCCCCTCGGCGGTGCGCGGCTGCTTGCGGAGCTGCTCGCGCAGCATGGTTGCCATGTAGGCGTAGCGCTCGTCGCCCGTGCGCTCGCGCATCCCGAAGAGGAGGCGCCCCTGCGACACCTGGTCGAGGTTGTACTCGTCGAGCCGGTAGCCGAGGATGTCGCCCTCGGGGGTGCCCCAGCGCGCCATGTTGCGGTTGACGTACGCCAGCATGGCGCGGTCGCGGCGGGCGAGCGCCACGCGCTCGATGGCGCCGAGCACCACTCCCTGCGTGTAGTCCCAGCGGCGGTGCGTCTGCGGGTTGCGGCGCATCACGCTGCGGGCGAAGCGCACCGACCACGGCTGCCCGTCGCGCGAGGCGCGCAGCGACGGCGGGGCGCTGGGGATGGGGAGCGGCGCGTCGCCCGGCTGGCGGGTGCCCTCGCCCAGCCCCGTCGACGCGGGGAGATGCGCGACCTGCGCGCCGACAGATGGTGCGGTGAAGGCGAGGCCCAGCAGGATTGCGAGCGCCGCGGCCGATCGCGTGCGGCGCCGTCCCCGCGCCCTCTCCGGCTCGCTCAGGCTCGCCACCTCTCCCGTACCGGGAGAGGTAGAGGACGCGGCTTCCCGGCTCCACGGTAGCATCGGTGCGAGCAGTGGTTGCAGGGTTTGCGGAAGTTCGGACGCCTCCCTCTCCCGGTACGGGAGTGGGGATTGCGCTCTAAGGCGCAGGGGAGAGGGCGCCGCGGCCGCGGACGCGCGCCCGTGATCGGGATTCGATCTCTGGCCTGCGAGGCGTGCCCTCATGGACGGCCTGTCGGTGCAGCGGCTGCCGGCGCCGGCGCCGGCGCGCGCATGTCGCTCGGGAGGCGCTGGGACTCGGCCCTGGGCGCCACCGCGTGCGAGGCGGGGGTGGCGGGGCGGCCGTTGATGGTCACGCGCTCGAAGCGGAGGCCGCGCACACCCTCGGCCACGTTCCCCTTCGCCACGCCGTCCAGCCGGCAGTCGATCAACCGGACATCCGAGATCTCGGAGCCCGGATAGGCGCGCATGTACACGCCGTAGTCGGCCTTGCGGCTGGTGACGCCGCGCAGCTCCACGTCGCGGATCACGGGGACGAACGGGCCGGCGCGCCCCTCCTCGTAGTACAGGTCCATCGAGAGCACCGCGTCGACCACCTGGCCGATGGAGACGTCGCGGACGTAGACGTGCTCCAGCACGCCGCCGCGCATCGCGTTGTTCTTGAAGCGGATGGCGCGCTCCAGGCTGGGGCTGTCCATCTCGCAGCGCTCCACGAACACGTTGCGCACCCCGCCGCTGATCTCGCTGCCGATGGTCACGCCGCCGTGCCCGTCCTTCATCCGGCAGTCGCGGATGACCACGTTCTCGGTGGGCGCGTGCAGGCGCCGCCCGTCGGCGTTGCGGCCGCTCTTGATGGCGATGCAGTCGTCGCCGGTGTCGAAGGTGCACCCCTCGATCAGCACGTCGCGGCAGCTCTCGGGGTCGCACCCGTCGTTGTTGGGGCCATGGGTGGAGATGGTCACGCCGCGCACCGTCACGTTCTCGCAGAGCACGGGGTGGATCTCCCACATCGGCGAATTGACGACGGTCACGCCCTCGATCAGCACGTTGCGGCAGCGGTAGGGCTGGATGAACTGCGGCCGCAGGTAGCTGTCGGTGGTGAACACGCGCTCGGCGACGGGAACGCCGCGCTCCGCCATCTCCATCAGCCGGCGCCGCGCGGCCGCCTGGCTCGGCTGCCCCTCCGCCCAGCCGTAGTCCTTCGACCCCTTCCACGGCCACCAGAAGCGCTCGCTGGCGCCGCCATCGAGCGTGCCCTCGCCGGTGACCGCCACGTCCTGCTGTTCGTAGGCGTAGATCAGCGGCGAGTAGCCCATCAGCTCGACGCCCTCCCAGCGCGTGGGCACGGCAGGGAGGTAGGCGTGCGGGTCGCGCACGAAGGCGAGGGTGGCGCCGCGCTCCAGGTGCAGGTTCACGCGGCTCCTGAGGTGCACGGGGCCGGTGAGGAAGCGCCCCGCGGGCACCACCACGCGCCCGCCGCCCGCCGCCGCGCACGCCGCCACCGCCGCGGCGATGGCGCGCGTGGCCTCGGTCGCACCGTCCGGCCGCGCGCCGTAGTTGGTGATGGGGAAGTCGCGCGCGGGGAACACCGGCGGGCGGATGCGCGCCAGGATGCCGGGCACCCGGTCCCACCCCTCCGCCTCGCCGCGCCCGAAGGTGCGGCACCCCGCGGCGATCCCCACGCCCCCGATGGCGGCGATGCGCAGGAACTCCCGGCGGGTGATCTCGTACGGGCTCGTCATCCTCTGCGTCTTCAGGGACTGTCGATTGCGCGGCTCAGCGCCCTCTCCGGCTCGCTTAGGCTCGCCACCTCTCCCGTTCCGGGAGAGGTTGAATTCCCCAGCGCCTGCGCCGATGCGCACCGGTCACGCGGGAGGCGGGCTCGCACGACCGCTCGCAGGCTCCACCATCGCCGCGTCCGCCTCCTCTCCCGGTACGGGAGAGGGTTTGCGCTCTAAGGCGCAGGGAGAGGGCGGTGGCGCGCGGACCAGCGCTCGTACTGGCGCAGCGCGGCGGCGGGCTCCTCGCTGTACCAGCCGTAGCCGGTGCGGCGGTCGGTCAGCCGCTCGTAGTCGTAGAGCTTCACCCCGTCGCGGTTGGCGAAGATCGGGCGGTCGGTGCCGATCTCCACCATCCGCGCCCAGAGCGGGCCGGCGCCCGGCTGCGCCCTCCGCCCCGCGGCGAAGTCGTAGCTGTATCCGTAGATGGCGTTCGCGCGGAACCACGCCGCCGCCGCGTGCACCGCCGCCACCACGCGCTCGTCGGGCGAGGGGATCGCCATCAGCAGCCGCATGATCCCCGCGCTCTCCTTCGTCGCCAGCGACGCCAGCTCGTAGCTGCGCGCGCCCGTCGGCGCGAGGGTGAGCGGATCGTGCTGCTGCCCCCAGATGCTCAGCCGCCCGCCCTCCCGCACCTGTGTGCGAAGGATGCAGCCGACCGCGCGCCCGTACGCCGCGCGGGCGCGCTCCCGTTCCGCCGCGGGGACGAAGGGGACGCCGCCCTCCGACACGTCGCGCAGGAGGGCGGCGGCGTTCACGATGGCGTCGTCGTTGAAGGTGACGGCGTCGTGGTAACCGCCCTGCAGCGGGTAGACCTGCGGCCAGCACCCGTTGGGGAACTGCGCGGCGTGGAGGTAGCCGAGGCCGCGCAGGAAGGCCGCGCGGAAGCGCGGATCCGGCGCGGCGCCGTCGGCGAGCGCCAGGAAGCGCAGCTCGGAGGTGGTGGAGTTGTTGTCGAGGGTGGCGATGTACTGCCACGCGTCGGTCTCGGAGAAGAAGCTCTGCCCCGGCTTCCGCGGCCCGGCGCGCAGGTCGACGTGCTTGCTCCACCCGCCGGACGGCGTCTGGAAGGAGAGGATGGCCTCCGCGATCGCCCGCGCGCTGTCAGCGCGGAACCAGTCGCCTGTCATCCACCGCTTCAGCTCGAACGACTCGCGCGCGTACGGCGCCCGCTCCATCCGCTCGCGCCCCAGCGCGCGCAGCTCGCCCGCGACGAGCGCCCGGTCGCGCGCGCGCCAATCGCGCGACCGCTGCAGGTACGCCGTCCACAGGGCGCGCTCGGCGGCGTGCATGCGGGCGAGCCGCGCGTCGCCCAGCAGCGGCGTGGTGTCGCGCTCCACCGCCGCCCCCGGCAGCCTCGCGATCGAGTCCACCGGCGAGCGTTGCGCGGCGACGGGGGCGCAGCCGAGCAGCGACATGATGGAGAAGAGCACCACCGCCCGCCGCGGTGGGCCCTCTCCCTGGCGCTTCGCGCCGGTCCCTCCCCCAAAACAACCTGGGGGAGGGACAAGGGCTCGCTTCGCTCGCGGCTCGACCTGCGCGATATCAGCGGTGGCGCACGACCGAGGCTGCGCCGCAGCCCGTCGTGTGCCCTGACGCATCGGCCGCAGTCCGCGCAGGCGGACTTCGTGCCGTTGTAGCCCCGGGTTTCCAACCCGGGGTGCCGGCGGACGCGGCAGGCTCTCCCCCGCCGAGTGTGGTGTTGAGCCGGCTATAGATCCTTCGGCCTGCCGGCTCGGGTGTAGAGGCAGATCCGCCGTGGCCGGCCTCAGGATGACATGGTTGGGGATGGGGTGCTGTAGAGGCTGAGGCAGCGATGCAGTCCATCGCGTGGCCGGCAGCCGCGTCCACAGTCCGCGAAGGCGGACTTCGTGCCGTTGCAGCCCCGGGTTTCCAACCCGGGGTGCAGGCGGACGAGGGAGTCTTTCCCTCATCCGACGGTGGGCGCGGCGAAGGTCGGGGCGGCCACCAGCGCGCAGGCGCCGCGCAGCCGCGGGTAGCCCACCGCCTGCTCGGGGATCACCGGGGTGGCCGCGGCGGCCGCGGTCAGCGCGCGCGACTCGATCTCGGCGCGCACGCCGGCGCCGATCAGGTCCCACGCCGCCGTCACCTCGCCGCCCACGAAGATCCGCGCCGGGTTCAGCGCGTTCACGATCATCGCCAGCCCCACCCCCAGCCAGTGCCCCGTCTCCAGCAGCGCGTCGCGCGCCTTCGCGTCGCCGGTGCGCGCGCGCATGATCAGGTCGCTCACGGTGAGCGGCGTCTCGGCCAGGAGCTGGCGCGTCTCCGTGGGCGAGAGCTCGCGCCCCAGGTAGCGCGAGAGCGTGGCGAGGTTCGAGGTGTGCGCCTCCCAGCAGCCGCGCGCGCCGCAGAGGCAGCGCGGGCCGTTCGCGTCGATGGGCACGTGCCCGAACTCGCCCGCGGTGTGCCCGAAGCCGCGCACCACCTGCCCGTTCACCACCACGCCGGCGCCCACGCCCTCGCTCACCGTCACGTACACGAAGTCGCCGGTGTCGCCCTCGCGCTGCCCCAGCCACATCTTGCTCAGCGCGCAGGCGATGGGGGCGTTCTCCACGTACACCGGGAGCCCCGTGGCCTTCGCCAGCGCCGCGCGGATCTCCACGTCGCGCCAGCCGAGCTGCGGCGCGTTCAGGATCGTCCCCGACTTGTGGTCCACCATCCCGGGGACGGCGATCCCCACGCCCTCGCAGTTGGACCCCTCGCCGTAGGTGCGCAGGATGCGCTCGATGCGCGCGGCGAGCTGCCCGACCAGCACCTCCGGCTCCAGCGGCGTCTCGAACTGCTCCAGCGCGATCTGCGTCCCCGCGAAGTCGCTGAGCATCAGGTAGGTGCGGTTGAAGCGCACGTCGGCCGCGACGATGAGGCGGTCGCTGGTGCGCACCTGCAGCATGCGCGGGCGCCGGCCGCGCGCGCTCTCCACCGCGTCGCCCTCCTGCAGCACCCCCTCGGCCAGCAGCTCGTTCACCAGCGCCGTCACCCGCGGCCGCCCCACCTTCATCCGCCGCGCCAGGTCGGCGCGCGAGATGGGCTGGTGCTCGCGCACCAGGTTCAGCAGGATCTGGCGGTTGATCTCGCGCCCCGTGCTCCGGGTGGCGAGCTTGAAGTCGCGGACGTTGATCTTCCTCACGGGGCGGGGCCCTGGCGGATGCGGGGGGACGGAAGGCTTGCGCGACGCCGGAAGGTTGGGTAACCTTGGTCGCGTTAGTTCCGACTCGAAACAAAATGTCGGAGCGCTTCTCCCCGCGCAACCCCGACGGCTCAGAGATGTTCAAGGAACCGTGCGACACCCCCCTGGACGTCATCCTGAGGCCGGTCACGCCGCGACTGTCGTTTGCACGAGACCGTGCAGGCCGAAGGATCTATAGCCGAGGCAGCACGTGAGTTTGACCGATGCGATCAGGCTGGGGCGACGACCCAATCGTGCGTCCATACCGGCTGAGTGCCTACATCGGCTATAGATCCTTCGGCCTGCAAAGGGATCGGACAGCGGATGGTTCAGCGTGGCCGGCCTCAGGATGACGTCGGGAGGGATACGATCTCTCAACAGTTTTTCAGGCCGGCCCGGCCCCCCCTCGAAGCGAGCTGATGCCTTCCCGCTTTTCCCTGGACGGAGCCGAGCCGCTCCACCTGCACGAAGACCGCTTCTTCGACCCCGAGCCCTCGGTGCGCCGCGTGGCGCGCGAGCTGTACGAGTCGGTGCGCGCGCTGCCGCTGGTGTGCCCGCACGGGCACGTGGACGCCCGCATCCTGGCCGAGGACGCGCACTTCCCCGAGCCGGCGGCGCTGATCATCGTCCCCGACCACTACGTCTTCCGCATGCTGTACGCGCGCGGGGTGCCGATGGAGGCGCTCGGCGTGCCCACCGTCGACGGCGCGGAGGTCGAGACGGACCCGCGGCGCATCTGGCAGCTCTTCGCGGAGCACTGGCACCTCTTCCGGGGCACGCCCACCGGCGCCTGGCTGGAGCAGGAGCTCCACGACGTGTTCGGCGTGCGCGTGCGCCTCTCCGCAGCCACCGCGCGGTACGTCTACGACCAGGTGGCGGAGCGCCTGGAATCTCCCGCGTTCCGCCCGCGCGCGCTCTTCGACCGCTTCAACATCGAGGTGCTCACCACCACCGACGCGGCGGCCGACTCGCTGGAGCACCACGCCGCCATCCGCGAAAGCGGCTGGGGCGGGCGCGTGGTCCCCTGCTTCCGCCCCGACGCCGTCTTCCGCATCGCCGCGCCCGGGTGGGACGCGGCGGTGGAGGAGCTGGCGGCGGCGCACGGCGCGCCCATCGAAGGCTACGCCGGTTTCGTGGCCGCGCTGGAGGGGCGGCGCGAGCACTTCCGCCGCCTGGGCGCCACCTCCACCGACCACGCGGTGCTGGAGCCGTACACCTCGCGGCTCCCGGACGAGGAGGCCGAGCGCCTCTTCCAGCTCGCCCGCGCGGGCCGCGCCACCGCCGCCGACCAGCGCCGCTTCGAGGGGCACATGCTGATGGAGATGGCGCGGATGTCGGTGGAGGACGGGATGGTGATGCAGCTCCACGCCGGCGCGCTGCGCGACCACAACCGGCGGGTGGCGGCGCGCTTCGGGCCGGACAAGGGGGGCGACATCCCCGTCGCCACGGAGTACACGCGCAACCTGCGGCCGCTGCTGAACGCGTACGGCAACGACCCGCGGCTCACGCTGGTGCTCTTCACCCTCGACGAGAGCACCTACGCGCGCGAGCTGGCGCCGATCGCGGGGCACTACCCGGCGGTGCGGCTGGGGCCGCCCTGGTGGTTCCACGACAGCATCGAAGGGATGAAGCGATTCCGCGCCGCCACCACCGAGACGGCGGGGATCTACAACACCGCGGGGTTCAACGACGACACCCGCGCCTTCTGCTCCATCCCCGCGCGGCACGACCTGGCGCGGCGGGTAGATGCCAACTACCTCGCCGGCCTCGTCGCCCGCCATATCGTGACGATGGGCGACGCGCGGGAGATGGCGCGCGCCCTGGCCTATGACCTGGCGCGCGAGACCTACCGGCTCGACGCGCCCGCGGCGGACGCCGCCGTCGCCGTCGCCGCGGACTGACGATGGAGACGAGCGCCCGCCCGCTGCTGGTGCGCGTGCACCCCTCCGACGACGTGGCCGTCGCCGTGGCGGCGCTCGCGGCGGGGGCGGAGGCGCGCGTTGACGGGATCCGCATCGCCGCTCTCCACGATGTCCCCGCGGGGCACAAGGTGGCGCTGCGCGAGATCGCGCCGGACGAGCCGGTGCGGAAGTACGGCTTCCCCATCGGCGTGGCGACGGAGCCCATCGCCCCCGGCGGCTGGGTGCATTCGCACAACCTGCGGACGGCGCTCTCGGGTACGCTGGAGTACCGCTGGAACGGCGAGGGGACGAACAGACAGGGGACAGGGGACAGGGGACAGGGGACAGCCGGCGACGGCGCCGCATCCATCGTCATTCCCACCTTCGATGGATACCGGCGCGCGACGGGGCGGGTGGGGACGCGCAACGAGGTGTGGATCGTCAACACCGTCGGGTGCGTGAACACCGCGGCGGACCGCATCGCGCGGATGGCGACGGAGCGCTTCGCGGGGGCGACGGACGGCGTCTTCTCCTTCTCCCACCCCTACGGCTGCAGCCAGCTCGGCGACGACCTGGAGAACACGCAAAAGGTGCTCGCCGGGCTCCTCCGCCACCCCAACGCCGGGGGCGTGCTGGTGCTCGGGCTCGGGTGCGAGAACAACCAGCTCCACGAGCTGCTCGCGCTCGCCGGCGAGGTCGACGCGAGCCGCATCCGCTTTTTCAACACGCAGGACGTGGTCGACGAGGTGGAGGAGGGGATCGACGCCGTCGAGGAGCTCGTCCGCGCGATGGAGGGCGACCGGCGGACGGCGGTTCCGGCGAGCGAGCTGATCCTGGGGCACAAGTGCGGAGGATCGGACGGCTTCAGCGGGATCACCGCCAACCCGCTCCTCGGCCGCGTCGCGGACCGGCTTACCTCGATGGGCGGCGGGGTGATCCTCACCGAGGTGCCGGAGATGTTCGGCGCCGAGCAGGTGCTGATGGCGCGCGCCGCCGACGAGTCCGTCTTCCGCGACGTCGTGGCGATGGTGAACGACTTCAAGGACTACTTCCTCCGCCACGGCCAGCCCGTCTACGAGAACCCGTCGCCCGGGAACAAGGCGGGGGGGCTCACCACGCTGGAGGAGAAGTCGCTCGGCGCCATCCAGAAGGGCGGCCGCGCGACGGTGACGCGCGTGCTGCGCTACGGCCAGGCAGTGACGAGCGGCGCCCTCTCGCTGCTGGAGGCGCCGGGGAACGACGGCGTCTCGTCCACGGCGATGGTGGCGAGCGGCGCGACGCTGCTGCTCTTCACCACCGGCCGCGGCACGCCGCTCGGCTTCCCCGTGCCCACGCTCAAGGTCTCGTCCAACACCGCCATCGCCCAGAAGAAGCCGCACTGGATCGACTTCAACGCCGGCGCGCTGCTGGACGGCGAAGCCACCCTCGAGTCGCTCGCC
>JBJMPM010000225.1:0-65969 GCA_045803205.1 Longimicrobiaceae bacterium
CTCCGTTGACTCCGTTGACTCCGTTGACTCCATTCCGTTGGCAGAATGCACAATCAATCAACAGAAACGGGATGAGCGGGCCGCTGGTCAGGCCGTAAACGCGAGGCGGGCGCCCCGGGATCGTCCCGGGGGCGCCCGCCTCGTCATCCGCCGATGCTGCGCGCTTACCGCTGGTTCGGGGGGGAGAGCTGCAGGAGCGGCGTGGCGCCGCCGGTGACCTGCGGCATCTGGCCGTTCCACTTCTTGGTCATCTCGTACTGCACCAGCGTGGGCGTGATGCTGGCCGAGAGGAGGCGGTTGGCCTCGGCCTGCGCCTGCGCCTCGGTGAGGATCGCCTTGGCCCGGCCCGACGCACGGATGCTGTCGCCCTGCGCGTTGTACATGTTCTTCTGCAGCTCGTTCTGGGCGGTGAGCGCCTGCTGCTGCATCACGTTCTTGGTGTTGATGGCCGACATCACCTCGGCCGGGGCGCGCACCTCGTTGATGGTGAACTGCTTCACCAGGAAGCCGTACGGCGCCAGCCGCGCGGCGATGAGCTGCTGCGTACGCGCCACCACCTCTGCCTTCTTGGGCCCCAGCATGTCGGCGATCGGCTCGCTCCCCAGCACCTCCTGCAGCGCCTGTCGGATCGACTGCTTCACGTAGCCGTGCTGGATCTGCTGGATGTCGGTGCGGAAGGTGGTGTACAGGTTGGGCGCCTTCCGCGGGTCGAGCTCGAAGGAGAGCGACACGTCGAGCGACACCGGCTGCCCCTCCACACTGTTCACGTTGATCTCGTCGTTGGCCGGCGAGCCCTCGTTGTTCCCGCGGGTGAGCACCAGCGTCTGCATGAAGATCGGGTACTCCTCGATCCCCGTGGTGATCGGGTTGCGCATGTGCAGCCCCTGCCCCAGCGGGACGCGGTCCACGCCGCCGCCCATCTTGTGGATGACGATCCCCACGTTGCCGGGGTTGATGTAGACGAACATCGTGGGGAGGAGCAGCAGCGCGACCAGCGCGCCCGCGATCCACGGCACCCTGCCCCTGAAGGCGCCGAGCGGGTTGCGGGGAAGGCGCACGGGGGGCCGGCCGGTCGGGATCTGGATGGTGGACATGTTCGGTTTCGCTCTCCTGGAGCGGAGCTGGGGCGACGGGGATCGGACGCTGGGCCGCGCCCGGTGGGCCGCCGCCGGTTGCCGCCGTTGAATACGGACGGCGGAGGTAGGTCGTTTCAATCTAACGATTTCCGGCCGTGGTGTCTCCCCTTTCGATGCCAGCGTCTACGCAGAGACGCAGAGCCGCAGAGAGACGCGGCGCCCTCTCTCTGCGTCTCCACGTCTCTGCGTGAGACCGTCTTCTCAGGGCGTGGCGTCCGTCAGACGGCCCTCGACGCGCGGCTTGATCGCCTCGCCGCGGGCGTAGAGCGCGGTGAGGGCGTCGAAGGCGATGAGCTTGAGGTCCGGGCCCGGCGGCACGCTCGAGACGGCGCGCTGCGCGAAGGTGTAGCCGTCGCCGCCGCCGAAGAGGTAGTCGGGGACGGCGACGGTGTAGACGCTGTCGGCCGCCAGCGGCGCCCAGGCGGCGCCGCGCTGCACCTGCACGTCCACGATGCGCTCCCCCTCGGGCCGGCCGCGGTCGAAGCGCACCCGCAGCCCGGAGAGCTGGAGGAAGCGCCCCTCGCCGATGCCGCCGGAGACGGAGCGCTCCAGCATCCCCCGCACGTCCGTTCCGCGCAGCGACACCAGCGCCACCCGCGTGGGGAAGCCGAAGGTGCGCGCCAGGTGCTCCCACCGGATCGTTCCGCCGAACACGTCGTCGATGCGCAGCGCTCCGCCGTTCAGCACCGCGATGTCGGCGGGTACCGTGGGGAAGGCGGTGCGCATCTGGTCGGCCAGCCAGTCGCCCCAGGCGCTCTCGGTGTTGCGCACGGTCTCCTCGCTGGCGTCCATCAGCGAGTCGCTGCGCCCGATGGTCACGTCGAGGAAGGGCACCTTCTCCCGCAGCCGCGCGGCCCACGCCTGGCTCACCCGCTGGTCGTAGCCGGGGTCGATGGGGATGGTGGAATCGACCGCCACCGCCTCGGCGCGGGCGGTGGCGCGGCGGCCGCCGGCGAGCGTCACCCGCCAGATGCCGCGCGCGTTCGACTCGCCCTTGGTGATGAGCGCGGTGCTGTCGGTGAGCGGGTCGGAGAGGCGGTAGTGCTCATGCCCGCCGCAGATCCAGGCGAACCTGGGGTGCTGACGGCGGAGGCGGCTCACCTGCCGGTCGGTCTCGTGCGCCAGGTGGGTGAGGCCCACGATCACGTCCGCTCCGCGCGCCTCCAGCCCGCGGATCATCCGCTCCGCGTCTTCCACGAACGCCGAGTCGGCGCGCGCCCAGTCGCGCGGGGAGTCCAGGAAGGTGAGGGTGAAGATCCCGACCTTGAGCCCCGACGCGGTCACGATCACCGTGTCGCGCCCCAGCCGCCGGTCCGCCACGCTGTCGCCGGTGGCGAGGGTCACGTTCCCCGCCAGCCAGGGGAAGCGCGAGGCGCGGATCGCCCCCGCCGCCATCGCCGGCCGGCGCTCGTCGAACTCGTGGTTGCCGGGAACGAAGAGGAGCGGCGCCACGGAGTCCAGGTAGTTCAGGGCGTCGACCATCTGCAGCCCCGCGAAGTAGCGGCTCTCCAGCGAGGGGGCGATGGCGTCGCCGGCGTGCAGCACGCGCACCTCCGCGCCGCCCTGCTTCGCGCGCTCCGCCAGCGTCACCACGCGGCCGATCCCCCCGGCGCGGCCGTTCTCCACCGCGTCGATGCGGTAGACGTCGTTGAGCTGCAGCACGGTGAGCGTGCGCTGCTGCGCCGCGGCGGACGAGGCGAGCAGCAGGAGCGCGGCGGCGGCGGACGCCGTCTTTCGGGACAGGGTCATGCGTCGATGATTCGGACGTGACAGGGAACCGAGGACGATCGAGAACCTCGTCCCGCTCGGACGTCATCCTGAGGCCGGCCATGCCGTGACTTCGGCTTCACGATTCCCGTGCAGGCCGAAGGATCTATAGCCCGTGCAGGCACTTAGTGGTCCCGCTCGCAAGTTCGGTGACGTATTGGTCATGCACAGAGAGCGAGAGGTTCCGGTTGATCGTTCGTCAGCTTCGCCATGAGGGCGGCCAGATCCGCTCGGGTGAATTTCCACTCGAACGGCTGGGCGACATCACCAAACCGCTTCTCGAAGGACAGCAGGCGCTCCTCGACTGCTGTCAGCGAATCGAAGTCGTTCGGCGTGAGGACCTTGCGCTGGATGATCGAGAAGTAGATCTCGATCTGGTTCAGCCAGCTCGCATGGACCGGCAGATGAACGACCTTCAGCTTGGGCCAGCGGGCCTGAAGCCTCTTGATTGCTGCCTTGCCGCGGTGCGAGGAGCCGTTGTCGAGGATCCAGAACACCCGGTGGGCCGACGCGTAGGGCTCCTGGGTCATGACCTGCTCGACCAGTCGCCCGAATGGCTCGATCCCGGTGGTCTGCTCGCAGCGGCCGAAGACCTTCGCGCGGTGGACGTCCCAGGCGGCCAGGTAGGCCAGCGCACCGCCGCGCTTGTACTCGTGTTCGACCCGCATCGCCTGCCCGGGGGCAGGCGGTTGGGTCGGGTGAAGGCGAATGCGCGCCTGGAGGCTCGTCTTCTCGTCCGCGCTGATGACGTACTCGTCGGGACGGAGGGAGCGTCCCTCCCAGAGTCTCTGGTAAAGATCGAGAACCAGAGCGGCCTTGGCCTCGAAGTCGGGGTCGCGCGGGAAGATCCAGCTCCGGTGCTGCCAGGGCTTAAGCGCGTCGGCCGAAAGCCAGCGCCACACGGTGGCGCCACTGATGGAGGCTACGATTCCGCGCGCAACCGCCTCGCGTGCCAGTTCCGAGGTGCTGAAGCGCGAGAGCGGGATGCCGAGCTGGGCCGGGATCTCACAGGCGAGCGCCTTCACCTGCACGACCACGTGAGGGGGAAAAACCAGCCGGCCGTCCGCTGCGAGGCTGATCGGAAAGCCCCTCCAGGCGGTGCGTGTGGAAGCGTTTTCGCCACTTGCTGACGACCTGTCGAGGCAGGTCCAGGCGCTCGCCGATGACCTGGTTTTCCAGGCCATCAGCGGCAAGTAGAACGAGCTTGGCGCGGACGACCTTGAAGTATGGTGCCGTATACCTGCGTGCCATCGCCTCGAGCTGCTCCCTCTCGCTGTCCGAGAGGAGAATCGGGAAGGGGCTACGTCGCGGCATCTCCACCTCCTTTCGGAGAGTGAAGATAACCGGATCAGTAGCTGGGGACAACGCAAATACGTCATCGTAGTTGTGAAGTTACCTACTTAGCCTGAGAAACGCGCGGTCGGGACCCTGCGTTCCAGCCTCGGCGCGCATCGCCGGCTCACGTGCTTCCTCGGTGATAGATCCTTCGGCCTGCAGGGTCCCCTGTGGGCGACAACGCGGCGTGGCCGGCCTCAGGACGACGTCTTTCGGGCAGTTCCTCGACAATCGTTCAGGACGACGTCCTGGAGGGTCGCCGAGGTTTCTCGACAGCCCCTCCGGGAGCGTCCGGGGGGAGGATACGCGAGGCGCGGGGGCCGGCACAAGCGGCGGAACCGTTGTCCGCGGCGGTGCGCCGCCCTACCATGCAGCGGCGGATTCTCCGCGCACTTTCCCAGACCCACCGCCCCACCCCCGGAGGCTCCCCCATGATGAGCGGATTCAGGAAGTTCATTGCCCAGGGCAACGTGATCGACCTGGCGGTGGGGATCGTGATCGGCGCCGCGTTCGGGACGGTGGTGAAGAGCTTCGTGGACGACATCCTGATGCCGCCCGTCGGCCGCGTGCTGGGCGGCGCGGACTTCAAGGACCTCTTCTGGAGCCTGAACGGCCAGCAGTACCCGTCGCTCGCCGCCGCGAAGGAAGCGGGCGCGGCCACGGTGAACTACGGGGTGTTCATCAACAACGTGATCGCCTTCCTGATCGTGGCCTTCGCCGTCTACCTGGTGGTGCAGGCGTACGACCGCCTGCGCACGAAGGAGATCGCCGTACCCGCGCCCGAGGTGCGCAACTGCCCGTTCTGCACCGAGCCCGTGGCGCTGGCCGCCACGCGCTGCCCGCACTGCACCTCCGAGCTCGCCCCGTCCCGGCTGGCCACCTCCTGAGGCGGCGCCGGGGTAAACGCGCGGCGGCACGCAACCTGCCCAGACGATTGTGGCGGATCGATTTAGCTCATTCGTCGCGGGGAGGGGCACATGGGCATGCTGCTGGAGATCGGACGCCACGCGCTGGAGGGGGTGGAGGTGCTGTTCGCGTTCGCGACGGTGGCGGCGCTGGGGGCGGGGATGGTGTTCGGCCGGCATCGGGCCGAGGGCGACGAGGTGACGGCTCACCACGGCTGAACAGCGGTCTCACGCGGAGGCGCAGAGAGGCGCGGCGACCCTCTCTGCGACCCCGCGTCTCTGCGTGATCAGGCCAGCGCGGCCTTGATCTCCTCGAAGGGCGGGAGGAGGCTGGGGTTGGTCTCGTGCCAGGCCCAGCGGATGGTGCCGTCGGGGCCGACCACGAACACGGCGCGGTCGGACGCGTTCAGCAGCCCCGGCCCCACCGGCGCGGCGCGCAGCACCCCGAAGCCGCGGCTCGCCTCCCGGTTCCAGTCGGAGAGGAAGACGTAGTCCGCCCCCAGCTCCTCGCGGTAGCGGTTCAGCACGTACGGCGAGTCCACGCTGATCGCCGCCACCTTCGCCTTCAGCCCCGAATAGCTGCCGATGTCGTCGCGCACGCTGCACAGCTCCTCGGTGCAGGTGCTGCTGAACGCCAGCGGGAAGAAGAGCAGCACCGCCGGTCCCTCCTTCCACAGCGACGAGAGCGGCACCTGCTGGTGCTCGTGCGAGGGCAGCGTCACCTCCGGCGCCCGGTCTCCTGCCTTCAATCCCATCCTCGTCCCCTTTCCAGACGTGTGAAAGCCGTGCCTCTGCGCCCTCTGCGCCTCTGCGTGAGACCGCCGTTTCAGCCCGGCTCGATGCGCAGCGAGGCCAGCGCCCCGCGCACGGCCTCGCGCTCCGCCTCTTCCTGGCCGGCGGCGCAGAAGTAGGTGGCGAACACCAGCGTGCCCGGCGCGGTGCCCACCGCCACCATCCAGTAGAGCGTCTCCCCCTCGTCCTCGTCCTCGCTCACGTACTCGCAGAGCGCCAGCTCCGCGCCGCCCTCCAGCGGCACGTCCTCCACCTCGTCCTCCTCCAGCTCCACCCCGCGCTCCTCCAGGAAGGAGTAGAGCTCCTCGGCCGGGTCGGGAAAGTCGTCGCCGCCGGGGGCGAAGGAGATCAGGTGCAGGGTGCCGAGGCCGTCTTCCTTCCACACCTCCAGCCCGTCCTGGTCCTCGTCCGGCGCGGCGGACCACCCGGCGGGCACCCGCACGGTGAAGCGGCCTTCGGGATCGCGTGCCGTGTCGCTCATCCGGTCGCCCTCATTGCTGAAATGGATCGGCCGCGCAAAATGCGCGACATTGCACCCGCCGGCAAGCCCCGCGCGCGGGGCCGCGGAGCCGCCCATCTCCCCCGCACCGGCGGCGTTCGAGGCTTGGCGAACGCCCCGCCGGGAGGCGCGGAGGGGGTGTCATAGGATCGGTGACTCAGACGTTACCATTTCGAGCACGCGATCGGCACGCAAGATGCCTTACGTGCATGCGGCGCCTCGGCCGAAGCGCCGTCCCCACCCTCCACGCGGGAGGCGCTTATCCGCACCTTGGGTGTCAGTCTCGTAGCCATCGCAGCCATCGTGGCAAGCCTCACCGTGGCCCGGCAGCGCCAGGAAACTCCCTCGCGGTTCAGGGAGAAGAGGCCCGAACACTCGCCGGCTGCCGTGGGCCTGGACCTGGAGGGGCTCCGCGCCGCGGGGTTCTGACAGCACAGCCCGGCCCGCGTGACGGGTGGTAGCAGAACGGGCGCGGATGTCCCATCTGGGGCATCCGCGCCCGCCCTTTCGTACCGGGTCGCGGCAGAGGTTGCCGGGTGCGAAAGCTTTCACCCGTGCAGACTTCGGCTACGTTCGCCAGGCGGCGCCGCCGGGTCCTCGCCGTCAAGCCGTCTGCGCCACCGCGTCCTTTGGGGCCGTTGTGTGCCCGCCGTCAGGCCGTCTGGCTATTCCGACGGATGCAATAGGTACAGCAATGACAAACAAATGTGCCGTAGCAGATCGGGATGACTGACATTCGGGTCATGTTCGGATCGCGCCGCGACCGAACGTTTGTTCGAAACCACGCAATCCTTTGCAGATCCGGCACTTTCGCGGGCGCCCTGCCGTGCGATTTCACTAAGTAGGGTTGACATAAGGGGTTACGAAATGTATCATTGAGGACAATGTTGAATGCCGACACGGCATCGCGCGGCGCCCGGGTGGACGTCGCGCCATTGCTTGAGTAGACAGGAGACCTCGAGCTTGCAGAAGAAGATCCCCACGCGCACGCGGATGCGCCTTCGCAACGACACGGGCTCGCTCCTGCGCTCGCGGCCGCTGCAGGCGATGCTGGCGGTGGTCGCCGTGGCGCAGGTGGTGGCCGTCGGGTCGGGAAAGCCGGTTCAGGCGGGCGAGCCCCGCACCCTGCGCGAGCTGGCGGCCCGCGTGGCCACGGCCGAGCCGGTGGGGCAGATCCCGGCGATGGTGGCGGCGGCGCCGATGAAGGCGGTCAAGGTGGCCGCGGCCGCCCCGCGGAAGCGGAAGGCCACGGAGCGGAAGAGCTCCGCGGCCGAGGAGCTGGCGGTGAAGTACCGCCGCCGCGGCTTCAAGGTGTCACCGGCGCTGGCGCGGCAGATCCACGCGGCGGCGGTGGCCAACCGCATCGACCCGAAGGTCGCCTTCGGGCTGGTGCGCACCGAGAGCGGCTTCAAGAGCAGCGCGACCAGCCACGTGGGCGCCATCGGCCTCACGCAGCTCATGCCGTCGACCGCCCGCTGGTTCCAGCGCGGAGTCACGCGCAGCGACCTGCGCAACCCCGAGGTGAACCTGCGCATCGGGTTCCGCTACCTGCGCGAGCTGATCGACAAGTACGAGGGCGACACCGAGCTGGCGCTGACCGCCTACAACCGCGGCCCCGGCACCGTCGACCGCGTGCTGAAGCGCGGCGGCGACCCCGACAACGGCTACGCCGACATGGTCCTGGGGCGCCGCACCCGCCACCGGTGACAACAGCGGTCTCACGCAGAGACGCAGAGGCACGGAGAGAACCGCTCTCCGTGCCTCTGCGTCTCTACCGTGAGATTCTTGTTCTTCTCTACCGAAAATGCGCCTATGGCACGTACGGCAGCACGTAAGGCGTGGTGCGCCACGGCGTGTAGTCCATCGTCGCCTCGGCACCGTCGCCGTTCGGCCCGCCGGGACCCGCCGCGTCGCCCCACCAGTTGTTCTCTACGTTGATGCTGTCTCCAAAAACCGTGGCAATCCCGTACCCTCCGTTGTTGATCAGATTGCAGTTGTGCACCTCGTTCCCGCTGATCACGACGATTCCATCCCCGCCGCTGTCGCGGACTTCGCAGGAAAGTACCTGGACGTCGTACCCGACCACCAGCCCGGTTATCATCGACCCACGGATGAGCGTACTCTCCAACGTCCCGTTACGTCCCGCCATGTACACGGCGGGGCTGTAGACGGCGGAATCGACCCGCGAGCGGCTGATCCGCGAATTCTGTCCATTCAGCACCAGCGCGGCCGAATGGTGGACTATGGTGCTGTCGACGATCACGGTATGGAGCAGGTTCACCCACACCCCGTGATAATAGGCGTACTCGATTCTCACGTTGGTCAGATAGCTGCTGGCCGTCGGTTCTCCGTCCAGCATGATCCCGTGCCAGCCTGCGGCCGTGTTGCTTGCGGTGAAGCGCACCGGAGCCGCCGCCGAGCCACGGGCGACGACTCGCCCCCCATTCGTGGCGGTGATTTCGGCGGCCGAGTCGAAGGCCAGCACGGCCCCCGGCATCGGGATCAGGATCCCCCAGTACTGCACCGTGATGTTGCCCGTCACGTGCCAGGGGAGCGCCGGCGCGGGGTAGGCCCACTGCTGCAGGATACCGCCGGTGACCACAAGGGTGTCGCGCGCGTTGCCGAGCAGACTGTCCTGCTGCGCGATCGTCGTGTAGATGCGGGGGAAGGCGCTCACCACCAGCTCGGCGGGGTAGCTGGCGCCGCCCGTCACGCGCACTGGCTGGGTGGCTGCGAAGCCCGCGCCGGTGGTGGTGACCTTCAGCCCCACGCCGCCGCTTCCCTCGATCCGTCCGCCCAGCAGCGAGATGCCGTTGGTGCCCAGCACGGCCAGCCCCACGCCCGCCGCGCCGCGGATCACGTTCTGCTCGAAGGTGACGACGCTCCCCAGCGTGACCGCGGGGTAGGCGGCGCTGGTGACGGTGTCCACGCGCGAGCGGCTGAGCCGCGAGCCGCGCCCCCACAAATACAAGCCCCGCTCGTTCTGCCGGATGGCCACGCTGTCGATGTAGGCCGCGTGGTAGTCGTGCGTCGACAGGGCGTAGGCGGAGCGCGTGTGTTCGATGCGCGCGTTCTTCAGCGAGCTGGCGGAAGCGGGGGTTCCCCGCAGGTGCACCCCGCCCCAGCCGTTCGCCGGGTCCGTGGCGGTGAGCACGATCCGCGCGGTGTCGAGCCCGTCCGCGACCAGGCGCCCGCCGTTCGCGGCTTCCAGCGCGCCCGCGCTTCCGAAGCACACCAGCACCCCCGGCTCGAGCGTGAGCACGCCCGCTCCCTCGACGTGGACCGGGACGTCGACGCGGTGCGGACTGCCGGCGCGGCTCCACGTCGCGGCCGCGGTGACCGAATCGGCGTGCGTCTGCCCGCCGAGCCCGGCGTCGCACGCGGGGTTGAGCGTCGCTACCGGCGCGCGCGGAGCGGCGCGCGGCGCCAGGGGCTGGTCGCGGCCGCAGGCGCCCAGGGCAGCCAGCAGCGCGAGGGCGAGCACCCGGCTCCGCCGGATGACGCGATCCGGGCTCCCGATGCGTGTGGTCATGGGGAGACCTTTCAGTTGAGGATGATCCCGGGAATGAGCCGGTGTATCTCGCCGGTTCACGCGCCGGGCGGCTGCCGTGGACGACGCCGACGGTTCTTCACGGATTCAACCGTTCAAACCCAGATCTGATCGAGGGGAGTGCGCCTCTGGTTCTGGCGCATGGAGAACTGCGGGGGAAGGGCGCGATGCACTAAAGTCGCTTGGGCACGATACACGGGTGGGTGGCAGAAATCAATCTTATTGTCTCTAATTGAACGTCACTGCGGCGTCGCGACAAATGGGCAGGCGTACGGGAAACGGGGCCGCGGCTACCACCCCCCCCCCGACGATCAGGGTACACAAAGGGAAAGCACGGAGAGAACACCTGGTTGTTCTCTCCGTGCCTCCACGTCTCTGCGTGAGACGAATCTTTTTCTGGCCCTACTTCTCGGAGAGGGTCCGGTTCTTCTCGATGTAGCTGGTCCACTCCGGCGGCACGTCGGCGTCGGGGAAGATGGCCTGCACCGGGCACTCCGGCTCGCAGGCGCCGCAGTCGATGCACTCGTCGGGGTTGATGTAGTACTGGTCCTCCGCCTCGTAGATGCAGTCGACGGGGCAGACCTCCACGCAGCTCGCGTCCTTCGTGCCGATGCAGGGCTCGGCGATCACGTACGGCATAGGTGCTCCCGGAACGGTGATTCGGGGTGATTGTCGGCCAAGGGCGCTGCCGCCGGGCGGATAGGATAGCGTGCGCCGCAGCGCTTGTCCACCCACTCCCGAACGAACGTTCGAACAACTCTACAGGTGTTCCTCGAACCAGTCAAGGACCGCCTCGGCGACGGTGCGCAGGTCGTCGCTGGGCCCGGCGTACGGGTGCCGCACCCCGAAGACGTGGTCCGCGCCGTTCACCAGCATCAGCTCGGCGTTCTCCCCCGCGGCGGCGAAGAGCGCGTGCGCCTCGTCCACCGGCACGGTGGGGTCGGCCTCGCCGTGGACGATGAGCCAGGGCTGCGTGACCCGCGCGGCGGCCGCGCCGATGTCGAGCCGGTCGCGGTTCTGCTGCAGGTCCACCCAGTAGTCCGGCCCGATCGGCATCTGCTGCTTCGTGCGCGTGTTCTCGATCAGCACGTCGTCGCCGCGGCGCCAGGCGGCCACCTGCTCGGGGGTCCAGCGCGCGTGGATGTCGGCGATGGAGGCGAGGGTCGCCAGCGCGCGGATGCGCTCGTCCTCCGCCGCATGCAGGATGGCCGCTCCGCCCCCGCGCGAGTGCCCCACCAGCCCGATCTTCTTCACCTTCCGCCCGCCCAGCCGCCCCTCCGCCAGCGCGTCGACCACCGCGCGCAGCTCCGCCCGCTCGCGGCTGTGCGTGTTCTCGCGGAAGCGGTCGAGCGCGGAGAGCTCCCCGTCGTCCCCGATGCCGTTGTGCGAGAAGTCGAAGTTCACCGCCGCGTGCCCGGCGAGCGCGAGCGCGCGGCAGAGCGCCGGCCACGCGCCCCAGCTGCGGAACCCCTTGAAGCCGTGGACGACCACCACGGCGCTCTTCGGCTTCGCGCCCTCGGCCACGCGCAGGTCGCCGCGCACCGGCGGCCCCCCGTCCGCCGGCCGGATCTCGAAGGTCGTGCGGGTGATGCGGTGCGGCGCTGCGTCCGTCATTCGGGTTCCCCTGCGCCCCTGTGATACCGTTTCGACTGATTGGATCTGCATTTCCAGTCAACGGAATGGACTCACACGGAGTCAACGGAGTCAACGGAGGACAGGTCAGACACTCCGTTGACTCCGCTGACTCCGTGTGAGGATCTTCTGTGCTGATGTCTCCGCATGCACAGTCATTGGGCTGATCCGGCATGAGCGACGCCGTCGGCCTCCGCCAGCCGCGCGGCCAGGTAGCGGACGCGGCGCGAGTTGACCGGATCCTCGAACTCCCCTTCGCGCGCCCTCCCCAGCGTCCCCTTGGCCGCCGCGGCGACGATCGCGCGCACCTGCTCCAGGTCCTCCTCCGCCATCGCGCCCAGTCCGGGGACCGGCTGCCGCGGCGCGCGCTCCAGCTTCACCACCTCGCGCGCGAAGGAGATGAAGATCGAGCACGCCTCGGGGCAGGGGACGGCGGCGTCGCCCTCCACCGGCCCCTCGTCCACCGCGCCGAGGAAGGTGCCGGCATCCACGTCCCAGGCCACGCGGCGCAGGCAGACCGCGTCGCCGCAGCAGGCGCGTACCACGGGCGGCAGCACCACGTCCGGGAGGAGCTTGACCGGGGCGTAGATCCCCGTCTGCCGCGCCGCGGTCTCGCGCCAGTGCGTGACCCGCAGCGTGCCCGTGCGCCCGGCGTGCCAGTGCACCGCGCAGGCGGGGTAGAGGTAGCCGAGCGCCGTCCACAGCCCCGCCGCGTCGAGCTCCACCAGCGCCCACCCCTGCCGCAGGGTGGGCGCGGTCTTCAGCGGGCGGTGCTCGCCGGCGTTGGTGACCTGCGCCACCTCCCGCGCGAAGTACGGGTCGGCCGACACCCACTCCAGCGAGGTGAGGGAGCGGTGCAGGTCGCGGTTGTGGCGGACCTCGTAGACCCCGCGGCCGGTGGCGCGCAGGCGGGCCTCCAGGAACACGCGCCCCTCTTCTCCGGCTTCGTCGACCCAGGCGACCAGGGCGCGGCGCGCCTCCGCCACCCCGCCGGGGGCGTGCGCGCCGCGCTGCCCGGGCGCGTCAGACACCGGCCGCCTCCGGCAGGCCGAGGCGCTCCGGCACCGCGGCCCCCGCCTCGCGGGCGCGCTGCAGGATGATGCGCGCCACCTCGGGAAAGGTGCCGACCGGCGGGGCGTACCAGATGGTGCGCCCGTCCTTCTCGGTGGCCGCGCTCACCGCGGGGCGGTTGATCCCCAGGTCGTCGGGGATGGTCTCCTGCGTGTGCCACCCCTCGGCCACGAAGAAGGGGACGAGCACGACCCGTCGCTCCTCCATCTCCTCCAGCACGGCGGCCACGTTCGGCTCCTGGTCCAGGAAGCCGGTGCGCACGTGGCCGAACACCCCCGCCGCCTCGGCCTCGCGGGTGACGCGGTAGATCACCTCGGCCGAGTTGCTGTTGCGCTCGGTGCCGTGGCCGATGATCACCAGCCCCGCCTCGCGCGCCTCCGCGTCGCCGAGCCCCGCCGTCTCCTCCGCGCGGCGCAGGATCATGGCCGCCATGGAGGGATGGGTGCCGACCGGGCCGCAGCAGCGGATCGTCTTCCCCAGCTTGCGGGTGACGGAGGGCGCGGGGCCGTCGAGCCCCAGTTCACGCGGGATCACCTCGCCGGTGAAGTAGCCCTCGGAGATGAAGAGCGGGACCACGTACACGTCGTCCGACTCGACCAGGTCGAACACCTCGCGCATGGAGGGCTCTTCCTTCCAGAAGCACTCGCGCACCTCGTCGAACGCCCCGGTGCGCCGGATGGCGGCAGCGTGGCGGTAGACGGGCGCGCTGGAGTCGGCGTTCAGGTGCGAGCCGTGCCCGATGATGACCAGTGCCTGCAAATCCTTGCGCTCCTTCCGGATACCTTCGGCTGCGAGCGCGGAAGGTGGGGAGCGGAGCCTGGCGGGGCAAGTAGGGAAAAGAAAGGCCTCACGCAGACGCAGAGACGCAGAGACGCAGGAGAAACGGCGACACCCTCTCTGGTCCTCCGTGCTTCCGGGTGAGACTTTTCCCCGATGTCCCTCCTTCGACGCCTGCCGGTTCTCGCCATCGTGGCTCTCGTGCTGGCGGCGGCCGCGTGGGTGCTGCTCGACCGCGGCTTCGTGCGCTTCGTGTACCCGAGCTGGCGCGAGTACCCAGTGCGCGGCGTCGACGTCTCGCACCACAACGGGCGCGTCGACTGGCCGCGCATCCGTGCGTCCGGCTACGCGTTCGCGTATCTGAAGGCCAGCGAGGGCGCCACCTTCCGGGACAGCACCTTCCTCCGCAACCGCGGCGAGGCGTCTCGCGCCGGGCTGGCGACCGGCGCCTACCACTTCTTCACCCTCTGCCGCCCCGGCCGCGAGCAGGCCCGCAACTTCCTCGACGCCGTCGGCCCGCCGCCGGCCGTCTCGCTGCCGCCCGCGGTGGACCTGGAGTTCGGCGGCAACTGCGGCGAGCGTCCTTCGCGCGACGCGGTGCTCGCGGAGCTGGCGGGCTTCCTCGCGGTGCTCGACTCCGCGGGACACCCGCCGGCGGTGCTCTACGTCACGAAGGAGTTCCACCGCGCCTACCTGGCAGGCCGGCCCGTGCGCAACCCGCTCTGGGTGCGCAGCGTCTTCGGCCGTCCGCGCTTCGGCGGCGCGTGGACCTTCTGGCAGTACGCCGCCACCGGCCGCGTGGCGGGCGCGAAGGGCCGCATCGACCTGAACGCCTTCCGCGGCTCGCCGGCCGAGCTCCGCGCGCTTGTCGGTGCGCGCCCGCGCGGATGGGCCAGGTGATACCGCTTTGCAGAGTTGCGTTCAGGATCAGATCTCGGCAGGAGCCACGCGGCGACCGCGCGGCAGCTCGCCGCGGCGGAGCGGGGTGCACCAGCAGAGAGGAAGTGCGCCATCCACTTTCTCTGTTTCTGCCCCTGGCGCTGTGTCCGGGCCTGACACTTGCGGATCGTGGCGAATGGCGGTGAAGTCAAAGGCCGCAGGCTGGCGATGCGCCGGCTCGTGTCTCCTCCCGAGTTCTGGGGAATCCCGCCCGCCCCCACGCTTTGGTCCAGGCCTCGGACCGTTCGTTTCGCCCCCCCGAATCGCATAGGGGCAGGGCATGCCACCCAACAAGCTCATTCTGGTCGTCGAGGACAACGAGGACACCCGGTTCGTGTTCTCGGCAATCCTCAACTACGACGGCTACCGCATCGTCGAGGCGGTGAATGGTGAGGCAGGAGTGGCATGCGCGCTCGCGCACCGCCCCGATCTGATCATCACGGATATCGACATGCCGGTAATGGATGGCTTCGCGGCGGCTCGCCTGATTCGGGGCGACAGCCGGATTCAGCAAATTCCTATTCTCGTCGTTTCCGGAAGAGAATTCACCGCCGCCCAGCAGGCGGAGGCGAATGTCCTGTTCAATGGCTACTTCGCCAAACCGATGCAGCCAAGTCGCGTCCTCAGTGAGGTTCAGCGCCTGATCGGTCCGCCGCAATCGTCATAGCCCGGCGGCCGGTTGCTTCCGGGGCAGACTTCGCGTAGGTGCCTCCTTCTCAGGAACGGATTCCATGACAACGCGCGAGGCCGGTGTCCGCCTCCAACTGCTCCACGCAGCGGTCGACGAGCTTATCCTCACCACCACCGGCTTATCGGTGCTTCCGCAGTCTCGCCCGCTGGACGACAACCCACCAGACAGTTTCACGATGCGCCTGGTGGGGGGGGGCAGTCCCGAAGTGCGCCTTCGTATCCACGAGACCACGGCAGTCCTCATCGCTCGCTCCGGTACCGACCATCAGAGTGCGGGGAAGGCTGAAATCCGCGATGACCTGGGGGTCAGACTGGAGACGGGCTTTGCATGGAACGACTCGGTGTGCTCGTCGGCCAACGAATTGGCCGGTCTCCTCCTGAAGCACATGCGCCGTCGCCTCAAAGCGGTTGCCGAGGTAACGCCCGACGGTTCGACTTAGGTACTACGGTTGCACAACATTCGTTTGCGCCTCGATGCTCAGGGCGGCCAAGCCGACGAATCACGTCAGTGGCTATCTGACCAGCGATTGCGGTAGCGTACGGCTCTAGCTCCCACGTCACACCATTTTCGATTGCCGCGGTTATCGCGGCGACAAGATCGCTTTCCCGGGATAAGAAAACGTCGCTTAGCGGCGGTTGCGGCAGTTGCGGCGATACCTGTGAGGCCTCCTCGGTCAGGAAACTGGAATTCAGAGCTGTGCTCGGCAAATTGGTGTGACCCCCTCGTGAACGCGAAGACGCGGAGAGGCCGGGCTGGCTCTCCGCGTCTTCCGGGTGGATCGGCCTCCCGGCCCCGCCTGCCGGGCTCAGTCGCGCATGGCGCGGCGGACGTATCTCTCCAGCTCGTCGAGGGGCGGCGTCCCCTGCACCCGGCGCTCGTTGATCAGCAGCGTGGGCGTGCCGGTGACTCCCAGCTCGCGGCCGGCCTGGAAGTCGCGCGCGACGGCCTTCTTCGCGGCGGGGTCGGCGATGCAGCGGTCGAAGGCCTCCAGGTCCGGCACCCCGGCCGCGGTGGCGAAGTGGCGCCATCCCCCGGTCTCCACCAGCGCCTGCTCGCGGAAGAGGGCGTCGTGGAAGGCCTCGAACCGCCCCTGCCCGCCCGCGCACTCGCTGGCCTGCGCGGCCGCCTCCGCGTTCGGATGGACGGGGGTGAGGGGGAAGTGCCGGTAGACGACCGCCACGTCGCGCGGACGCCTGGCGCGGATGGAGTCGAGCTCGTCGGCCAGCAGGCGGCAGGCGGGGCACTGGAAGTCGGAGAACACCACGATGGTGACCGGTGCGTCGGCGCTCCCCATCCTCCGGCCCTCGGCCGCGTACCGCCTCCAGTCGCGGACCACGCGATCGGGCACCCGGGGCGAGGCCGGGAACAGCTCCCGCCGCACCACCAGCCCGGTCAGCACGATGGCGCAGAGCACCACCGCCGCCGAGCCGAGCGTGGAGAGCCGCTCAGAGGTCGTTTTCGCCACGCGCTCAGGGACGTCCGGGCGTGGCGGTCAGGTGGGCCGCCGCACGCGCGCCGGTCCCCGGGGCCGCGGCCGCGGATGCGGCGGGCGGCGCGACCGTCAGCGCGAGCTCGCGCTCCTCGTCGCCGCGCCTGATGCGCAGCACGTAGCGGACGCCGGCCTCGATGCGGGGGAACAGGGGGCCCTCGCGGGAGTCCACGCCGTTCACGGCCACGATGGCGTCGCCCACGCGGAGCCTGGCGGCGGCGGCGGGCGAGCCCGGATCCACGCGGCTCACGGTGGGGAACCCCGCGGGGCGCGCGCGGGGCTGGCCGGCGCGGATGACGAAGTTCGGGTCCAGGCGCCAGCCCAGGCC
This sequence comes from Longimicrobiaceae bacterium, assembly GCA_045803205.1. GTDB lineage: Bacteria > Gemmatimonadota > Gemmatimonadetes > Longimicrobiales > Longimicrobiaceae > Longimicrobium. Next base: position 16,912 of record JBJMPM010000225.1, read on the forward strand.
GAGCCAGCCGCGCGGGGGCGTGCTCGGCGCGACCGTGATCGTCTGCTGGGCGGAGGCGGCGCAGGGCGCCGCGAGCGCGCCGGCGATCAGCAGCAGCGTTCTGATTGGGGGCATCGTTCGGGTTGCTTCAGTGCAGGGTGGAGGAGAACGGCGACCGCCGCTGGGCGCGCGAGCGGCCGGCCTTTCCGGCGGCCGGCCGCCGCCCGCCCGCGGCGAGGCCCGGGCCTCGAGCTCTCGCGGCGAAACCCGGGCCACTGCGGAAGGTCAGCGGAACTCCTACCCGCACTGCACGTCGTAGATCTCGACGGCGCCGTACCAGGCGCAGAACACGCTCGCGGATCCCGCCACCCCGGTGCCGCACTCCGCCCGGAGCATGCGGCGGGCCGTGTCCAGCTGCGAAACCGAGCAGTCGGCGCGGTCGTCGGTCGCGCGCGCCGGCGAGGCGAGCAGCGTCGCCGCGAGCACCGACACCACTGCGGCAGAAACCGTCGTGAAGCGCGGAATGGGCATTGATTTCCTCACGGTGGAAGTGTATGCTGCGGGGTGGTGCGGGGAGGACGAGATGCGCAGGATAGGAGCCTTCCCGGCCCCGCGCAAGGATTCTTTTGTTTCTCGAAATGATCCCGGCAGGGCCGGTCGGCTGGCGGCTGGCGGCCGGTGCCGCGTGCGGCAGCGTCCACTCTCTCTCCATCGCAACGAAAGGCCCCTGGTGTCGTGGCTTCGCCGGCTGCGCGCCCCGTGCTGCGGGCTCCTCCTCTCCCTGGTGGGCGCCGTTCCCGCCGGCGGCCAGTCGGCCGGGGCGGGCGTGGTGGTCACCGGCACGGTTCGCGAAGCGGGCGGCGCTCCGATCCCGGGCGCCACCGTCAGCGTGGCCGGCGACCGGGGAGTGGCGGCCCGGACCGTGACCGATGCCGCCGGACGCTACCGCCTCTCCCTCCCCCATCGCGGGGAGGGGTACGAGCTGAGGGTCGAGCGGGTCGGATACTTCCGCTTCTCCACGCCGCTCTCCCTCGGCGACGACGGCGGCGCCGTCATCCGCGACGTACGCCTCAACCCGAGCTCGGTCGCCCTCCAGGCGCTCGAGGTCCGCTCCACCCGGCCGGCCCAGCGGCCGGCCCAGGGACCCACGCCCGGCGGCAACGAGGAGGCGTGGCAATCGGTCTTCACCGACAACTTCGCGATCGCTCCCGGCGACCTGGGGGCGATCGCGCTGCTTCGTCCGGGCGCGGTCTCCCTGGGGGAGAGCGACGACGGCGGGCTCCCCCGGCTTTCGCTGGCGGGGCGGGACCCCTCGCAGAACCACCTGCTGGTGGACGGCGCGTCGTTCGGCGCCTCGACGCTCCCGCCGGAGGCGCTGCGCAGCACCTCGATCGTCTCCAGCAGCTACGACCCCGCGCGCGGCCAGTTCTCGGGGGGCCAGATCGCGGCCACCACCCGGTCGGGGACCAACCTCACCGGCGGCGCGCTACGCCTGCGGCTGGAGCCCGGCGTGCTGCAGGTGGGGAGCGTGGGGCCCGGCGGCGACCGCTACACCGTGGCGGAGCTGGACGGCGGCGCCGGCGGCGCCCTGATCCCGGGCCGCCTGTTCTGGTTCGGCGCGTTCCAGGCCTCGCGCAACTCCACCACCCCCGCCACGCTCGCCTCGCTCCCGGCGAGCACGCTCGCCGAGCTGGGCCTCAGCGCCGACTCGGTCACGCGCTTCCGCTCCGTGACCAGCGGGCTGGGGTTCGCGTCCGGGTGGCAGCGCGGCGCGGCCGACGCCGTCGCGCGCAAGGCGTCGGGGGTGCTGCGCATGGACTTCCACGCCACGCAGGCGCACACCCTGACGCTGCGGCTGGACGGGCGCGGCGCGGAGACGCGCGGGCTCGGCGCCTCCGCGTACGGGATCCCGGGGGGGGACGACCGGGTGTCGCGGGGCTCGTGGGGGGTGCTGGGGCAGGTGGCGTCGTACCTGGGGTCCGCCCGCAACGAGCTGCGCGCCTACCGTTCGGCGGACGTGCGCCGCCACCGCGGCGGCGCGGGGGTGCCGGGCGGCTACGTGGACGTGCTCTCGGACCTCGGCGAGGGGCGCTCGGGGCTCACCCGCCTGAGCTTCGGCGAGTCGGCCTTCCCCTTCGACGGGCGGTCGACGCTCACCGAGCTCTCCGACGAGCTGCTGGTGCGCCTGCGCGGCGACGAGCACCGCCTCAAGCTCGGCTTCACCGCGAGCCGCGAGGCCACGCGCCAGCACGGCCTCGCCAACGGGAACGGCACCTTCACCTTCCGCAGCCTCGCCGACCTGGAGGAGGGCCGCCCGCTGTCGTTCACCCGCGCCCTGGGCGGCGACGCGCGCGGCGCCACCGCCGACTACGGCGCGCTCTTCGCGGCGCACCTCTGGCACGCCGCGCCCCGGCTCTGGGTGATCCAGGGCGTGCGGGTGGAGGAGACCCGCTGGCCCCACGCCCCCGCGCCCGCGGAGGCGCTGCGGGCGGCGTTCGGGCTCCCCGCCGGCCGCGTGGCGGGGCCGCGGCCCCGGGTCAGCCCCCGCGCCGGCTTCGTGTACGAGACGCCGGGGAAGCAGTGGACCCTGCGCGGTGGAGCGGGGAGGTTCGTGGGAACGCTCCCGCTGGCGGCGCTGGCCGAGGCGTTCGGCGAGACGGGAGCGGCTGGGTCGCGGCTGGTCTGCCTGGGGCCCGCCACCCCGACCCCCGAGTGGGAGCGCTACGCCGCCGACCCCGGGTCGATCCCCACCCGCTGCGCGGACGGCGCCGGGGGGGCGGGGACCGCGCCGGCGGCGACCCTCTTCGCCCCCGGCTTCTCGCCGCCGGGCACCTGGCGCGCCTCCGCGGGGGGCGGCGGTCCACTGCTGCGGGGACGGCGGGGGCGCCTGGACGTCCACCTGGACGCCACCCTGGTGCTGGGGAGCGGCGAGCCGCTGGCCACCGACCGGAACCTCGCGGCCGCGCCGCGGTTCGTGCTCGCGGACGAGGGGTCGCGGCCGGTGTTCGCCCCCGCCGAAGGGATCGACGCCTCCACGGGCGCCATCGACCCGGCGCTGGGGCGCCTGCTCCCCGCCTTCGGGACAGTGCGCCAGGCGGCCTCGCGCGGCCGGTCGGCGGTGACGCAGCTCACCACCGGGATCACCCTGCTCACCCACCGGTACGACGTGGTGGCCGCGTACTACACGCACACCCGCGCGAGCGACGAGGTCACGGGCTTCCGGGCACCGGGCGGGTTCTCGGCGCCGGTGGCCGCCGGCGATCCCAACCGCGCGCTCCGGGGCCCCAGCGACGTGCTGCGGCGGCACAGCTTCCAGCTCCAGGGGATCCACCCGGTGGGGAGGTGGGTGGAGATCGGGGTGGTGGGGCGGCTCGTCTCCGGCGCGCCCTTCACCCCGCGGGTGGACGCCGACGTCAACGGCGACGGCGTGGCGAACGACGCCGCGTTCATCTTCGGCGCCGCGGCCGACCCCGGGCTGGCGCGGGCGATGGACGACCTGCGCCGGAACGCCCCGGCCGGGGTGCGGCGCTGCCTCGAGCGGCAGGCGGGCCGGATCGCGGCGCGCAACTCGTGCACCGGGCCGTGGCGCGCCTCGCTCGACCTGCAGGTGAACCTTCCCGTGGACCAGGGGACGCGGGGGAGCCGGTTCACCGCGAGCGTGGCGGTGAACAACGTGCTGGCGGGCCTCGGATGGGGGGGCGACGCGCCGGTCGATCCGACGCTGCTGCGCGTGCAGGGCTTCGACGCGCAGCGGCGGGCGTTCTCGTATGCGGTGAACTCGTCGTTCGGCGGCGGCAGCGGGCGGCGCGATCCGCTGCGGCTCCCCACCACGCTCACCCTGACCGGGCGCATCGCCCTGGGCTCGGACCCCGCGCGCCAGCCGATGCTCGCGATGACCGCGGGGATCCGCGCGCGCGGCCGCACCGCCGCCGAGCTCGGCGGCGAGATCGCCGCGCGGATCCCCAACCCGCCGGCCCAGGTGCTCGCGCTGGCGGACACCCTGGGGCTCGCGCTCACCGAGGCGCAGGGCGCCGCCCTGCGGGCGCGGGCGGAGCGGCTCGGCGCGCGGCTGGCGCCCCTCACCGACACCCTGGCCGAGGCGCTCAGCGTGGTGGAGCGGGGGCGCGACGAGGCGGGGAGGGCCGCCGCGCGCGCGCGCGGCCGCGAGGCGGTGGCCGCGATGCAGGCGGAGCTCGACGCGGCCACCGCGGACGTGCGCGCGCTCCTCACCCCCGGGCAGTGGGCGCGCCTCCCCGAAGACGTCCGCCGCCCGGCCCGGCAGCTCGTCCCCCCCCGCACCATGGCCAGCGGCGGCAGCGACAGCTGGTAGCGGCCGGCCGCACGGCCCCTTCTTCCGCGGCCCCGCGCGTCCATCGGCGCGGGGCCGCTTCCTCTTCCCCACTTGCCCCCGCCGCTGTGCCGAAGCACCTTTCGGCGCAAAGCCTTACGTACCGCAGCCCCGTAGCGAGCGCCGATGTCCGGGCCAGCCTCGAACGATCCCGTGCCGCCCTTCGTGCGCCCCGCCGGCAAGCCCGCCGGAGGGCTCTCCTCCGTGCTCGCCTCCGTGCGCCAGCTCGTCCGCGACCGCGCGCTGGTGCAGGGGAGCAGGGCGCTGCGGGTGGTGAACCAGGTGGACGGCTTCGACTGTCCCGGGTGCGCGTGGCCCGAGGCGAAGCACCGCTCCACCTTCGAGTTCTGCGAGAACGGCGCGAAGGCCGTGGCCGCCGAGACCACCTCGCGCCGCGCCGACCCGGCGTTCTTCGCCAAGCACACGGTGGACGAGCTGCTGGCGCAGAGCGACTACTGGCTGGAGCAGCAGGGGCGCCTCACCCATCCCCTCATGCGCCGCGCGGGGAGCGACCGCTTCGAGGCGATCGGGTGGGACGAGGCCTTCGCGCGCGCCGGCGAGGCGCTGCGCGCGCTCGCATCCCCCGACCAGGCGGCGTTCTACACCTCGGGGAGGACGAGCAACGAGGCGGCGTTCCTGTACCAGCTCTTCGGGCGGATGTACGGGACGAACAACTTTCCCGACTGCTCCAACCTCTGCCACGAGAGCAGCGGCGTGGGGCTGCGCGGCACCCTGGGGGTGGGGAAGGGCACCGTCCAGCTCGACGACTTCACGAAGGCCGACGCCATCTTCGTGATCGGCCAGAACCCGGGGACCAACCATCCGCGGATGCTGTCGGCGCTGCAGGCCGCCCGCCGCCGCGGCGCCGAGATCGTGGCCATCAACCCGCTGCGCGAGCGGGGGCTGGAGGAGTTCATCCACCCGCAGGAGGTGGCCGCCTCGCTCACCGGCCACGCCACGCGGATGACCACGCTCTACCTCCAGCCGATGCCCGGCTCCGACGTGGCGGTGCTGAAGGGGATGATGAAGCGCGTGCTGGAGGCCGAGAAGCAGTCGCCCGGGCGGGTGCTGGACCACGGCTTCATCCGCGCGCACACCACCGGCGTCGAGGCGCTCATCGCCGACCTGCACGCCACGCCGTGGGAGGCGATCGAAGAGCAGAGCGGCCTGCCCCGTGCGCGGATCGTCCAGGCGGCGGACATCTACATCCGCTCGCGCGCGACCATCGTCACCTGGGCGATGGGGCTCACGCAGCACGACAACGCCGTCGACAACGTGGTCGCCATCGCCAACCTGCTCCTGCTGCGCGGCAACGTCGGCCGCCCGGGGGCCGGCGCCTGCCCGGTGCGCGGCCACAGCAACGTGCAGGGCGACCGCACCGTCGGGATCGACCACGCACCCGGCGCGCCGCTGCTGGACCGGCTGGAGGAGGTCTTCGGCTTCGCCGTTCCGCGCGAGCACGGGCTCGACGTGGTGGAGACCATCCGCGCGATGGACGCGGGGCGGATCCGCTTCTTCATGTCGATGGGGGGCAACTTCTTCTCCGCCAGCCCCGACCACGGCCTGCTGGAGCGGGCGATGCGCACGCCCGACCTCTCCGTCTACGTGCTCACCAAGCTGAACCGCTCCGCGCTGGTGCACGGCCGCGAGGCGATGATCTGGCCCTGCCTGGGTCGGACCGAGCGCGACCTGCAGGCCGGCGGCGAGCAGTTCGTCACCGTCGAGGACTCGATGTCCGTGGTGCACGCCTCGCGCGGCGCCAACCGCCCGGCCTCGCCGGAGCTGCGCAGCGAGCCGGCCATCGTCGCGGGGCTGGCGAAGGCGGCGCTGGGGGCGGGCGGCGCGGTGGACTGGGACGCGCTGGTGGCCGACTACGACCGCATCCGCGACCTGATCGAGCGGACCATTCCCGGCTTCGACGACTTCAACCGGCGGGTGCGCGAGCCGGGCGGCTTCGTGCTGCGCAACACCGCCGCGCACCGCGAGTGGAAGACGGCGAGCGGGCTGGCGCAGTTCGGCGTGGTCCCCACCCCCGCCATCCACCTTCCCGAGGGGCAGCTCCGCCTCTTCACCATCCGCTCGCACGACCAGTACAACACCACCATCTACGGGCTCGACGACCGCTACCGGGGGATCAAGGGCGCCCGCCGCGTGGTGCTGATGCACGCCGAGGACATGGCCGGGCGCGGCATCCGCGCCGGCGACGAGGTGGACCTGCGCTCGCACTACTCCGACGGCGTGGAGCGCATGGCCCCGCGCTTCCGGGCGGTGGCGTACGACGTTCCGCGCGGCTGCTGCGCGGCCTACTTCCCCGAGGCGAACGTGCTGGTGCCGCTGGGGAAGACCGCGAAGCTCAGCAACCAGCCGTCGTCCAAGCTGGTCCCCGTCACCATCGCCCCCGCCACCAGCCCGGTGCGCACCGAGGGGCGCGACGAGCGCCTGGTCTCCACCGCGCCCGCGGCCCCATCCCCCGAAGCCGTTCCGGCGGGGGTGTGATGCGGCGCGGGAGCACGGTCCGGCGCCAGGTGGAGCACGTCTCCGTCGCGGGAGATGGGGCCCGCCGCGCGCGGATGGACGTGCTCGCCACCGAGGAGCCGCTGGAGATCCGCGTGGCCGTGGCGGACGACCTGCGCGGCGCGCGGCTGGACGACGCGGCCACTCCCGTCTCCGTGACCATGCGCACGCCGGGGGCGGACTTCGAGCTCGCCGCCGGCTTCCTCTACGGCGAGGGGGTGGTCGGCGGCGCGGAGGCGATCGCCTCCATCCGCTACTGCACGGAGGGCGAGCAGCAGTACAACGTGGTGAGCGTGGTGCTGGCGCCCGGCACCGGCTTCGACGCCGAGGCGCTGCGGCGCAACTTCTACCAGACCTCGAGCTGCGGCGTGTGCGGCAAGGCGTCGATCGAGGCGGTGATGGGCCCCGCCTGCGCCCGCATCGGCAGCGCCCTCTCCGTCTCTCCCGAGGTCATCGCCCGCATGCCCGAGCAGCTCCGCGCCGCGCAGGCGGTGTTCGAGCGCACCGGCGGGCTGCACGCGGCGGGGCTCTTCACCGCCGAGGGCGAGCTGGTGCGCGCGCGCGAGGACGTGGGGCGGCACAACGCGATGGACAAGCTGGTCGGCGCGTCGCTGCTGGAGGGCGAGCTGCCGTGGAGCGAGCGGATGGTGATGGTGAGCGGGCGGCTGAGCTTCGAGCTGGTGCAGAAGGCGGCGCGCGCGGGGGCGGCGGTGCTGGCCGGGGTCTCGGCGCCGTCGAGCCTGGCGGTGGAGCTGGCGGAGGCGTGCGGGATGACGCTCTGCGGCTTCGTGCGGGGGGAGCGGTTCAACGTCTACGCCGGCGGAGCGCGCATCGCCTCCGCCGTTCACCGGTGAGGGCGCCGGGCGTCATCCTGGGACTGTTGAGGAACCCACGAGCCTGAGAGACGTCATCCTGAGGCCGGCCACACCGGTATTTCGTCTCGCTGGAGACCCGGCAGGCCGAAGGATCTATGACCGCGGAAGCACGTCAGCAGGTGATGTGTCCGAGGGCTAGGTAGCGACGCCTCAATCGCGTGTCTCTCAGCTAAGTGCTTTCACAGGCTATAGATCCTTCGGCCTGCATAGAATCGAGAAGCCGAAGCCGCGGCGTGGCCGGCCTCAGGATGACGTCTTTTGGGAGGAGGTTTCTCAACGGTTTCTGAGGCCCGTCTCGCTGCAAGCGCGACGGCGAAAGACCTTGCAGGCCGAAGGATCCATCGCCGCGTCAGCTCGTGAGCCGGCGAGGTGCACCAACTCTTCACCAGGATCTGGAATGAGGGCGCGGATGCGGCTGAAGACGGCGGGATGGATGGTGATGGCGGTCGCAGTCCTGGCGGCCGCCGCGTGCAAGGACGAGGGCGGCGAGCTGCGCGACGCCACGGAGCGGCGGCGTGCGGAGATGGCGAACCGCGACACCACGCACGACCACGGCGACGCGGCCGCCGACACCGCCACGCGCCTACCTGCCTTCACCGGCGACACGGGGGTGCGGGCGCCCGTCGCCGCGGCCGACAGCCCCGCGCCGGCCGCGGACAGCTCCCGCCGCGCCGCCGCCGCCGCGGGGTGGGGCACGGCGCCGCGCCAGGGCGGGACCGCGAACGAGCTGGTGACGCTGCGCGGGGTGCGCGCCGCCAGCAACCCCGAGGGCTTCGACCGCATGGTGCTGGAGTTCGGCGACGCGCCGGTGCCCCGCTGGAGCACGGCCTACGCCGCGCGGCCGGTGATGAGCTGCGGCTCGGGGGAGCCGGTGCAGGTGGAGGGCGCGCGCTGGCTGCGCGTGCGGCTGCGGACGGCGCAGGCGCACGACGACCAGGGGCGGCCCACCGTGCGCCAGCGCCGCCTCCCGCTGGGGATGCCGGCGCTGCGCGAGATGGCCATCGCCTGCGACTTCGAGGGCGAGGTGGAGGTGGTGCTGGGGGTCTCCGCCGCCAACCGCTACCGGGTGCTCGAACTCGCCAACCCCACCCGGCTGGTGATCGACCTCCAGCGCGAGCCCTGATTTCGGCCGCGGCAACGGTCCCGGGCCGGGAAAATCGTAGCCGGGCGATCGAGATCGCCCGGCTGCGATTGCACGAAGCCCCGCCTGCGCGGGCCGGAGGCCTGCGCAGGCGGGGCTTCTCATGCCGTCAGCAGTACTGCGGATACTGCGTGGGGCAGGCCTCCGGGCTGTAGGTCGGGTCGCAGTCGAAGGTGCAGAGGCCCGTTTGACAGGCGTCGTAAGCCGACCCGCAGTTGGGGCCGCCCTGGGTGGCTTGGTGGCCCGCCACGGTGCCGCGCGCGGCGCTCGCCGCCGAGATCACGAAGCTCTGCACTTCGAGGGTCTCCACCACCAGCTTGATCTTACGCATCTCTCACTTCCCCGGTGTGGTTCGTACCTGAGCGCCGGTCCATCCGGCACCCTGCTACCGGCAGGATCCCATCCCACCAGACAACGGCCGAAAACGTAAGTTTGCGACGCGCTGAACGCAACCCGCTCCGGAGCGACAATCCACGGTGTTCACTGCGAAAACTGACTGATACGCGGAGCGTGTCAGGTTGGGGGCTTTCCTGAAAAATGCACGAATGCACCCGGCCTTGAGCGAGGGTTGCGCGCGACGCGCCCCAACCCCCGGCGATCCGACGCGCGATCGCCGACGACTTCGGAGGGCGAGGTGGAGGTGGTGCTGGGCGTCTCCGCCGCCAACCCCTACCGGGTGCTCGAGCTCGCCAATCCCACCCGGCTGGTGGTCGACATTCGACGCCAGCCTTGATTCCGGCCGCCCCGCGCGCAACCTTGACGCATCCTTTCCCGTAGTCCCTCCCGTCCCCGTCCCGTTTCCCCACCCGTACCCCGGAGTCTGGACATGGAAGTGCCTGCCGGCGGTTACCCGGGCCCGCACCGCTCGCTGATCGAGCGGATGATGGGCGCCGCAATGCTGGACGCAAGCGTGTACGAGGAGGTGGAGGCCGACCGCAGCGCGACCGGCCAGGCCGCCGCGGTGGTGGCGATCGTCGCGATCTGCGGCGCCATCGGCAGCTACAGCCACGGCGGAAAGGGGATCATCGGCGCGATCGTCTCCGCCTTCATCGCGTGGCTGCTCTGGGCCGGGCTCACCTACCTGATCGGCACCAAGCTCTTCGGCGGAACGGCCGACATGGGCGAGATGCTGCGCACCCTCGGGTTCGCGCAGTCGCCGGGCGTGCTGGGCATCCTCACGATCATCCCGATCCTGGGATGGCTGGTGGCGGTCGTGGTCTGGATCTGGACCGTGGTCGCCGCGGTGGTGGCGATCCGCCAGGCGCTCGACTTCGACACGGGGAAGGCGGTGGCGACCGCCGTGATCGCGGGGGTGATCGTCTTCGCGGTCATGGCGGCCATCGCGGCCGTCATCTTCGGTACCGCCATGGTGGCGGGCGCCGTGGCCGGGCACTGACGCCGCGCGCTGCACGGTTCCGTGCAGAACGAAGCCGCCCCGCGAGAGACTCGCGGGGCGGCTTCGTTCGTCGCGCACACCCTCTACCGGTCCAGCAGGACCGGGGCGTAGCGCCGGTGGAAGGCGGGGGCGAGCCGCAGGACGAACTCCTCCTGCGTGCCGCCGCGCGCCATCCAGCAGCGCATCAGCGCGCACTGGAGCGCCGTGTACGCGGCGAACCGGGTCGGGCACTCCTCCAGATACCGACGAGCAACTTCCATCCTGCATCGCTCCTTTCCGGGCGTGTCCAACCGTTCGCCCGCGACATCACTACGGCATCAGCCATGCCGAAGTTGCGGAGCACGGAATTCCTTGCGGCGACTGGATTTATCGCTCTCCGGCCGCCATCGCCGGTTGCAGCCGGGTGTACTCCTGGGGCGACACCTCCCCGCCCACCCGGGGCCACGCCGCCCCACAAAGACACAGAGGGACAGAGTCAAAGCATTTCGCTCTGCCCCTCCGTGTCTTCTGCGAGAACCTGCCGTTCAGCCGGTCAGCGCCGGCGCCGGGCTCCGCGGCCGCTCGATGCGCATCGGCTGGCGGGCGCGGTAAGTGAGCGAGCGCCAGGCCCACTCCGCCGGGCCGAAGCGGTAGCGCCGCAGCCAGAGCGTCGCGAACGCCGTCTGCGCCGCCAGGATGAGCACGGCGAGCGGCCAGAGCAGCGCGGGGCCCACGCGCCCGCCCAGCCCCAGGCCGATGTCGTAGAAGAGCAGCACGCCGACGACGCTCTGGGTCAGGTAGCTGGTGAGCGCCATCCGCCCGGTGGGGGCGAGCACCGCCAGCGCCGGGCGCACGCGGGGCGAGGTCCACCCCAGCCCGAAGAGCGCGGCGTAGGCCAGCGCGAGCGAGGGGACGCCGACCGCGTAGAGCACGGCGTGGATCAGCCCGTCGCCGGTGCCGAGGTAGTACTCCTGGCCGGTGCCGATGGCGGCCATGCCGAGGCTGGCGGGGAGCCCCACGGCGAGCCCCAACGTCGCCACGCGCCGCAGGAGCGGCCGGAAGGCCTGGAGGTCTTCCCACGGGCGCCGGCGACCGATCCAGAGGCCGAGCAGGAACGTCGCCAGCACCTTGCAGATCCGCCACTCGAAGGTGAGCGAGGCGGCGCGGAAGAACACCCCGGTCGCCAGGCTCTGCCCGTAGGCGCGCCACCCCCCGTGGAGGAGGTCGGGCTGGGCCATCGGCTGCAAGCCCACCAGCTTGCCGACCAGCATGCCGGGGAGCCAGAAGACGATCGCCGGGGTGACGGGAATGCCCCCGCGGCCTCCGCCCGTCGCCCAGTACGGCAGGTACATGAGCACGGGGATCACCAGCAGCACGGCCGCCCAGGTCAGCAGCCGGCGGTCGCTCACGTGCCGGAAGCGGATCAGGAGAAAGCCGACCAGCGCGTAGAACGCCAGGATGTCGCCGCTCCAGACCAGGCAGAGGTGCGTCAGGCCGATCGCGAGCAGAATCCAGAGGCGCCGGCGGAAGCGGCGCAGCTCGGGGTCGCCGGCGGCCTCGGCGCGGCGCATCTGGATGGTGAAGCCGATGCCGAAGAGGAGCGAGAAGAGGGAGTAGAACTTCCCGTCGATCAGCGCGTGGATCAGGAACGCGGCGACCTCGTGCGCGCGCCCGCCGGGGATGACCGGGGCCCCGGGCGCGCCCAGCAGCGCGAAGGCGGTGAAGAGGTTCGCCAGGCAGACGCCGAAGAGCGCGAAGCCCCGCAGCGCGTCCAGCACGGGCGCGCGCTCCCCGGCGGGGACGGGGGTGACCAGGGACATGGAAGAACCGCGGGTGGGAGGGTGTAGGGGCGCAGCTGCCATCGACCGCCGGCCGGGCGGAGGGAGGCTGCAGTTCGCTATGGTGATATACTGAACTAAAGCACCTGGAGTTTCAGTGATCGGATGACCTGACGGAAGGCCTCACACGGAGTCAACGGAGTCAACGGAGTTTCTCTCTGCTGACTCCGTTGACTCCGTGTGAGGCCCTTCTGTTCAAGGATCTGATCCCGAACGAAACTCTGCTATGCGGTATGACCTGCCCTGTCTTCTAGTCCACGTACGTCTCGAAGAAGCCGGGGAGGCGCCCGATGACCCGGCCGCCCTCCTCCACCGTCGCGACGCCGCGCATCTGCACGAACCAGCGGCGGCGGGGGCGATGCTGGTCGGTGGCGTGCGCGGCGGAGACGTCCACGGTCACGCGGAAGCCGCGGCGGCGGTCCTGGAAGCGGAAGCGCCGCGGCACGCGGATCGACCCGCCCGGCACCGCCCGCGGCCGCGTCTCCACGAAGTCGATCGCTCCCGGACGGTAGACGCCGCGCACCCCCCGCCCGTCCACCACGTAGGCGAAGGTCGCGTCCGTCCCCGCCGAGTCGCCGCGCACGGCGCCGTAGAGGAGGGAGACGGCGCTGTCCGAGGCCGATCCCCATTCCCAGCTCACGTCGCGCCACACGCCCCAGTTGTGGTCGTGGTACGCCTGCGCGCCCCGCACCGCCTCGCAGCGCGGCAGGCAGACGGTGCCGTCGGCCACGGCGTAGAGCGCGGGCGCCACGTAGCCGCTGATCAGCGTCGACCCACCTACGTCCGTCGGCGGGAAGTAGCGCCGCGCCGCCGGAACGACGCGCAGCCGCACCCGCGCGCCGCCCGCCGACGCGTCCACGTCGTACCCGCCCCCGCGCTCGCGCACGCTCCCGAGCCCGCCGAGGGAGAGGTCGGGCGAGAGGGTGTCGAAGCGCACCCGGCCGCTGGCGACGGAGTCCGAGAGCGAGCGGTGCGCGCCGCCGGGCTCGCGCACGGTGAGCAGCACGCGCCCTCCCCAGCGGCCGGGGACGCCGACCTCGCCGCCGACGGCGAGGGTCAGGTAGATCCAGCGGCCGTCGCCCAGCACCACGTTGAAGTAGTGCCACTCCGCCCAGGTGGAGTCGAGCGCCGCGCCGCGCGGCTGGTGGAAGTGGTCGATCTCGCGCAGCAGCTCGCCCTGCGAGGGCGCCGTCCAGCGGCGGTCGGCCTCGGAGTCCGTCCACCGCCCCGAGAGGAGCCCCGCGCCGGCGCCGGCCGCGCGGGCGCGCGAGGGGATCTCGCCCGTGGCGACCGCCTTGTAGCGCCGGCCGCCCGCGAAGAGCTCCACCTGCGCGCCGTCCACGATGGGGCTGGCGGCGGCGATCCCCTGCTCTTCCTCCGCCCGCGGCGACTCCAGCAGGTTGCGGTGGATGAAGCGCGCATGGTCGATCCCCAGAAAGAGCGCGCCGGTGCCGCCCGACCGCAGCATCTCCGTGCTCACGCCGGCGGGAACCACGGTCAGGTCGCCGCCGCCCACGAGCTGCTTGTCGCGCGCTTGGCGCAGCATGGCCTCGCCCACGGCCAGGAGCACCACCATCACCGCCACGCCGAGCGCGTACCCGGCCAGCAGGAAGGCGGCGCGCCCGGGGCGGTTGCGGAGCTCGGCGGCGGCCAGGCGCAGGATCATGATCCGCCCACGATCAGCCCGTCCGCCATCTCCACCACCCGCCGCGCGCTCCCGGCCACCCGGACGTCGTGGGTGACGATCACCATCGTGGTGCCGTCGCCGTTCAGCCGCTCGAAGAGGGCGATGATCTCGTCGCCGGTGCGGCGGTCCAGCTCGCCCGTGGGCTCGTCGGCGAAGAGGATCTCCGGGCGGTTCGCCAGCGCCCGGGCGATGGCCACGCGCTGCTGCTCGCCGCCGGAGAGGTGCGGCGGGCGGTGCCCCGCGCGCGCGCCGAGGCCCACGTACTCCAGCAGCTCGCGGGCGCGGCGGCGGCGCTCGTCCTTCGGCACCCCCGCCTCGGCCATCGGCAGCTCCACGTTCTCGGCCGCGGTGAGCACCGCCAGCAGGTGGAAGCGCTGGAAGATGAACCCCAGCCGCCGCAGCCGGAGCGCCGAGCGCGCCCCCTCGCCCAGCGCGTAGAGGTCCGTCCCCAGCAGCGCCACCCGCCCCGAGGTGGGCGCGTCGATGCCGGCCAGGATGTTCAGCAGCGAGCTCTTCCCGCACCCCGAGGGGCCGACGACCGCCACCAGCTCGCCGCGCGCCACGTCCAGCTCCACCCCGCGCAGCGCGTGCACGGAGTCGCCCTGGTAGGGATACTCGCGGGTGATCCCCCGCGCCTCGATCACGTTCCCGGTCGCCGCGGCTCTCTGCGCCTCCGCGTCTCTGCGTGAGACCCGTTCCTTTCCAGCGTCCGGCATCACTCCGCCTCCTCGCGCAGCGCCTGCGCCAGCGGTGCGCGCACGGCGGCGAGGCCGGGGATGCAGCCGGCGGCCGCGCCGATCGCGATCACCAGCCCCAGCGCGAGCACCACGCGCCCCGGCTCCCAGGCGAAGAAGGAGATCCGCGCGGGGATGCCGGGGAAGGAGAGGAGGATGCGGTCCAGCCGCCCCGCCATCCACAGCCCCAGCGGCAGCCCGATCACGCACCCGAGCCCCGCCAGCGCCAGCCCCTCGGTGACGACGGCCAGCAGCACGCGCCGCCTGCCCACCCCGATCGCCCGCAGCGTGGCGATCTCGCCGAAGCGCTCGCGCACCCCGATGGTGATGATGGTCGACACCAGCAGCGCCGTGACCACCATCGCCACGCTCCCCAGGATGGTCGCGAGCTGCTTGAAGTAGAGGAGCCGCTTGTCCATCTCCCCCATCAGCTCGCGGGTGGAGTACGCCGACACCTCCGGCACCGCCGCGGCGATGCGGCGCGCCACCCCGGCGTCGTCCACCCCCTCCTCCGTCGCCACGCCGAAGAGGGAGACGTGGCCGGCGCGGCCGGTGGCGGCCTGCGCGTCGGCCAGCGTCATCGCCAGCGAGTGCTCGCCCGCGTAATCGTACAGGAAGTCGCCCACGCCGCTCACCCGGAAGCGCCGCGTGGCCCGCGCCCGCCCCAGCGTCACGTCCAGCTCCCCCGCCAGCGCCACCTCGTCCCCCGGCCGGAGCCCCAGGTCGCGCGCCATGGGAACGGAGACGACCAGCTCCCCCGGCTCCGGCTGGCGCCCGCTGGTGAGCCGGTAGAGGAACTCCGCCGCGGGATCGATCCCCACGGTGAAGAGCGGCGGCCCCGCGCTGTCGCCGCGCACCACGCGGAAGCGCGCGCCCAGCACCGGCGCCACCGCGCGCACGCCGGGCACGGCCGCGATCCGCCGCGCCGCGCCGGCGCCGTCCTCGATCGCCGCCTCGCTGTCGAAGGGGAGGATGCCCTTCGGGGTGATGCGGAGCGTGTAGCCGCTCACTCCCAGCAGCTCGCCGAAGCTCACCGTGAGCCCCGAGGCGAGCATGGTCATGTCCAGCAGCAGCGCGGCCGAGACGGCGATGCCGGAGAGCGCCAGCAGGGTACGCCCGCGGCGGCGGAAGAGCGACTTCAGGAAGGCGGATACGATCACCGCTCCCCCAGCTTCTGCGGCGGCACCGCCACCACGCGCCACGCCGCCAGCACCCCCGCCCCCACCCCGAGCGCCAGCCCCAGCAGCGCCGCGAGGAGCACGATGCGCGGGGTGACCAGCGCGAAGCGGAGCGTGGTGTCGTAGACCCGTGCGTAGTGCGCGTTCACGATCCGCGCGGCCACCAGCCCCAGCCCAGCCCCCACCGCGCTCCCGACGATCGCGATGACGACGGCCTCGAGCATGATGGCGCGGAAGACGGTGGCGCGGCTCACCCCGATCAGCCGCAGCACGCCCATATCGCGGCGCCGCTCGTCCACGCGGATGATCATCACGCAGAGGAGGAAGATGGCGCTCGCCAGGATGGTGACGATCCCGATGGCGTCGTGGAAGCGCGAGATCACGCGGAAGGTGGCGCTGGTCTGGTCCGCCAGCGCCGCGCTCCCGTACGCGCGCGTGCCGAACGCCACCGCCTCCACCCACCGCGCCGCCGGGTCCGGCGCCGTGCCGCGCCGCAGCACCAGGGAGAAGCGGTCCACCCGGTCGGGCCGGCCGAGGAGCGCCTCCAGGTCCGGCAGGTGGAAGCGCAGCTCCATCTCGTTGCGCGAGATGCGGTTGGGGTCCGCCTCGCGCTCGAACACCCCGGCCACCACGAACGGGCGCGGCGCCTCGCGCCCGGCCAGCGTCCGCACGCGCACGGTGTCGCCTACCCCGAGCGCCACGCTCTCCGCCAGCCGCCGGTCCACCAGCACCTCCGGCAGAGGCGCGGCGATCGGTTGCTGAGCCAGCGTGAGCGCGAGCGTGAGGATGATCATCCCTCCGAAGCTATCCTCTACAAACTCTCTACGTCCAGTCGGCTTCCCAACGCGGAGACGCGGGAGAGGTTTTGTGGCGCGATTCGACGACAGCGTGGCCAGATATCGCGTTTTGTGGCGTGACTACGATCTTATGGCCAGATACTTGTTTTTGTGGCGCGATTCTACGATCTTGTGGCGCGATTCACGGTTTTGTGGCGCGATTCTACGATCTTGTGGCGCGATTCTCCACCCGCGTAAGCAACTGAACGAAGATGCCCTCCCTCACGAACGCCGAGATCGCCCGCCAGCTCGCGGCCATCGACCGGCTGCTCCAGACGCATCCCGGGGGAATGTCGCTGCCGGAGATGATCGGCGAGTACGCCCGCGGCACCGGCGAGCGGCTGGCGCGTCGGACCATGCTGCGCCGCCTGACGCAGCTCGTGGCGGAGGGGCGTGTCGGGATCGAGGGGTCTGCCCGCGCGACGCAGTACCGGCCGCTGGGGGTCACCCTGAGCCCGGGGATCCCGCGGCCGGCGGAGCGAGTGGAGGCTGCCGATGCCGGGCCGAGCCAGGCGCCGGAACCCTCCGGACGTCCCGAGCCGTACATCCCGCTCTCTGCCGAGGGAGAGGAAGTGCGCGCGCTGGTGCGCCGGCACATCTCGGCGCGGACGCCGGTGGGATACGACCCGGAGTTCCTGGAACGCTACGAGCCGGGGGTGACGTGGTACCTGCCCGAGGCGACCCGCGCGCGGCTGCACGAGCTGGGACGCACGGAAGTGGCGGAGCGCCCCGCCGGGACGTACGCGCGGCAGATCTACGAGCAGCTCCTGCTCGACCTCTCCTGGGCATCGAGCCGGCTGGAGGGGAACACCTACACGCGGCTCGACACCAAGGAGCTGCTGCGCTGGGGGCGCGAGCCCGAGGGGAAGGACATCGTCGAGACGCAGATGATCCTGAACCACCGCGCGGCCATCGAGCTGCTGGTGGAGCAGGCGGAGGACGTGGGGTTCAACCGCTGGACCTTCTTCGGCCTGCACGCCGCGCTCTCGGAGAACCTGGTGGGCGACCGCCGCAACGAGGGCGGGCTGCGCCGGCAGCTCGTGGGGATTGGCGGCACCACATACATGCCGCTCGGCATCCCGCAGAAGGTGGAGGAGCAGTTCGACCTGATCCTGGAGAAGGCGGGGCGGATCCCCGATCCGTTCGAGCAGGCGTTCTTCGTGATGGTGCACCTGCCCTACCTGCAGCCGTTCATCGACGTGAACAAGCGTACGTCGCGCCTCGGTGCGAACCTGCCGCTCATCAAGGCGAACCTCTGCCCGCTCTCGTTCGTCGATGTGCCCGAGGGTGCGTACGTCGACGGCACCCTCGGCGTCTACGAGCTGCGGCGCGTCGAGCTGCTCCGCGACGTGTTCGTCTGGGCCTACGAGCGCTCGTGCGCCCAGTACGCGGTGGTGCGCGAGGCGTTCGGCAAGCCCGACCCCTTCCGCCTCGCCTACCGCGAGCAGCTGCGCGTGGTGGTGCGCGACATGGTACAGCGGAAGGTGCTCCCCGACGCGTCGGAGCTGGAGGCGTGGGGCGCGGAGCGCGGGATCGGCCCTGACGACCTCCCGCGGTTCGTCGACGCCGCGCGCGCCGAGCTGCTGGACCTGCACGAGGGGTCGCTGCGGCGCTACCACCTGCTCCCCAGCGAGTTCGAGGCCTGGCAGCGGCAGATCCGCCAGGACTGAAAGCGTCACGCAGAGACACGGAGACGCAGAGAGGGCGCCGTGGCTCTCCCTGCGTCTCCGCGTCTCTGCGTGAGAACTGCTGTTCAGACGGTAAGCTTCGCGCGCTCGACCAGGGAGGTGCTGTAGATCCGCGCCATGGCGGAGATGATGGCGCCGCGCTCGCCGCTGGAGAGCGCGGTGAGCGCCAGGCCGCGCACGTGGCTCATCTCGGCCGTGGCGAGGCCGGCCGCGCGCGCGTCTTCCACGGCGCGGACCACGCGGTCCAGCACCACGCGGCGGTCGGTCTCGGGGGGCTGCAGGGGACGCGTGGCCTCGGCCACCCGCGTCCAGAGGGCGGTCTCTGCGTGCTTCATGGGATGAGCGGTACTGCTGACGAGTGGGGCTGGGCGTTTCGGAAAGGCCGGCTCGAAAGGGCGTGCGCGCCTGATCCCCCGGAGCCGGCCGAATGTTCCGCAAGCCGGCGTATCTCTTTGTCGCCGTTAGCGATGCGAACGCCTCAGAGGGTGTGGAAGCGGTCCTTGACCTCGTTCACCAGCTTCAGGTACTCCGGGCGCTGGCGGATGTCGGGGTGCCAGCAGAGGTCGCGCGCCAGCAGGTCGATCTCCTCCACGATGCGCGCGCCGGGGACGATGTTCCCGGCCGGGTCGCGCTCGCGCCCCATCAGCCAGATGGTGTCGGCCACCGCCACCGCCGCGCTCACGTCGTGGGTCACGATGATGATCGTGCTCTCCTCGTTCCCGGCGCTCACCTCCTGCACCAGCCTCTGCACGTTCTCCTGCTGGACCACGTCGAGCCCGCTGAAGGGCTCGTCCATCACCAGGTAGTGCTCGCTGCAGAGGAGCTGCTGGGCAATGGCGATGCGCTGGCGCTGCCCGCCGGAGAGCTGGATCGGGAACTTCTCCGCGTGCTCCGCCAGCCCGAAGCGCTCCAGGTAGCGCAGCGCCGCCGCCTTCGCGTCGGCCGCGCTCATCCCCGCCTGGCGCGCGGCGATGGTCAGGTTGCCGAGCACCGAGCGGTGCTCGAAGAGGATGTAGTTCTGCGCCACCACCCCCACCAGCCCGGGCTCCGCCGGCCGCCCCTCGGCGCCGATCTTCACCGTGCCCGTGTCGGGCTTGAGCAGCCCCGCCAGGATCTTGAAGAGCGTGGTCTTGCCGACGCCCGACGGCCCCAGCAGCCCCACGATCTGCCCCTGGCTCATCCCGGGGCGCACCACGTCGCGGATCTGCGCGTTCACGTCGCGCAGCACCTGGACGCCGCCGCGGGTGATGCTCACCCCCTGGATGTCGAGGAGGACGCCCTTGCGCTCGAATGCGTGCGTGCTCATGGCCGCCCGCCTCAGCCGCGCGCGGTGGTGAGCGAGGCGAAGGGCACCAGCACGCCCTTGAGCCAGGCCAGGAACGCGTCCTGGAAGAAGCCGGCGACCAGGAACACCACCTGGATGGCGATGATCCCCGCCAGGTGGAAGTGCTTGTTCTGGTCGATCAGCAGCGCGCCGATCCCTCCCTCGCTGCGCGCGATCCCCTCCACCATGGTGAGCATCATCCACCCGATCGCGGCATTCTGCCGGATCGCGTCGAGGGCCAGGCCCATCTGCCCCAGGATCACCACCTCCCACACCACCCGCCAGTCGCCCATGCGCAGGGTGCGCGCGTGGTCCAGCTTCTCGGTGGGCACCGCCTGCACCACGTCCATCATCGAGGTGAGCAGGAAGGCCGAGATGCCGAAGACGAGCAGCGACAGCTTGAGCGGGTGCCCTCCGCCGAAGAGCATGGTGAAGACGAAGGTGAGCCCCACCAGGCTCAGGAAGCGCGCCTTGGTGAGCGCGCCGATGATCGGCCGGAGCGCGGGGACCACGCTCACGTACGCCAGCACCATCGAGAGCAGCGAGGCGATGACGAGCGCCTCGGCGAAGAGGGTGAGCGAGGTGAGCAGCTCGCCCAGCAGGCCGCCCTCGGAGACGAGCGTGCTCAGCGCCGCGAAGACCCGCGCCGGGGTGGGGAAGAAGCCGGGGCCCACCACCCAGAGGACCATCACCAGCACCGCCCAGGCGGCGGCCATGGCGACGTAGGTGGGGCGGGGGACCCACTGGTTGGGGCGGAGCGCGGGACCGAGTGCGGGCATCGGGTCGTTCTGTCGGAGGATGCGACGGTCGCGATGGGGGACGAAGCGCGCCGGAGCGCGGAGGACGGGGACGTCCTCCGCGCTCCGGCGCGTGCCGGGCCGGTGCTCAGCCGGTGGTGCCGATCACGATCTCCACGCGGCGGTTGGCCGCCTTCCCCTCGGGCGTCCGGTTGGACTGGATCGGCTGGGTGGAGCCGTGCGCGAAGATGCGCAGGCGTCCCGGCGGGAAGGTGCTGGCCGAGCGCTGCTCCAGCCACTGCTTCACCGCCAGCGCCCGGTCTTCCGAGAGCTGCTGGTTGGCGGCCGGGTCGCCCACGTTGTCGGTGTGGCCGTGGATCTCCACCGGGAGCGAGTTGATGGAGAGCACGTTGAAGAGCTCCTCCAGCGCCTGCTCGCCCTGCGGGGTGAAGGTCGCCTGGCCGGAGGCGAAGGTGATGGAGTAGTTCTTCCGCCCCAGCACGCGCCCCGTGGTTCCGGCAACGGTGGTGGACTGCGTCGAGTCGCGCCCCACCACCGTGGCCGCGCCGCCCGAGCGCTGCGCCACCGCCTGCAGGTAGCTCGTGTCGAGGATCGAGTCGAGCGGCGGGATGTGCGGCACCAGCTGCGGGTACTGCTGCTTCACGATGTCGCCGAACACGGTGTAGGTGGCGCGGAAGCGGCTGGTCTCGGGGGTGGTCCCCGGCGCCAGGCCGAAGAGCACCAGGTTGTCGGCCAGGTTGTTCGCCTTGCTCCCGCCCAGCTCCACCGGCGTCCCCGTCTTGTCGGGCTCGGTCACGCCGCGGTAGTACTTCTCCCAGTAGGCCGCGTCGGCGCCGTTCTCGCGGTAGATCTGCTGGCTGATCTCGGCCGCGCGCCTGAGCGCCTGCGGGTGGTGCAGCACCTGGTCGCCGCCCTGGGTGAAGGCGGTGAGCATCTTCTCCACCGTGGCGCGGTTCTGCTGGTTCCACTGGTGGATGCCGATGATCACGTGCGGCATCTGCGAGGTGTACTCCTTGGTGGAGACCACGCTCACGATCCCGCCGCGCTCGCGGGCCGCGGTCACGTCGGCGGGTGTCCAGGTCACGATGCCGTCGATGCAGACGCGGCGCGTCTCGCCCGTCGCCTTCCCCTTGCTCACCACCCGGCGGTCCTCGCAGTAGTTGGCCACGTACTTCTCGGCCGCCTCCACGTAGCTCGAGGTGTTCACCCAGTTCACCGCCTCGGGGTCGTAGGTGGTCTCGTCGGGGTTGTTGGGGAGGTTGTTGTCGCCCATGAAGCGCTGGGCGATGTTCCAGTCGCCGTCGCGCAGCACCCCGGCCACCAGCGCGCCCCGCATGGTCTGCGGGTTGTCGCGCCACTTCTGCGGCCCCATCAGCTTGTCCTCGCCGCGCGAGTAGCCGCAGCTCCCCACGATCTCGGCGCGGTAGTCCGGCCCGAAGCTCTCGATGAGCTGCTGGTTGAGCGCGGCCAGGAAGGCCCCCGAGCCGTCGCCCATGATGCCGATGAAGTGCACGCCGCTGGCGGGCTGCGCCTGCCCGTCGTGCAGCCCCTTGGCCAGCGCGGTGAGCTGCGCCATGAGCTGGGTGTTGTCGTCCTGCCGCTCGATGCGGACCTTGATCCCCTGCTTCTCCATCAGCGACCCCCCGGTGGTCACCGGGCCGCCGTTGCTGTAGAGGCACCCCATCTGGGCGTTCCACGCCCAGAAGTTGATGCGCACCTCGGGGGCGCCGGGGAGCGACGCCGGGTCGCTCGAGGGGAGCCCGGCGAACGCCACGTCGCCGCCCTGGGTGAAGGCGTTGTCGGGGGTGTTGGGGAGCCCCTGCACCTTCTGCGGCACCAGGGCGCCCATGATCTTGCGGCCGTAGCCGTGGGAGGCGGCGTACTTGAGCCCCAGCCCCAGGCCCACGATCACGATCAGCCCGCCCAGAATGCGGACGGTCTTCCGGCCGGTCGAAGTCAGTTGCATGGAAGGATGGATGGGTTCGGGTTCGGTGGCGCGGCGCCCTCAGAGCTCAGGACGGGCGGCGGAGCTTGCCGCGCCAGCGGCTCTCCGGGGTGGCGGCGGGCGCGCCGCCGCCGCCGCCCGCGTCGGCCGGGGGCGCCTTCCCCTCGGCGGCGGCCAGCAGCGACGCGGCGCGGGCGCTGGCGGAGACGGCGGGGTCCGCGGCCTCGGCGGCCGAGACCTTCTTCTCCGCCTCGGCGAGCTGGGTGAGCCCCTCCTGGCGGAAGGCCATCTGGCTGAGGTCGACGGCGTGGTCGAAGTCGGTCAGGTCGATCAGCGTCTGCAGCTCGCCCAGCCGCTTCTCGTAGTCGTCGCGGATGCGCTCGGCGGCCATGTCGCGCACCTCGGCCAGGTCGGTGTCGCCGAAGATCCCCTGCGCGGCCGCGGTGGCGCTCGCCACGGCGCCGGTGATGGTGTGCTTGTCGGCGAGCTGGTTGGCCTCGTCGTTCGCCGTCTGGATGTGGTAGTCGGCGCGGCGCAGCACCCGCTGCAGGAGCTTCTCGATGTTGGTCATCTGGTCCTTCATCGAGCGGTACTCCTCGATGTCGCGGGCGCGGCGGGCGGCGATCTCGGCGTGGGCGTTCAGCCCGTCCTCGTCGCCCTGCCCCTGCGCGGCCTTGGCCAGGCGCAGCGCGTCCTGCCGCTCCTTCTCGCTCTTGGCGATCTTCGCCTCGACCATCCGGCGCACCCCCACGATGCGCCCGAGGCGGTCGCGGATCACCTCGCGGCGCTTCTCCATCTGGCGCACGAAGCTCTTCAGGATCGCCACCGGGTCCAGCTCCACGAAGTTCCCGGTGACCCACCGGCTGATCATCTGCAGCCCGTAGAAGAGGAGGGTGCGCGGGCGGTCCCAGACGAACACGGTGAAGTAGATCAGCGCCAGCATGCCCACCAGCCCCGCCAGGTAGAGCGTGTTCTCGGCGAGCTGGATGAGCGTGGGGAGCGCCTTCATGAACGCGTACGCCAGGGCGACGCCGATCCCGGCCACGATCCCCCCGCCCACCTTCCCTTCCGGGCGCTGCCAGAAGGTGCGGTGGGGCTTGGGGGTCTGCGATGCGGAGGTCTCCATCGGTTCGCCTACTTCGCGGGGGTGATGAAGGGCGCGAGCCGGGCCCGCTCGCCGGCGAGCTCGGCCTCGACCACGGCGTAGCTGGCGGCGAAGCGGGCGGCGTTGGCGTCGATCGCCTCGCGCGCCTCGGCCACGCCCTTCTCCAGCTCGGCGGCCTTGCCCTCGAGCGCCTTGATCTCTTCGATCTTCTTGGTGATCTCGGCGCGGGTCTTCTCGATCTGCGCCTGCCTGGCGCCCACCGACTGCTCCGTCTCCTCCTTCACCGCCTGCTCGAAGGCGGCCTTCTCGCCGGCCAGCACCTTGAGCCGGTCGTCGATGGCGCCGGCCACCTGCGCGGCGCCGAAGCCATGGCTGGCCTGCGCGGCCGAGAGGGCGAGCTGGGTGCGGGTGCCGGGGTCGCCCACCGCCGCGAGCGCTTCGAAGAGGGCGCGGAACTGCGGCAGCGCCTTCGAGGGGCAGGCGTCGACCGCCGCCTTGAGCTGCGCCACGAACTCGGGGTCCACCTCGCCGGCGGGGATCCCGGCCGGCGCCGGCGCGGCGCCGGCGGCAGAGGGGGCGGCCGTGGCGGCGGCGGGACGCGGGGGCGCGGGGGCGGTCTGGTCGCCGCCCTCCTCTTCTTCGTCGAGCACGACGAAGGTGCCCAGCGCGTCCTTGCTGACGTCCTTGAGCTTGTCGATGATTCCGGCCATGGGAGCTCGTGCGGCCCGCGCGTCCGGCCGGGTTGCGGCCGCCGCGCTTCGGGTGGAGGGATGATGGGAACAGCCTGGAGTCGCCTGCCGCGGGCGGACGCCGCCGCCCCGGCTGGCCGAGGAGGCATAAATGTATGCTGCATCTGCGGCTTCGTCCACACCTATTCCTCTCCTGTCTCGGTCGACAATACGGTCGCGCCGTTCCCGCGGTTGCAAGTTCCTGCTGCCGCCGCCGGGGGTGAAGCTGGTATGGAGCATGCCTTCCAGCACTCCGATGATCGCGTCCACCCCGGGTGGAGGGGTCCCGGTTGAAGCTCGCGCGCCTGCTGAAGCCTGCCCGCAACGTCCTCTGGCCGCGTTACCCGCGCACCCGGCCGGCCCGGCTGCGCCGCCTGCCGCTGGTGGAGGAGCGCGCGCCGCGGCCGGGGCGCACCCTCGCCTTCGTGTTCACGGGGGATGGGAACTGGGCGATCCTGGTGCGCGCCCTGGCCCGCGAGCTGGCGCGGCACGGCATCGGGTGCGTGGGATTGAAGGCGCGCACCTACCTGCTGCGCCGCCGCCCGCCGTCGGTGGTGGCGCGCCACGTGGAGGCGGTGCTGCGCCACTACCTGAAGGCGTGGGACCAGGACCGGCTCGTGCTCGTGGGCCTCTCCCGCGGCGCCGACCTCCTCCCCTTCGTCGTCCGCCGCCTCCCGGACGACCTGCGTAGCCGCGTCGACCTCCTCGCCCTCTTCTCCCCCGCGCGGACGACGAGCTTCCGCTTCCGCTGGTCGGACCTCCTGGGCCACCACGAGCGTCCCGGCGACGTCCCCCTCCTCCCGGAGCTGCAGGCGCTGGAGGGGATGCCGATCCTCTGCGTGAACGGCACCGCGGACGAGTCGGCCCTCGCCCCCTCCCTTCCCCCCGGTCTGGCCGAGTGCGTGATGATCGACGCCGGCCACAACCTGAACCGCGACTACCGCCTGGCCACGCGGCTCGTCCTCGACCGCTCCGTGAACCAGGCCGGGTGAAAGCACCTCGTACCATCTCTGCCAAATGACTGTGCATTCGTAGAGACCAGCACAGATGGGTCTCAC
Organism: Longimicrobiaceae bacterium; assembly: GCA_045803205.1. Lineage (GTDB taxonomy): Bacteria > Gemmatimonadota > Gemmatimonadetes > Longimicrobiales > Longimicrobiaceae > Longimicrobium. Next base: position 42,023 of record JBJMPM010000225.1, read on the forward strand.
ACGGAGTCAACGGAGTCAACGGAGTAAGCCAGGCAGTTCCTCCGTTGACTCCGTTGACTCCGTGTGAGTCCATTCCGTTGGCAGAATGCATAACAGAAATGGTATTACGCGGAGACGCGGAGGCGCGGAGAGAGAACCGCCGCGGCCTCTCCGCGTCTCCGCGTCTCTGCGTGAGGGCTTTTGCAAGGCTGGACATACGCGTTTGCGCGCGCTACGCTCTCGCGCATGGACACCTACCCCGCCCGCACCGCACCGCTCGGCCGCCTCGCGCGCGCCGACGAGCACGGCCGCCCCGTCGCCGCCTCGCCCGCGCAGCGGCTGGCGCTGCGGGTGCTCCAGGCCGCGTGCGTGGTGGCGGCGCTGGCGGCGGCGACGTACAAGGTCTTCGAGTTGGACCGCTTCTTCGTTCCCAAGGAGCTGGTGCTGCACCTGGCGGCGCTGCTGGCGGCGGTGCTCTGCCTGGGCGCCGCGCGGCGCGCGCAGGTCAGCCGCGTGGACCTGCTGCTGGGCGGCTTCCTCCTCCTCTCCGCGGCTTCCGCCTTCCTGGCGCAGAACCGATGGGCCGGCGTGCGCGCCCTCGCGGTGAGCGCGTCGGGGATCGCGGTGTTCTGGTGCGCGCGCTCGGTGGGCCGCGCGGGGCTGGCGCGGCCGCTGCTGGCGGCGATCGCCGCCGCGGTGGTGATCGGCGCCGCGACCTCGCTGGCGCAGACGTACGGGGTGCGCACCGACCTCTTCTCGCTCAACCGCGCGCCCGGCGGCACGCTGGGGAACCGCAACTTCGTGGCGCACCTCTGCGCCTTCGGCCTTCCCGTGCTCTTCCTCTGCGCCCTGCGCGCGTACCGCTTCCTGGGGACGCTGCTCGGCGCGCTCGGCGTGGCGGCGGTGGCGGGAACGCTGGTGCTCACCCGCTCGCGCGCGGCGTGGCTGGGGGTGGCGGCGGTGCTCGCCGTCTTCCTGGTGGGCTGGCTGCTGGTGCCCCCGGCGCGGCGCAGCGTCCGCCACTGGATGCGCCTCCTCCTCCTGCTCGCCTCGGCCGCGGGGGGCGCGGCGGCGGTGATCGTGCTCCCCAACACGCTGCACTGGACCAGCTCGAACCCCTACGCCGAGACCGCGCAGGGGCTGGTGAACGCGAAGGAGGGGAGCGGGCGCGGCCGGCTGCTGCAGTGGAAGAACACGGCGAAGATGGCCGCCGCGCACCCGCTGCTGGGCGTGGGGCCGGGGAACTGGCCCGTGCGCTACCCTCGCTACGCGCGCGCCAGCGACCCGTCGATGAGCGACGGCGAGGCGGGGGTCACGTCGAACCCGTGGCCGAGCAGCGACTGGGTGGCGTTCTTCTCCGAGCGGGGGATCGCCGCGGGGGCGATGCTGCTGCTCGCCTTCGCCGGGCTCGCGGTCGCGGCGCTGCACCGGATGCGCGCCGCCCGCGACGCCGACGAGGGGCTGGCGGCGCTCGCGCTGGCGGCGATGGTGGCGGGCGCGCTGGTGGTGGGCGCCTTCGACGCCGTGCTCCTCCTCGGCCTCCCCTCGCTGCTGATCTGGTCCGCGCTCGGTGTGCTCTCCGCCGACGAGCCGGGGCGGTGGGACAAGGCCGTCCCCGTGCCGCTGCGGGCGCTGGGGATGCTGCTCGCGGTGGCGGTGTTCGGCGCGTTCACGGTGAAGAGCGCCGCGCAGGTGCTGGCGATGGGCGTCTACGCGTCGGCCAACCGGGTGGCCGAGGTGGAGCGGGCGGCGCGGCTGGACCCCGGCAGCTACCGCATCCAGCTCAAGCTGGCGCGCAGCTCCGCCCCCTGCGCCGTGCGCCGCGCCGCCGCTCAGCGCGCGCACGAGCTCCTTCCCGAGGCCGCGGCGGCGAAGCGGCTGCGGGGCACCTGCGGCAGCCGCCGGCGACGGCGGCGGTAGGTCCCGAAGTCCGCCGAAGACCGGCTCCGGGGCGCATCCGCGGCCGCGGCGCCCTCTCCCCTGCGCCTTTAGAGCGCAATTCCCTCTCCCGTACCGGGAGAGGGAGTGGACGCAACAGTGGTGCGGCCTGCGACCGAAGTTGCGGAGGCGATCGTAGCGAGACCGGTTCGGTCGGCGCAGGCGGCGGGGCATTCAACCTCTCCCGGAACGGGAGAGGTGGCGAGCCTAAGCGAGCCGGAGAGGGCGCTGACCCGCGGCGCGCAGAACACACGGAGGCGCAGAGGGACCACGAGTCCCTCTGCGTCTCCGCGTCTCCGCGTGAGCTCCGGCCGGTCGCTCAGTGGTCGCCGCGGTCGCCCTGGCCGCGCTTGGCCTTGGTGGCGGAGTGCTGCCGGCGGTCGGCGGCCAGCGAGCGGCCCACGTCCACCTGGTCGCTGGTGAAGCGGCCCTGCGCGTCGCGCCGGACGAAGCGCTTGTCCCCCTTGTGCGGCTCGATCAGCTCGCGTTCCCTCGCCATCTCACCCTCCGTGTTAAGTTCGGGTTGATCAACGGCTTGCGTAGCATGAGCCGTGCCGGAGCGCTGCCATTACGTTCACCTTGATGGCTGCCCTCCGCGCCGCGCCCGTGGAATAGTCCGCGAAGGCGGACTTCGTGCCGTTCCAGCGGCGGGTTTCCAACCCGTCGCCTTTCCAACCCGTCGCCTTTCCAACCCGTCGCCTTTCCAACCCGTCGCCCGAGGCAGCCTGCGCGTCGCTCCGGCAGAGGTTGTGCGGTGTGCCGCGGGGACGCGCCGAATCCCATCCCCCGGACCCGTTCCCGATGCCCAACCGACTCGCCGGCGAGACCAGCCCCTACCTGCTGCAGCACGCCCACAACCCGGTGGACTGGTACCCCTGGGGCCCCGAGGCGCTGGAGCGTGCGCGCGCCGAAGACCGGCCGATCCTCCTCTCCGTGGGCTACTCCGCTTGCCACTGGTGCCACGTGATGGAGCGCGAGTCGTTCGAGGACGAGGGCACCGCGGCGCTGATGAACCAGCACTTCGTCTGCGTGAAGGTGGACCGTGAGGAGCGCCCCGACGTCGATTCCATCTACATGACCGCCGTGCAGCAGATGACCGGGCACGGCGGGTGGCCGATGACGGTCTTCGTCACCCCGGAGGGCGCGCCCTTCTACGGCGGCACCTACTACCCGCCCCAGCCGCGCTACGGGATGCCCTCGTTCCGCCAGGTGCTCCTGGCCGTGGCCGAGGCCTGGCGCGAGCGCCGCGCCGACGTGGACCACAGCGCCGGCGAGCTGCGCGAGCTGCTGCGCCAGAACGCCGCCGTGCTTCCCGCCGCCTCGGCGCTCGACCCGGCGGTGCTCGACCGCGCGTACGCCGAGCTGGCCCGGCGCTTCGACCCGCGCTGGGGAGGATTCGGCGCGGCGCCCAAGTTCCCGCAGCCGATGGTGCTGGAGCTCCTGCTGCGCCACTGGAAGCGCGCCGGGACCGCCGGGGCGCTGGAGATGGCCGTGCTCACGCTGCGGCGGATGGCCGAGGGAGGGATGTACGACCACGTGGGTGGCGGCTTCGCGCGCTACAGCACCGACGCGCAGTGGCTGGTGCCGCACTTCGAGAAGATGCTGTACGACAACGCCCTTCTCGCCCGCGCGTACCTCCACGCCTGGCAGGCGACGGGCGACGTGGAGCACCGGCGCGTGGTGGAGGAGACGCTGGGGTGGGTGACGCGCGAGATGACCTCGCCCGAGGGCGGCTTCTACAGCGCGCTCGACGCCGACAGCGAGGGCGAGGAGGGGAAGTTCTACCTGTGGACGGTGGACGAGGTCGACGCCCTCCTCGGCGCGGAGGACGGCCGGCTCTTCCGCCGCTACTACGACGTGAGCGAGGGCGGCAACTTCGAGGGGAAGAACATCCTGCACACCGCCCGCCCGCTGGAGGCCGTCGCCGCGGCCGAGGGGGTGGGGCCGGAGCGGCTGCGCGCGGCGGTGGAGCGCGGGCGCGAGGTGCTGTACGAGGTAAGGGCGCAGCGCGTCTGGCCGGGGCTGGACGACAAGGTGCTCACCTCGTGGAACGCGATGATGCTGCACGCCTTCGCCGAGGCGGCGCGCGTGCTGGAGCGCGACGACTGGCGCGAGGCCGCGGCGCGCTGCGCCGATCTCCTGCTCGGCGCGCTCCGCCCCGGCGGCCGGCTGATGCGCACGTACAAGGAGGGCCGGGCGAAGATCCCCGCCTTCCTGGAAGACTACGCCCTGCTCGCCGACGCGCTGGTCGCGCTCTACGAGGCCGACTGGGACGTGCGCTGGGTGCGCGAGGCGCGCTCCCTGGCCGACGAGATGCTGGCGCGCTTCTGGGACGAGGATGCCGGCGTGTTCTACGACACCGCGAACGACGCCGAGGAGCTGGTGGTGCGCCCGCGCGACGTCTTCGACAATGCGACCCCCTCCGGCAGCTCCGCGGCGGTGATGGCGCTGCTGCGCCTGGCCGAGCTGACCGGCGAGTCCCGCTACCGCGCGGTAGCCGAGCGCGCCCTCGCCGGGTCGATGGAGCTGATGGCGCGCATCCCCGCCGGCTTCGGCCACCTGCTGAACGCGCTCGACTTCGCGCTTTCGACCCTGATGGAGGTCGCCATCGTCGGCGACCCCGCGATGGATGAGACGAAGGCGCTCGTCCGCACCGTGTCGCGGGCGTACCTCCCCAACACGGTCCTCGCCTTCCGCGCCCCCGACACGCCGGACGACGCGGCGCGGCTCATCCCCCTCCTCGAAGGCCGCACCGCGCAGGGCGGCCGGGCGACGGCGTACGTCTGTGAGCGCCTCGCCTGCCAGCAGCCCGTCACCGACCCCGACTCTCTCGCGAAGCAGCTCGGTATCGAGGGGGAGCAGGGTGGTTGAAACCGCTGCAACAAAAACACGGAAGTCTGCCTTCGCGGACTACCAGCCGCGGTGCCGCCTTGATCCTGGGGCACGCGACGGTTTCATCTCGGCCGAGGTCAGTGGGCCTCTGCTGCCACCGACCCAGTCGCGTGCCCCGCGGCCGCGGCGACACGACAGGCGGGAGTCCGCGCAGGCGGACTTCGTGTAGTTGTTGCTGCGGATTTATCCGCCCGGCACCCAGCCGGCGCCGGTGCGAAGGGTCGGCTTCCGCACTCCAGCTTGCCCGATTCCGCGCAGGTCGTCAGGTTCACGCGCCATGCTTACGATCCCCTTCCGGCTCAGCCGCGCCGAGTACCAGCGCAGACCCTACGCCTACCTCGTCATCGAGGTGAACGGGCTGATTGGGATGGACGAAGACGGGCTGGTGCTGCAGTACCGGGAGAAGACGACCCAGCCGCAGAAGTGGGCGCTCCCTCCGACTGAAACCGACGTGCAGGTGGTGCATATTCCGCTCGCCGCGCTCCGCCGGGTCGTGGTGCGAGGGCGGTGGTTCCGCGTGAAGCTGGTGCTCGCCGCGGCCGACCTGCGTGCCTTCGAGCCCTTCCGTTCCTGGCTCACCCCGGCCGGCGAGCTCGCGCTGCCCATCCCCCGTGCCGAGCGTACCGACGCCGCCGATCTCGCGTCCAGCACCGAGCTGGCGCTCAGCACGCGGCTGCTCAGCGGCGGCTGATCCACCCCAGCGCCACGTCCAACATCATCCGGATGACCGACTTCAGCTTCTTCGGCGGGATCGACTTCTCGGGGGCGAAGGAGCCGCTCTCCAACCTCTGGGCCGCCGTGGGGCGCGAGCGCGATGAGAGGCTGGAGATCGTCTCGCTCTGCCCCATCCCCTTCCGCGAGGACCTGCGCGGGCACGTGGCCGAGCACTGGCGGCGCCACGCCGGCGCGGCCGAAGGCGAGGCGATCCTCTGGGGCGCCGACTTCCCCTTCGGCCTCCCCGCCGCGGCGGCGGCGCGCATCGCGGGGGCACGGCCGGCGACGTGGGCGGCGATCGCCGCGTGGGTGGCGGACCGGCCGCCCGACGAGGTGCGCGGGGCGATGCCGGAGCTGCACAAGGCGCTGCGCGGCACCGACACCGGCGGCGCGCTGGCGCCCTTCGACCTGCGCCTCTACCGGCAGACGCTGGAGGGGCTCCGCTTCCTCCACGAGCTCCGCGACGAGGCCACGGTATCCATCCTCCCCCAGGCGCCCGTGGACGGCGCCGCGACGGTGCTGATCGAGGTCTATCCCGCCGGCGCGGCGAAGGAGCTGGGGATCCGCGGCGGGCGCGTGCCCTCGCGCCCGGGCGAGAGCCGCGCGCGGCCGGCGGCGCTGCGCCCGTTCATGACCTTCGCGCACCCCTCCATGGAGGCGTGCGCCTGCACCCTCGAGGACGCGCGCGACGCCTGCATCGCCGCCCTGGTCGCCTTCCTCTGCCGCAACGACCTCGACCAGCCCCGCCGCCTCGCCCGCGTCACCCCCGAGGCACTGGCGCTCGAAGGGTGGATCTACCGCCCGCCCATGGCGTCGTAACGCCGGTCCACCTCCCGACCTCGGCGGAGCCCCTCACCCCGGTTCGGGCGGATCGGTTCTCGGTGCACAGTTGGCCATGGTGTGTCCGCCCGAACCGACCCTCTCCCAAACTACGGGAGAGGGTGCACTACGGGCTCGCTTCGCTCGTGGCTACGCGTACCAGCCTCTTCTGCTGTGAGTCGCCTAATCCGCTGTTGCAGCGTTGCAGTTAACCTCTCCCACGTGGTTTGGGAGAGGTCGAAAAAACAGATGAGACGGCAGTTTGTCTCATCTGTTTTTTCGGGTGAGGGATCCCCAGCCTCGGCCGCACGATAGTCCCTGGTTGTTCGAACGCCCGAACGCCTATTATGGCTGTCCGCACCCCACCGTCAAACCACCGCCGCGAACCGCCCACCGATCATGCGTCTCCCCAGGAGATGCTCGACTCGGTGCGCCTGGCCGGGAGCGACCGCCACCGCCCCGTAACGGCTGCCTCGGCGGACGGGGAGCGGCTCACGGGATGAGAGCCGTCGTCCTGGTCGCCTACCTCTGGCGTGTCTCATCCGGATGGAAACATCCGTAAATGTTTGCTGGTGTGTGAGATAGGGCTGCGGCGACCTTGACGCGGAAGGCGTTCTACACTATCATTAACCAGTCGGAACCGAAGAACTTCCGAAGCTGCTTACTCATCCACCAAGTGTGGAAGGAGTCACGGAACCGTCCCGGGAGCTTGCCCGGGGCGGTTGCGTTTTTCTACAGCGAGCGTCCCTCCCGCTGCGCTCGGCTGAACTGCTTCTCGAAGCGCTCCCGCCTGCCCGGATGGTCCACGGGAAAGGCAGTCGCGAGGAATAGCCTGGGCCCGCGCACGGCGATGGCGACGAAGTAGCTGAAGTCGTCGGTCATCAGCGCGATCCGCTGCCCACCCTGGTGCTGCTCGCTCCACACCAGAACGCGCTCTTCCTTTGCCGCGTCGATGATCGGCCGCGGCCACCGGATGCGCTCACACCTCCCGAGGTGCGGCAGCCTCTCTTTGGTGTCCGCCCCGGACTCCTGCTCTTCGGTGATGAGGTGCCAGAAGCCTTCCTCCTTTCCGTTCACCACCGGAGACACGTTGTGCCCGACCGGGCGCCCGTCGAACATGGGACGCGAGACGACGAAGTCACGCCGGAACCAGCGGTAGAGTTCGTCCTCGTAGCGGCGCCAGTCTCCACCGAAGTCCGACAGCCGGCAGAGCTCCGGGAGCCACGCGCAGCCTTCAGGCATCGGGGATCTCGCGCGCGTCCCAGAAGAACAGGTTCACCTTGGGACGCACGCGGCTGGTGGAATACCGCCACGAAAGCCCCGAGCGGGCGCGCAGGTGGTCGACCAGCCGGTTCTTCCCTTCGTTTCCGCGCAGCCCGCGCGCGGCATAGCCAAGGGCACCGATCAGGAGATCGGCAAGCTGGATCTGCTCGACCTCGTCGGAGCGGACGTGCTGGATGTGCGCGATGATCTGCTGATCGAAATCACGCATCTTGTTGTTGAGCACCTTCCGGAGCTTCAGCACCCTGCGCTGGCTCAGCGTATCCTTGATGTCGAGGAAGATCCGGTACTGCTCCTCCCGGCGGACGATCGGCTCGAGCGTCTGGTAAAACATCTTGTAGTACCACTCGTCGTGGCTCTGCCCGAAGTCGCCGTGGCGCAGCTTCTCCTTGTTCGGGATGACGAGACCGCGGAACGACAGCTCCGGGACGTCGAAGAAGAGATCCAGGTACTCGCGGTAGAAGGGCAGCGCGCCACGCGAGACCTTGGACCACTTGACCTCGAACTCCCACGGCCTGCCGTGCCCCATGCCGTGCCGCCGCTTGATCTCCCGCAGGCGGTCCGCGACCCAGCGTGACGCCGGCGTGGGACAGGCGAGTGCCCCGAGCACCATCACCGGGATGCGGTCGTTTTCCAGGTGGCAGCTTTCGTCGCAGTAAAGGTTGATCATCTCCCCATCGAACAGGGTGGCCCGTGGAATGGATGTCCAGAAGTATAGTCGCGGGCGCGGGGGGAACAACCCGGTATCTCCACATAGCACTCGTCCGCCCTCTCAGTCCTCACCAACCTGAGTCTCTCAGGTTTCTCGCAGAGGCGCGGAGACACGGAGAGGCTGGACGGTTCTCTCCGTGCCTCCGCGTCTCCGCGTGAGACGATCTTGTTCCGGCCATAGTCCCGGATACTCCGAACGCCTATAATTCCGTCCGGCCCCCTCCACCGCTCGACTGCTTCATCGCGAACGTGAAGATCGCACACCTCGCCGACCTGCACCTGGGCTACCGCGCCTACCACCGCTCCACCGCGCGCGGCGTGAACCAGCGCGAGGCCGACGTCGCCGACGCGTTCCGGCGCGCCGTGGCCCGCGTCGTGGAGCTCCGGCCGGATCTGGTGCTGGTCGCCGGCGACGTGTTCCACAGCGTGCGCCCGAGCAACACCGCCATCGCCGAGGCCTTCCGCCAGTTCAGCGTGCTCTCCGAGCGGCTCCCCGGCGTGCCCGTGGTGATGATCGCCGGCAACCACGACTCGCCGCGCTCGGCGGACACGGGGAACATCCTCTCGCTCTTCCGGGAGATCGAGGGGATGCGCGTGGTGTTCGAGGAATGCCGGCCGGTGAAGCTCCCCGAGATCGAGACCACCGTGCTCTGCATGCCCCACGTGGCGCTGGCGGTGGCCCACGAGACCGTGATGGAGCCGGACCCCAAGGCGCGCCATACCGTGCTGATGCTGCACGCCGAGATCACGGACAAGGACGGCGAGCCGCGGTACCGCAGCGAGTTCGGGGGGGCGCAGGTGCCGGAGAGCGCCATCCGCCCCGGGGCGTGGAGCTACGTGGCGGCCGGCCACCACCACGAGGCCGTGGCCCTGGGAAAGGGCAACGCGTGGTACGCCGGGGCCACCGAGCGCACCTCCGCCTTCATCTGGCAGGAGCGGATGGAGAAGGGGTTCCTCCTCTTCGACACCGAGACCGGCCGGGCCGAGCACCAGCCGGTGGAGACGCGCACCATCCTGGACCTTCCCCGCATCGAGGGGCGCGGCCTCTCGGCGGCCGAGATCGACGAGCGCGTGCGCGCGGCGGTCGAGCGGGTGGAAGACGGGATCGGCGGGAAGATGGTGCGCCTGGTGGTGCACGACGTTCCCCGCGTGGTGGTGCGCGAGCTCAACCACCGGCGCATCCGCGAGTGGAAGGCCGAGGCGCTGCACTTCCACCTCGACCTCCGCCCGCCCGAGGTCCGCCGGCGCGCCGCGTCGGGGGCGCCGGTCAAGCGCCAGACGCTGAAGGAGCAGGTGGAGAGCTTCCTGGGGCAGTGGAAGCCCACGCGGCAGCAGATCGAGAAGGAGCGGCTGGTGGCGATGGGCGCCGAGTACGTCGAGCAGGCGGCGGAGGCGAGCTGAGATGCGGCTGGTCTCCCTCCGGATGAAGAACTTCCGCCAGCACGCGGACACCTCCATCGACTTCCGCACCGGGCTCACCGGCATCATCGGTCCCAACGGCGCCGGCAAGAGCACGCTGCTGGAGGCGATCGCCTGGGCGATCTACGGCGCCCCGGCGGCGCGCGGGACCAACGAGACGATCCGCTTCAACCGCGCGCCCAACCGCTCGCGCGTGGAGGTGGAGCTGGTGTTCGGCCTCGGCGGGCAGGAGTACCGGGTCTTCCGCACCCTCCACAACGCCGAGGTGTTCATCGACGGCGGCCTGGCCCCGGTCGCCGCCACCCTGGGGGGCGCCACCGTCTACCTGCAGGGGCGGCTGGGGATGAGCCGCGAGGAGTTCTTCAACACCTACTTCACCGGGCAGAAGGAGCTGCAGTTCCTGGCCGCGATGGGCCCCGCCGACCGCGGCCGCTTCCTGAGCCAGGTGCTGGGCTACGAGCGGCTGCGGCGCGCGCAGGACCTGGCCAGGGAGCGGAAGAGGGAGCTGCGCGCCGAGATCCGCGGCCTGCAGAGCTCGCTGGGCGACCTGCACGAGCTGGTGGAGGCGCGCATCGACGCCGAGCAGCGCGTCGGCGCCGCGGTCGCCGGGTGGAACGCGGCGAAGGTGGAGACGGAGGAGGCGCTCGTCGCCCTGCGCGCCTTCCTCCCGAAGTGGGAGGCGGCGCAGGCGGCGCGCGAGCGGCACCGCGAGCTCACCCACGCGCTGGAGACGGCCGCGCGCGACCGCGCCGCCGCCGCGCGCGACGCGGAGCGCGCCCGCGCGGGGCTCGAGTCGGTGGCGAAGGCCGAGGCGGAGCTGGCGCCGCTGCGCGAGGCGCTCGCCGTGCTCCCCCGGCTCAACGACGAGTGCGAGCGCTGGGAAGATCTGGCGCGGAAGGACGAGGCGCGGAAGGGAATCACCCGCCAGCTCAAGGAGCTCGAGGCGGAGCTGGAGCGCGGCCGGGCCGAGGTGGAGAAGCGCGAGAGCGCGCCGGAGCTGGAGAAGAAGTTCGCGGAGGAGATCGACGGGCTGGTGGAGGACCGGGCCGAGGTCGCCGGGGATCTGGAGGAGAAGAAGAACACCTGGCTGCGCGACCGGCAGGACGCCGAGACCAAGCTGCAGAACATCCGCGACCTCGCCAGGGAGCTGCAGGAGCAGGTCCGGCAGATCCGCAAGCTCGGCCCCGAGGGGAAGTGCCCCACCTGCGGCCGCCCGATCGGGGCCGGCTACGAGGCCCTGCTGGAGCAGATGGAGGACAAGTTCCAGGAGGCGAAGCAGGACGGCGTCTGGTGGAAGAGCCGCTTCGAGCAGCTCGAGCAGAAGCCCGAGGACGTGGCCGCGCTGGAGCTGCGCGAGCGGGAGATCGCCTCCCAGCTCGACGACCGCGCCCGCAAGCACGCCCGCTGCCAGGTCGCCGTGCAGGAGCTCGAGCGGCTGCGGAAGGACGGCGCCGCGCGCGAGCGCCGGCGCGAGGAGCTGGCCGCCGAGCTGGAGGGGATCCCCGGCGGCTACGACCGCGCGCTGCACCAGCAGGTCGAGGCCGCCGTCCGCCACCTGCGCACGCAGGAGACGGCGGCCGCGCGGCTGGAGGAGACCGTCGGCCGCCGCGCCGAGTGGGAGCGCGAGCAGGCCGATGCCGCGGAGCGGGAGCAGGCCGCGCTGGAGCGCCATCAGGCGACGGCCGCCGAGCGCGAGGCGCTGGCCTTCCGCGAGGACGAGTTCGCGGCGGTGAAGGGCGAGTTCGACGCGGCCACCGCGCGCCACCGTGCGGCGGAGTTGGCCGAGACGGAGCAGAAGGGGGCCGTGCGCACCGCCGAGCAGGCGCTGCAGAGCGCCCGCCGCGCCGAGGCGCAGTACCACGAGCGGGCGAAGGAGCTGGAGAAGCAGAAGGGCGAGCTCGACCACCTGGACGAGCTCGACGAGGCCTACACCGAGCTCCGGCGCGAGCTGAACGACCACGTGCGCCCCGAGCTCTCCGAGATCGCCTCGCTCTTCCTGGCCCAGCTCACCGACGGGCGCTACACCTCGATGGAGATCAGCGAGACGTACGACCTGATGGTGCTGGACGAGGGGGAGGAGAAGCCGGTGATCAGCGGCGGCGAGGAAGACGTGGCCAACCTGGTGCTGCGCCTCTCGCTCTCGCAGATGATCGCCGAGCGCGCCGGCCACCCGCTCTCGCTGCTGATCCTGGACGAGGTGTTCGGCTCGCTCGACGTGGCGCGGCGCGACAACGTGGTGCAGCTCCTCCACAACCTGGAGGACCGCTTCGAGCAGGTGATCCTGATCACCCACATCGAGGGGATCCGCGAGAGCCTGGACCAGGTGCTGCGCGTGGAGTACGACGAGCGCAGCGGCACCTCCGTCGTGCGCGAGGAGGACCTGAACGCCCCGCCCCCCGAGCTCGACGTGGCCGCCTGACGGCGGGAGTACACAGAGAAACCGGGAGAGCGCGGAGGGTGTCCTCTGCGCTCTCCCGGTTTCTCTGCGCCTCTGCGTGAGACGATCGTTCAGTTCTTCCGGATCAGGAGGCGCTGGAACGGCGTGGTCGGCACGGCGCGGTTGCCGGAGGGGTAGGTGCTCTGGCTCCTCAGCGGCACGTCGAAGGTGCCGCCGGTCACCGTGATGGTGCGGGTGCCCAGCGAGTCCGCGGCGGTGCCGCTGAAGGTGCCGGTGATCCGGCCGTTGGAGACGGAGGTGACCTGGATGGTGCCGGCGGTGAAGAAGAAGGTGTCCGACCCGTCGTTCACCAGGTCGGGGTTGGCGTCGAAGGCGATCAGGCCCAGGGAGCAGTTCGGCGTCGTCGCGGTGCAGGTCTCGGTGAAGGTCAGCGTCTGCCCCGCGCCCACCGACGGGAAGATGAGGACCACCTCGTCGCCCGTGGCCGTGGCGACGGGCGCGTAGGAGAGCAGCCCCACGTACGCCTTTCCGCCGTTGCTGAGCGTCAGCCCCGCGGCGAACGACTGCTTCACGAAGCTCGTGTCGTTGTGCCGGGTCAGCAGCCCGCTCGCCGAGTAGCTCCCGCTCTGCGCGCCGGTGTAGCTGAACGCGAGCGACCCCGCGGTGGGGGGAGCGATCCCGGTGGTGTCCTTGCACCCCACCGCCACGACCGTCACGGCGGCCAGCGCCGCGCCCAGCAATCCTCTGTTCATCGTCTCCGTCCTGCGTGGGAGGATGTCGGCGCGGCTCCGGCCGGCGCCTGCTCAGTCTTTCGCCAGGGGACCGCGAAAGAAACGGGTGTTTGTACCGCCGCGCGCGAGCGGGCGCGCGGCTCACGTCGTAGAACGCTCAAGGGAGGTAAAGCGTGAACACCGCGCCGCCCTCGGGGCCGTTGGCGGCGGTCAGCTCGCCGCCCATGGCGCGGGCCAGCCGCCGCGAGATCGCCAGCCCCAGGCCGCTCCCGGGCTCGCGCTTGGCGCGGGTGCCGGCGGCGATCTGCAGGAACTCCTCGAACACCGTCTCCTCCTCCCCCGGGGGAAGGCCCGGCCCGGTGTCCGCCACCCGCATCCACCCCTGCCCCTCCTCCATCTCCACGCTCAGCGTCACCCTCCCCCGCTCGGTGAACTTCACCGCGTTGGAGAGCAGGTTCACCAGGATCTGCCGCACGCGGCCCATGTCGAGCTCCAGCACCACGTCGCGGTGGCCGTCGATCTCCAGCCGCAGCTCCAGCCCCTTGCTGCGCGCCTGCGGCTGCACCGCCACCACCGCCTCGTCCACCAGGTCGCCCAGCGCCACCGGCTCGCGGTGGAACTCCATCCGCCCCGCGTCGAGCTTGGCGATGTCGAGCACGTCGTTCACCAGCTCGGCCAGGTGGCCGGAGACCTGGCAGATGCGCTCCACCATCTCCTGCTGGTGCGGCTCCAGGTCGCCCATGATGCCGTCCTGCAGCAGCTCGCTGTACCCCATGATGGCGGTGATGGGGGTGCGCAGGTCGTGGCTCATGGCGCTGAAGAAGCGCTCGCGCCGCACCGCCGCCTGCCGCAGCACGTCGTAGCGCGTCGCGTTGCGGAAGGCCGCCGCGGCCTGCTCCGCCACCAGCTCGGCCAGCCGCACGGCGTGCGCGTCGACCCCGCGCGCGCCGTGCCACCCCACCAGCAGCGCCCCGCCCGCCGCGCCGTCGCCGGTGAGCGGCGCCGCCACCGCCGTGGCCGCGCCGTACGGGGGCGGCACCACCTGCGCGACGCGCACCCCCAGCGCGTCGGCGCTCAGCTCCCCGGCGACCACCCGCTCGCCGGTGGCGCGGGCGCGCTCCAGCAGCTCCAGCAGCCGCGCCGACGCCTCGCGCGGCGGCTCCTGGTCCGCGCACCACTCGCGCGGCGCCTCGAAGAGCGGCACCACGGCGATGGCGAAGTCGGCCCCCAGCAGCTCGTCGGCGGCGGCGCAGACCAGGGCGAAGATCTCGTCCGCGCTCACCGTGTCGGCCGCGGCCACCGCCATGCGGCGCAGCGCGTCGAGCTCGCCCGGGGTGGGCGCCAGGTCGTCGGCCTCCGCAGGGCGGGGCGCGGCCACGGGCGCTGCGGCGGCGGGAGGGTCGGCGGCGACGGCGGTCTCCTGCGCCATGCGGGGAGCGGGGTGCGAGGGGTAGGTTGCGCCCGGGGCGCGGGGCGTGCTGTGGCGGCGGCACGGGGATGGTATCTTGTGCGCCCCCGCGCCGGCGACGCTCGCCGGATGCCTCCCGAACCGAACCGGAGCCGCCGGATGAGCCTTCCGCCGCTGCGCCTCAGGAAAGACGAAGACCGCAGGCTGCGTGCCGGCCACCTGTGGGTTTTCAGCAACGAGGTCGACGTGGCCCACACGCCGCTCACCGCCTTTCACCCCGGCGACGCGGTGGAGGTCCAGGACGCCCGCGGCGCGCCCCTCGGCGTGGGGTACGTGAACCCGCGCTCGCTGATCGCCGTCCGCCTGGTGAGCCGCGACCGCGACGCGCGCCTCGACGGGGCGCTGCTGCGCCGGCGGCTGGTGCGCGCGCTGGCGCTGCGCGAGCGGATCTTCGACCGCCCCTTCTACCGCCTGGTGTACGGCGAGAGCGACGGCCTTCCCGGGCTGGTGGTCGATCGCTTCGGCGGCGTGCTGGTGGTGCAGCTCACCACCGTCGGGATGGAGCGGGTGAAGGACGAGGTGGTCGGCGCGCTGCGCGACACCCTCTCCCCATCCGGTGTCCTGCTGCGCAACGATTCGTCCGGCCGCGCGCTGGAGGGGCTGGAGAGCTACGTCGAGGCCGCGCATGGCGAAGTGCCCGAGGTCGTGCAGCTCGAGGAGAACGGGGTGCGCTTCGGGGCGCCGATGGCGGGGCAGAAGACCGGGTGGTTCTACGACCACCGGATGAACCGCGCGCGGATGATGGCGTACGTCCGCGGCCGGCGCGTGCTCGACGTGTTCAGCTACATCGGGGGATGGGGGGTGCAGGCCGCCGCCGCGGGTGCCACGGAGGTGGTGTGCGTGGACGCCTCGGCCGAGGCGCTGGAGCACGCCGCCCGCAACGCCGCGCTGAACGGCGTCGAGTCCGCCGTCCATACCCGCCGCGGCGACGCCTTCGAGGTGCTGCGGGTGCTGGCGGCCGAGGGGGAGCGCTTCGACGTGGTGGTGCTCGACCCGCCGGCGTTCATCAAGCGGAGGAAGGACCAGAAGGCGGGGGAGGAGGCGTACCGCCGGGTGAACCAGCTCGCGATGGAGGTGCTGCGGCAGGACGGCATCCTGGTGGCGGCGAGCTGCTCCTACCACCTCCCGCGCGAGGCGCTGCAGGACGCGATGCTCCGCGCCGCCCGCCGCCAGGGCCGCTCGCTGCAGATCCTGGAGCAGGGCCACCAGGGCCCCGACCACCCCGTCCACCCCGCCATCCCGGAGACGGCGTACCTGAAGGCGTTCATCGGCCGGGTGGGGTGACGGCCCCTCACCCTGGCGCTGCGCGCCGCATCGGTGCGGCTCAGGCTCGGCTGCGGCTGCGGGTGAGCCTGTCGCGTGCCGCGGAGTCTCGGCAACACCGCGGCCGGTAGTCCGCGAAGGCGGACTTCGCGTGGTTGTTGCAGCGAATTCATTCGCCCTTGGCTGGACCTCGGCCGCCGGGGCGGGTGACGTTCACCGATCCACATTGCAACCCCGGATGACCTTCATGCCACGAATCCTTCCCATCCTCCCGCTTCTCCTCGCGATCCCGCTCCGCGCCGCCGCGCAGGATGGGCTCGAGAGCCGGAACGAAGCCTTTCTCCGGGCGGTGTCGCGTGCGCCGGATGACAGCGTGGCGGCGTTCTTTCCGCGCCGCGGCGATTGGACGTGGACGCGGGTGACGGAAGGAGCGCCGCCCGGACACCCGCCGGGGGTCTGGCGCTTCGCGGCCCCGGAGACGCTGCGGACTGTCTGGCGCTACGGTCCCGTGTGCTCGTCCTTCCGGGGGTTCGAGAACTATCTCTGGAACATGCTGGAGATGAGGATCGAGACGGACGGGACGCGCTGGCGGCGGGTCGCCGGAAACCGCTTCGTGCCGCCGGGAGAATCCGCGCGGTCTCCGCTGTTCGTGCAATGGCGGCGCGAGGATGGCCGCTGGGTGGTCTCCGCCTTCGGTCACGCGACCTCCTGGTTCCCGCGCGTGCTCGGGTACTCCCCTGGCGACGACGTGGTGCCCGACACGGTGCTGCCGCTCCCGCCCACCCCGGTCTACGCCGCGGAGGCGCCCTGGCACGAGGGCTGGAGGATCTCCTTCAAGGACCGCTCGTACACCAAGTACGGCCTGCCGCGAGCGATCTCCGACACCCTCTCGTTACGGCGCGTCGGACGCTTCGGTCTGATCGGCGTCTATACCGTGAAGGACGACGCGGACATCCTCTACATCCCCCTGGCCCCCGGACAGTACCAGCTCTACGAGATAGGCCATGGTCCCGTTGCCTGCCCGAAGAGCTGAGCTCCGGAACAACGACCATGCTCGGCGGCCGCGTCTGTTGAAGTTTCTCTCTGCGTCCTCTGCGTCTCTGCGTGAGACCTGTTGTTTAGAGGGCATGGTCCTCGCAGATCCACCGGATATGGACCGCCGCCGCATTCTCCCGTATCTCCCGCTGCTCGCCGCCCCGCTCCTGCTCTGGGGGCTGGCGCGCTTCGCCGAGCCCGAGACGCCCAAGCCGGCGCCCGTCCTCGCGCCGAAGCCGGTGCGGGTGCCCGCCCGCGTGGACCGCTATCCCGTGCCGCCCGACGTCGCCGAGCTGCTCCGGCAGGGCCGCCACTGGGCCGCCGCCCGCCGCCTGCGCAGCCAGGTGAACGCGGCGTCCGAGCCCGGCCTGATCCTCCTCGCCGCCCGGGCGGAGGCGGGGTGGGGGGGATGGAGCAACGTGCGCTCGCTGCTCGAGGGCAAGCCCTGGCTGGACCGCGTGGAGGAGGGCGACGGCTGGTTCCTCCTCGCCCGTGCGCGCGAGGAGGGGGGAGACGGCGCCGGCGCGGCCGACGCCTACGCGCGCTACCTCGCCGCCGCCTCGCGCGAGACGGACCAGCGCGCGGTCGCCGAGCTGCGCTACGGGCTGGTGCTCCTGCGCGCCGGCCGGATCGATCCCGGCGTGGCCGCGCTGGAGCGGCTGCGCGCCCACGCCCCGGCGGCGCAGGGGTGGGCCGGCGTGCTCGCCGCCGAGGCGCTGGTGCCGCGGGGCGACACCGCGCGCATCCGCTCGCTGGTGGGCAGCGGGGTGGCCGAGGCGCCGCTCCGCGCCCAGCGCGCCCGCGTGGCGGCGGCGCGCGCGGCGAACGACCCGCGCGGGGCCCGGGCGCTCGCCCTCGCCTTCCGCGCCAGCGCGGCGGATTCGGCCGACCGCGCCGCGCTGGCGGCCCTGGCCGCGCAGACCGCCCTCGCCATGGGCGACACCGCCTCCGCGCGCGCGGGGCTGCGCCAGGCGATGGCCGACGCGCCCTCGAGCGCCGGCGCCGTCGAGGCGGCACGCACCCTCTCCGCCCTCCCCGGCCTGGGCGCGGACGACCATCTCTCCATCGCCATCGTCTACGACCGCAACGGCAACCCGGCGCGCGCGGCGGACGGGTACCGCGCCTGGCTCTCCGCCGGCGCGGGATCGCCGGAGATGCGCCGCGACGTGACGCTGCGGATGGGTCGCGCCCTCTTCGCCGCGAACCGCTTCGCGGAGACGGCGTCGGTGCTCGCCGGGCTCTCCGGCGCGCCCCCCGCCGCGGCGGCGGAGGCGTCGTATCTCGTCGGGCGCGCGCAGTACCGCACCCGCGGCCGCGCGGCGGCGACGCAGACGCTGCTGGAGACGGCGCGGCGCTACCCCGGCCAGGCGGCCTCCGCCGACGCCCTTTACTTGGCCGCAGACCTCGCCGACGACGCGGGGAGCGATGCAGAGGCGATGGCCCTCTATCGTCGCCTCGCCGCCGAGTACCCGGCGAGCCCGCGCGCGGGGCTGGCGCTGATGCGGCTCGGCGGGGCCGCGCTCCTCTCCGGCGACTGGGCGGGCGCGGCGACCTGGTACGGGCAGTACCGCACCCGCTATCCCGCGGGCGAGCTCTGGCTGCAGGCGACGTACTGGGAGGGGCGCGCCCTGGCGGCGCGCGGCGACATGGCGGGCGCGCGCCAGCGGTGGCGCGAGGTGCGCGCGAAGGAGCCGCTCTCGTACTACACGGTGCGCGCGGCCGAGCGGCTGGGGGAGCGCTACTGGCCCATCCCCCTCGCCCCCGCCGTGCCGGACGACCCCGCGGCGGTGGAGCGGGTGCGCCGGTGGATGGAGACGCTGGACCTGCTGCGCCAGGCCGGCCTCTGGCGCGAGGCGGAGGACGACGTGGCGCGCCGCGTCCGCGAGGCGGGCACCGACCGCGCGCTCCTCTACCCGCTGGCCGAGGCGCTGGAGGCCCGCGGCTTCGCGCCGCAGGGGATCCGCATCGGGCTGGCGCTGCGCAACGCCGGGGTGCCGGCGGACCCGCGGCTGGCGCGCATCCTCTACCCCTTCCCCTTCCGCGAGATGGTGTCGGCCGAGGCGCGCGAGCGCGGGCTCGACCCCTTCATGGCCGCGGCGGTGATCCGGCAGGAGTCGTCGTTCAAGCCGCGGGCGCTCTCCCGCGCCGGCGCCATGGGGCTGATGCAGGTGATGCCGGCGACCGGCGCCGGCCTCGCGTCGGGGGAGGGGATCCGCGGGTGGGACCGCGAGTTGCTCTTCAACCCCGAGATCAACGTGCACCTGGGCACACGCTTCCTGGCGTCGGAGCTGCGGCGGTGGGACGGCGACCCGGTGCTCGCCTTCATCGCCTACAACGCGGGCCCGGGCCGCGCGCGGCGGTGGCGCTCCTTCCCCGAGTTCCGCGACCGCGAGCTCTTCACCGAGCGCATCCCCTTCGCCGAGACGCGCGACTACGTGAAGATCCTCACCCGCAACGTCGCCATCTACCGCGGCCTTTACGGCAACTGATTCTCACGCAGAAACGCAGAGCCGCAGAGGAGAGAACGCGGGTTTCTCTCTCTGCGGCTCTCTGTGCCTCTGCGTGAGGTTGCTGTTTTCAGTAGCTCGCCATCGACGGGGCGCGGGCCAGGAGCTCGGCCAGCGTGGTGCGCTCCTGCCGCCATCCCCCGTCGTACCCCACGTCCTGCGAGGTCGAGGTGGTGGGCTGCACCACCATGGGATCGACCGGCACGCCCTTGCGGCGCACCTCGTAGTGCAGGTGCGGGCCCGTCGCCAGGCCGGTGGCGCCCACGTAGCCGATCACCTCGCCCTGCCGCACCGGCGTCCCCGGGCGGAGCGGCGAGATGGAGGAGAGGTGGCCGTAGCGGGTGGCGTAGCCGTTGGGATGGGTGATCTCCACCAAGTTGCCGTAGCCGCCCTTGGGCCCGGCCCAGGTGACGCTCCCGTCCGCCGCGGCGCGCACGGGGGTGCCGTACCCGGCCGCCAGGTCCACGCCCAGGTGCGGGAGGAGGCGGTGCAGGATGGGGTGGAAGCGCGCCGAGTTGAAGGGCGACGTCACCTGCATGCGGGCGAGCGGGCCCTCCCACGGCACCGGGTCCAGCGACTGCCCCCAGTCGTCGTAGTACCCCGGCCGGTCGCCGTGGTCGTAGAGGAAGACGGTGTGCAGGCTCCCGCCCACCGCCGCCTCGGCCGCCAGCACCTGGATGGCGCGCGTGGTGCCGTCCGTGCGCCGCGTGCGCTCGTAGGCCAGGCGCAGCCGCCCGCCGTTCGGCATCCCCTGCTGGTTCAGGATGGGGAGGAAGATCTTGTCCAGGTGCCGGCCGATCATCTCCCGCTCGGCCGCCGACAGGTCGCCGGCCACCGACGTCAGCGCCGCCACGAACGTCCCTTTCCCGTATCCGCCGATGAACTGCGTGTCGACGGTCACGGCGGCGCGCGCGTGCGCCGCGGGGAGCACCGGGGGCGCGGGCGGCGCGTCGCCGCTGTCCGCGCGCGCCCACGCCGTCACCATCCCCACCGCGAAGAGCGCGAGGACGGCGGCGCCGGCAAGGGGCGCGACGAACGAGAGCAGGTCGAAGCGGCGGCGATGCATGGCGATGCCGGCGGAGGGTGTCCGCGAGCGTGAACGGTCCGGGTTGTGTCGGGGGAGACAGAAAACTAATCGTGCATCCTGAATCCGCCAAGGGTTTCCGGTAGAAGGATTCCGCGCGCGTCCGCAACTGCGACACTCACCCGCCGCGGGAGACGGTGTTATCTTCCGGGCCGGCCTCCTCCCAGCCACGCTCCCCCGTGTATCCGAAGACCCTCCTCCTGCTCGCTACGGCGCTCGCCGCCGCCGCGCCCGTCACCGCGCAGGACAGCGTTCCGCGTCCTGCGGCGGACACCCTCGCCCTCCCCGCGGCGCCGCGCGACACCATCCGCATCGCTCCCGCGCCGCGTCCTCGCATCGCGCCGGACTCGTCGCGTGCCCGGGCCGTGGCCGAGTCGCCGCGCGCGCGTCCGCGCACCGTGCGGCGCGAGACCACGCGCCGCGCGGCCCCGGTGGCGCGCGCCGCGCCGCGCCCGCGTCCCACGGGGCCCGCGCGCCGGCCGAACCCGCGCGTGGCGGGGAGGCGGCAGGGCGGCCCGCGCGTCTGCGCCGGGGGCGACGTGACGCTGGGGACCAACCTCGACACCACCTGGGTCTTCACCGCCTCGGCGCGGCTGGGGCGGCGGGTGGCGGCCTTCCCCGATCCCGACTCGCTGCTGGCCCCGCTCGCGCCGCTCGTCTCCGGCGCCGACGTGCTGATGCTGAACGTGGAGAGCGCCATCGGCCGGGGGCGGCCCTCGCGGCAGAAGTGCGCGCCCAACTCCACCGCCTGCTTCGCCTTCCGCGCGCCGCCCGAGGTCGCGCCCGCGCTGCGCCGGCTGGCGGGCGCCGCGCCGCTGGTGGGCAACGTCGCCAACAACCACGCCCGCGACGCCGGGGTGGACGGGTGGTACGCCACCATGCGCCACCTGCGTGACGCCGGCGCCCACGTCACCGGCGCGGACACGCTGGCCACCCCCGTCGTCACCCCGCGCGGCGACACCGTCGCCTTCCTCGGCTTCAGCCCGTGGACGGGGCCGGACTCGCGCAGGATCGCCGCGGTGCGCCGGCACGTGGCCCGCGCGGCGGCCCGGTGGCGGTACGTGGTGGTGAGCGTGCACCTCGGCGCCGAGGGGCGCGGCGCGCAGCACACCTACGACGCGCCGGAGGTCTTCCTGGGCGAGGACCGCGGCAACCCCGTCGACTTCGCGCACGCCGCGGTCGAGGCGGGGGCGGACGTCGTCTTCGGCCACGGGCCGCACGTGCTGCGCGCGGCGGAGTGGTACCGCGGCGGGCTCATCTTCTACTCGCTCGGCAACCTGCTCACCTACGGCCCCTTCACCCTGGCCGAGCCGCTGAACCGCGGCGCCATCGCCTGCGCCGACCTGGACCCCGCAGGCGGCGTGGCGTACGCGGAGCTCCGCCCCACCCGCCAGATCGTCTCGGTCGGCGTGCGCCCCGACTCCGCCGGCACCGCCTCCACCCTGGTCGACGCCCTCGGCCAGCAGGATTTCCCCGCCACCGCGGCGCGCGTCACCCCCGGCGGCGTGCTGGTGCGCCCCGTGCCTCCCGTTCCCTCCCCGATCGACCGTCCCCGCACGCCCCGAAGGGACGATTAGGATACGGTAAGGAGCCGGATCGTATCAGGTTGCGTAGCAGTGACTTGCACCAGATTGTCCCGCGGCGGGCGGACCGAAGGATTTGACGCGGGGGGGTCCGGGGGGTAGACTCCCCTTCGCTCAAGCAAGCACACGTTGCTGTTCCGCATCGGCGCGCCGCGGCCGTCCCTCGCACGGGGATGCCACCCGGACCTCTGGTTCCAAGCGCCGATCCGATCCGAAACCCGAAGCAGATCCCTTGACCTTCAACCCCGTAACCGGACTGCGCGCGCTCGCCTGCGCCGCCCTGCTCGCGCTCCCGGCTGCGCTGCAGGCCCAGGAGGAGGAGATCCGCACCTGGGAGGCCCCGCGCCCCGCCGTCGCGCAGCGCGCGGGCACGCGCATCGCGGCCAGGCGCGACTCCGTGGTGCAGCTCGCGCGGGCGCAGCTCGGGCGCCGCTACCTCTTCGGCGGCACCACGCCCAACGGCTTCGACTGCAGCGGCTTCCTCAAGTACCTGATGCGCGCCGCGGGGGTCGAGCTCCCGCGCACCGCCGCCGAGCAGGCCCGCGCCGGCCGCCCGGTCCCGCGCGACCCGTCGCAGCTCCGCCCGGGCGACATCCTCACCTTCGGCCGCGGCGGCCGGGTGACGCACGTGGGGATGTACGTCGGCAATGGCCGCTTCATCCACGCCAGCACCGGCTCCCGCCGCATCGTGGAGGCGCCGCTCGACCGCCCGGCGAGCTCGCTGGTGCGCGCCTGGTACGGCGTCCGCCGCTTCCTGGCCGACGACGACAGCGCGACCGCCGTCGCCGCCGTCCGCGAGACCGGCCCGATCCGCCGCTAGGAACCCAGCTCCGCGTCCGTGTGTGCGACGTTCTTCTCCCCATCTCCATCCCCGCCATGCTCCGACCCGCCCGCATTCTCGCCGCCGCGCTCCCTCTCGCGCTCACCCTGGCCTGTGCGAGCCGCTACGTCCCCGCGCCGCCGCCGCGCGCCACTGCCGCGCAGGACACCGCCGGGCTCCGCCGCACGCTGGAGGAGCTGGTGCGCGGCTATCCCGGCGTGGCGGGGGTGAGCGTCCTCGACCTGCGCAGCGGCGAGCGCGTCTCCATTCGCGGCGACGAGACCTTCCCCACCGCGTCGCTGATCAAGGTCGCCGTGCTGGTGACGCTGCTGGACGAGGTGAGCAAGGGGACGATCCGGCTGGACGAGCGCATCTCCCTGCTCGCCCGCGACCGCGTCGGCGGATCGGGGGTGCTGCAGTACATGCAGGGCGGCCTGGAGCCCACGGTGGGCGACGCCGCATGGCTGATGATCGTCCTCTCCGACAACACCGCCACCAACATCCTCCTCGACCACCTGAACGTGAAGACGGTGTGGGACAAGATGGAGGCGCTCGGCCTCCCCCACACCAAGATCCACTCCAAGACCTTCCTGCGCTCCACCTCCATCGCCGTGGACAGCTCGGTGAAGTACGGCCTGGGGGTCACCACGCCCAACGAGACCGCGCGCCTCTTCGAGCTTCTCTACCGCGGCCGCGCCGTCTCCCCCGCGCTGGACTCGGTGGCGATCGCCATGCTGCGCGCCAACCAGGACGGCACCAAGCTCGCCCGCTGGCTTCCCGACACCGTGGCGGTGGCGCACAAGACGGGCGAGGTGGACCGGTCGCGCAGCGACTGCGGCATCGTCTACGGCCCGCAGGCGCCGGTGGTGGTGTGCGCCATGACGCGGGAGAACCGCGACACCTCGTACGCCACGGACAATCCCGCCAACCTGCTGATGGCGCGCATCGGCCTCGCCGTGTTCCGCCACTACAACCCGTCCATCCCCGTCCCCGACCCGCCGCTGCGCTGACGCGCTGGTAAAAGCCGGGCCTCTCACCGAGGCGCGAAGAACCAGGGAGAACGACTACAGTCGCCGCCGCCATTCTGCGGGGTCACGCCGCTCATGGAAGCATGAGAGGATGATCACTTCGTCGTCGGTGACCTGATAGATGATGCTGTACGGAAACCGGGGCAGCACGAGGAAGCGCGCGTCGTCTTCGCGAAACGGGAACCGTTCCGGGTTCTCGGCGATCGCGCGAATTCCCGCGTTGACGGTGTTGATGAAATCCCGGGCGAGGAGGCGGGGGGGGGGGGTGGTTGCACGC
>JBJMPM010000265.1:0-9714 GCA_045803205.1 Longimicrobiaceae bacterium
CGAAGCTGACGAACGATCAACCGGAACCTCTCGCTCTCTGTGCATGACCAATACGTCACCGAACTTGCGAGCGGGACCACTAAGCGAGCCGGAGAGGGCGCTGAGCCGGGTACTCGCCGCCGACCTCCCGGAGACGGACACAACCGTTATCGCGCTCGACGAGATCGCGGCGGAGATCGAGGCGGAGGACGACGCGGATCTCTCGGTCGACGTGGATGTCGAGAGCGCCGCGTACGTGATCTTCACCTCGGGATCGACGGGGCGGCCGAAGGGCGTGGTGGTGCCGCACCGCGGGATCGGCAACCTGGCGGCGGCGCAGCGCGAGGCGTTCGGGGTCGAGCCGGGCGGGCGGGTGCTGCAGTTCGCGTCGTTCTCGTTCGACGCAGCCGTTGCGGAGGTGGCGCACGCGCTCCTCTCCGGCGCCGCGCTGGTGATGGCGCGCCCCGAGCAGGCCGGCCCCGAGCTGCTGGCACTGCTGCGCGGCGAGGCGGTCACCGTCGCGACGCTGCCGCCCTCGCTCCTCGCCGCGCTCTCCGCGGAAGACCTGCCCACGCTGCGCACGATGGTCTCCGCCGGCGAGGCCGTCTCCGCCGACGTGGTGGCGCGCTGGGGCGAGGGGCGGCGCTTCGTGAACGCCTACGGCCCCACCGAGACCACCGTCTGCGCGACGGTCTCCATCAACCCGTCCACCGATGGCCGCCCGCCGATCGGGAGGCCGATCGCGAACGTGCGCGCCTACGTGCTCGACGCGCGGATGCAGCCGGTGCCCGTCGGCGTTCCCGGCGAGCTGCACGTGGGCGGCGTCGGCGTGGCGCGCGGCTACCTCGGCCGGCCGGGGCAGACGGCGGAGCGCTTCGTCCCGGATCCCTTCGCCGCCGAGCCGGGCGCGAGGCTGTACCGCACGGGCGACCGCGTGCGCTGGCTGCGCTCGGGCGAGCTGGAGTTCCTCGGCCGCGTCGATGCTCAGGTGAAGGTGCGCGGCTTCCGCATCGAGCCGGGGGAGATCGAGGCCGCGCTGCGCACTCATCCATCCGTGCGCGACGCCGTCGTGATCGCACGGCACGACCCGCCCGCACCCGTCCGCCTCGTCGCCTACGTCGTCCCGGCGGAGTTGGCCGATTCGACGGACTCGATCGGCATCGACGCAGACGCCCTGCGCGAGCACCTCGCGGCGCGTCTCCCGGCGCACATGGTACCGGGCGCCATCGTCTCGATCGACCGAATCCCCCTCACGCCCAACGGCAAGGTGGATCGGCGCGCCCTCCCCGCCCCCGCGCCGGAGCGCCGCGCCGAGCCCGCCGCGCCGCGCACGCCGGCCGAGGAGGCGCTGGCCGCCGTGTGGGCGAGTGTCCTCGGCGCCGGCGATGTCGGCGTCCACGACAACTTCTTCTCGTTGGGCGGCGATTCCATCCTCGCCATCCAGGTGGTCTCGCGCGCGGCGCGGGCCGGGCTGCGCGTGACCGCGCGGCAGGTGTTCGAGCACCCGACGGTGGCCGGGCTCGCGCGCGTGGCGGAGCCGATCGGCGCCACCGATGCCGCGGCCGCCGCCGAGGACCAGGGCCCCGTGGTGGGCCCGGCGCCGCTCACACCGATCCAGCAGTGGTTCTTCGCGGAGGAATTCGCCGAGGCGCACCACTGGAACATGGCGTACCTGGCGTCGGCCGATGGGCGGCTCGACGCCGCGGCGCTCGAGCGCGCCGTGGCCGCCGTGCTGGAGCACCACGACGCGCTCCGCCTCCGCTTCACCCGCGGCGAAAACAGCGAATGGACCCAATCCTTCGCCGCGCCCGAAAGCGGAGTCCCAGTCCGCGAAGGCGGACTTCGTGCCGTTCCAGCGGCGGGTTTCCAACCCGTCGATGACCAACCCATCAATCACTTGGAAGTCGTCGACCTCTCCGCCCTCGCCGGCGACGATCTCTCCGCCGCCATCGAGGCGCACGCGGCGCAGGTGCAGGCGAGCCTGGACCTGGAGCGCGGCCCCCTCGCCCGCGTCGTCCTCTACCGCGCTGGCGAGGGCGAGCCCGACCGCCTCCTCTGGGTGATCCATCACCACGCCGTGGACGCCGTCTCGTGGGCGCCGCTGCTGGAAGACCTGGAGACCGCGTACCGCGCGGCCGAGGCAGGGATCGATATCCATCTCCCGCCCCGCACCACGTCGTTCCGCCGCTGGGCCGAGCGCCTGACCGCATGGGCGAACTCCGCCGAGGCCGCGGACGACGCAGGGTGGTGGCTCGCCCAGCCGTGGGACGCCGCCCGCCCGCTCCCCGCCGGGAGCCACGACGGCGGCGACCTGGAGGCCGACGCCGCCACCGTGGACGTGGCGCTCGACGAGGACGACACCCGCGCGCTGCTGCAGGAGGTGCCGCCCGTCTACGGCACGCAGGTAAACGACGCCCTGCTCGCGGCGCTCGCCCGCGCGCTCTCCGGGTGGACCGGGGGGAGCGCCGTGGCGGTCGAGGTCGAAGGGCACGGCCGCGAGGAGCTGTTCGCCGGCGTGGACCTGTCGCGCACCGTTGGCTGGTTCACCAGCGCCTTCCCGGTGCTGCTGGACGCCTCCGCCGGCGACGCGGGCGAGCTGCTGCGGAAGACGAAGGAGACGCTGCGCGCCGTACCGCGGAAGGGGATCGCGTTCGGCACCGTGCGCTGGACCTCGGAGGACGGGATGCTCGCCGCACGGCTGGCGTCGCTCCCCGTCCCCGAGGTGAACTTCAACTACCTGGGCCAGGGCGGCGGCGGCGCGGATGGCGGGGGATGGCTCCGCGGCGCGCGCGAGGGCGCCGGGGCCTACCAGTCGCCGCGCAACCGGCGGGCGAGCGCGGTGCAGGTGATCGCCTCGGTGGCCGGCGGACGGCTGCGCGTGCGCTGGATCTACCCCGGCCGCCGCTTCGGCGCGGCCGAGGTGGAGCGCGCGGCCGAGGCGTTCGTGCAGGCGCTGCGCGAGATCGTGGCGCACTGCCGCGCCTCGGCGGGCGGCTACACCCCGTCGGACTTCCCGCTGGCCGCCGTGAGCCAGGCGGCGCTGGACCGCGCGCTGGCCGAGGTCGGCGCCGGGCCGCGCGGCACGGTGGAAGACGTGTATCCCCTCACCCCGCTGCAGGAGGGGATGCTCTTCCACGCGGCGGAGGGTCCTGCCGGGGGCGCGTACGTCGCCGACAACCGCCTGTCGCTGCGGGGGATCGACGAGGACGCGCTGGCCCGTGCCTGGAGCGCACTGGTGGATCGCCATCCCGTGCTCCGCACCGCCTTCGCCTGGCACGGGCTGGAGCGCCCGCTGCAGGTGGTGCTGCGCGGCGTGGAGCCCCCCGTGGAGCGGCTGGACTGGCGGGGGACGGCGGATGACGAGGTCGAGGCCCGCATCGCCGCGCACGTCCAGGCCGGTCGCGCGCGCGGCTTCGCGCCGGACCGGGCGCCTCTCCTGCGCGTGGCGCTGGTCCGCACCGGCGACGACGCGTGGGAGATGCTCTGGAGCTTCCACCATCTCCTGCTCGACGGATGGTCGCTCCCGCGGCTGATGGAGGACCTGACCGAGCTCTACCGCGCCTTCGCCTCGGGCGAGGCGCCGGCGCTGCCGGCGCGGCGGCCCTTCCGCGACCACGTGGCGCTGCTGGAGGCGAAGGACAGCGGCGCCGCCGAGGCGTTCTGGCGCCGCGAGCTGGAGGGCTTCGCGGGCGCCGGGCCGCTCCCGGCCGCCCGCCACGCCGCGCCCGGCCATTCCCCGTCCGCGTTCGGCGAGGCGCGGGTGCGGCTGGGACGCGGCGCCTCGGAGCGGCTCCGCGCGGGCGCGGCGGCGGCGGGGCTCACGCCCACGACGCTCTTCCAGGGCGCGTGGGCGCTGCTCCTGGCCCGCTACACGGGCGAGGACGACGTGGCCTTCGGCAACGTGACCTCCGGCCGCCCGCCTGAGCTGGAGGGCGCCGACGCCATCGTGGGGATGCTGGTCAACACGGTAGCCGTCCGCGCCCGCGTCCCCGCCGCGGCGTCCGCGCACGCGTGGCTCCGCGAGCTGCAGGCGCGCCAGGCCGAGGCGCGCCAGTACGACTACGCGCCGCTGGTGGAGGTGCGCCGCTGGGCGGGCATCGAGCCGGGCCGCGAGCTCTTCGAGACCCTGTTCGTCTACCAGAACTATCCCGTCACCGCCGCCCCAGCCGGCTCATCCGCCGTGTCGGCCGGCGAGGACGAGCCGGGCGATCCGGTGCCGGTAGACGCCGAGCCGCTGGAGCGCACCAACTACCCGCTGGTGCTGGCGGTGGCGCCGCTCCCCGGCGGCACCGAGCTGCGCCTCACCTACGATGCCGAGCGCTTCGACGCGGAGACGGCGCGGCGCATGGCCGCCCACTACCTGCGTCTGCTGGAGGCGCTGGCCGGGGCCGGCGAGCGTCCGCTGGGCTCGCTCTCCCCGCTCTCCGCCCAGGAGCGCGCCGCGCTGGTGGCCGCCGGCTCGGCGACGGCATCGTTCGAGGTCACCCGCACCCTTCCCGCGTTCTTCGCCGGGCAGGCGGCGCGCACGCCGAACGCCGTCGCCCTCACGTTCGGCGCGGAAACCGTTACCTACGCCGAGCTCGACGCACGCGCGAACCGCATCGCCCACCGGCTGGTGAAGCTGGGCGCGCGGCCGGACACGCTCGTGGGCCTCTACGTCGACCGCTCCGTCGAGACCGTCGCCGGCATCCTGGCCATCCTCAAGGCCGGCGCGGCGTACCTCCCGCTCGATCCCGCGCACCCCGACGATCGCATGGCCTGGATGCTGGAGGATTCCGGGACGGAGATCGTGGTGTCGACGGCGGCGCTGCGGAGCCGCCTCCCCGCGGGCACGTCTATCCTCTGCCTCCAGTGCGATGCCGCCGCGATCGCGGCCGAGCCGTCGGATGCGCCGCGGATCGACATCTCCCCCGAGTCGCTGGCCTACGTCATCTACACCTCCGGATCGACCGGCAGGCCGAAGGGGGTGCAGGTCACGCACGCCAACGTCGCCCGCCTCTTCGCCGCGACCGATGGCTGGTTCGGCTTCGGCGCGGAGGACGTGTGGACCCTCTTCCACTCGTTCGCCTTCGACTTCTCGGTGTGGGAGATCTGGGGAGCGCTGCTGTACGGCGGCCGGCTCGTCATCGTGCCGTTCGACATCTCCCGGTCCCCCGAGGAGTTCTACGCGCTGCTGGAGACCGAGGGTGTCACCGTTCTGAATCAAACCCCCTCCGCCTTCCGCCCGCTCATGCGCGTGGACCAGGAAGCGGCGGAACGCGGGGAGATGCGCGACCTGGCGCTGCGCCACGTGGTCTTCGGCGGCGAGGCGCTCGATCCGGCGACGCTGCGCGGATGGGTGGAGCGGCGGGGGGATGATGCTCCGCGTCTCGTCAACATGTACGGCATCACCGAGACGACCGTGCACGTCACGTATCGAGTGGTCCGGGCGGAGGATACGGTCAACGGATCGGCATCCCCCATCGGCATCCCCATCCCCGATCTCGCCATTCATCTGCTGGATCGTGGTGGCGAGCTCGTCCCCACCGGCGTGGTCGGGGAGATGTACGTCGGCGGCGCGGGCGTGGCGCGCGGCTACCTCGGCCGACCCGAGCTGACGGCCGAGCGCTTCGTCCCCGACCCCTTCTCCGCCGAGCCCGGCGCGCGGCTGTACCGCTCGGGCGACCTCGCACGCTGGGTCGCGCCTCTCCGGCTCGATGAGGGTCGGTCCCTCACGCCATCGGTTGCAGGGCGCGCCGATTCCGTCCCTCCCCCAGTCGGTTTTGGGGGAGGGACAGGCGAGGAACGAGCCAGGGAGAGGGGTCTCGAGTTCCTGGGCCGCGCGGACGAGCAGGTGAAGGTGCGCGGCTTCCGCATCGAGCCGGGGGAGATCGAATCCGTGCTCCTCGCCCATCCAGAGGTGCGCGAGGCCGTGGTGCTCGCCCGCGGCGAGGGCGAGGCGAAGAGGCTCGCCGCCTGGGTGGTGGCCGACGGCGCCAGCGTCTCGGCGGCCGAGCTGCGGGCACACGCGGCGGCGCGGCTCCCGGACTACATGGTGCCGGCGGCCTTCGCCGTGCTCGACGCGCTTCCGCTCACTCCCAACGGCAAGGTGGACCGCCGCGCCCTCCCCGACCCCGAGGCGGCCGGCGGCGACGCCTTCGCCGCGCCGCGCACGCCCACGGAAGAGATCCTGGCGGCGCTCTGGAGCGAGCTGCTGGAGGTGGAGCGCGTGGGCGTGGAGAGCGGCTTCTTCGAGCTCGGCGGCCACTCGCTCCTGGCGACGCGGCTGGTCTCGCGCGTCCGCGAGGCGTTCGGCGTGGAGCTGCCGATCCGCGCGGTGTTCGAAGACGCCACCCTCGGCGCGCTCGCCGCGCGGGTCGACGCCCTGCTCCGCTCCGGCGACGCGGTGCGCCTCCCGCCGCTGGCGCCGCGCCCCGGCGGCGACGACGCGCCCCTCTCCTTCACCCAGGAGCGGCTCTGGATCCTCCAGCGCCTGGCCCCCGGGTCGCCCGCGTACAACGTCCCCGACACGCTGCGCATCGGCGGGGCGCTGGACGCGGCGGTGCTGGAGCGCGCCCTGGCCGAGATCGTCCGCCGCCACCAGGTGCTCCGCGCCGTGATCGTGGAGACCCCCGCGGGGCCGGTGCAGCGGGTGCTCCCCCTGGAGCTCCGCCTCCCGGTGCACGACCTGTCGCACCTCGAGCCCGAGGCGCGCGAGGCCGAGGCGGCCCGGCGCGTCGCGGAGGACATGGCCGTCCCGTTCGCGATGGACGAGGGGCCGCTCTTCCGGCTGATGCTCCTCCGCCTGGCCCCCGACGACCACGTGCTGCACCTCTCCGCGCACCACACGGTGTTCGACGGCTGGTCCGCCGCGGTGTTCGGGCGCGAGCTGGTGGCGCTGTACGACGCCTTCGCGGCCGGGCTCCCCTCGCCCCTTCCCGAGCCGGCGGTGCAGTACGCCGACTACGCGGCCTGGCAGCGCGGGTGGATGACCGGCGACGCGGTGGAGCGGCAGGTGGCGTACTGGCGCTCGCGGCTGGAGGGCGCGCCGCCGCTGCTGGAGCTCCCCACGCGCCGGCCGCGCCCCGCGGTGCAGGGGTACGCGGGCGGGATGGTGGCGGGGGCGCTCCCGCCGGAGCTGCTGGCCGGGGTGCGCGCGCTGGCCCGCCGCGAGGGCGCCACCCCCTTCATGGTGCTCCTCGCCGCGCTCGACGTGGTGCTCGCCCGCTGGTCCGGCCAGGGCGACGTGGTGGTGGGGACGCAGGTGGCCGGGCGCACGCAGGCCGAGGTGGAGCCGCTCCTCGGCGTCTTCCTCAACACCCTGGTGATCCGCGCCGACCTGGGCGGCGACCCCTCGTTCCGCGAGGTGCTGGCGCGGGTGCGCGAGGCCACGGTGGGGGCGTACGCCCACCAGGACGTGCCCTTCGAGCGCGTGCTCGAGGCGCTGCGGATTCCGCGCTCGCTGGGGCACGCGCCGGTGTTCCAGGTGATGGTGAACTACCAGAACTTCGGCGACGACGGCGGCGCCCCCGCGGGGCTCCGGCTCCGGCGCACCGGGGGCGGCGACCCCGTCGCCAAGCTCGACCTGACCCTCTACGCCACCGAGACCCCCGAGGGGCTGAGCCTGGCGCTGGTGTACGCCGCGGAGCTCTTCGACGACGCGCGGATGCGGGAGCTGCTGGAGCAGACCGGCGCCGTGCTCGCCCAGGCCGCGGAAGACCCGTCCCGCCCCGTGGGCGCGCTCTCGCTCCGCACCCCCGAGGCGGACGCGCTCCTCCCCGACCCCGCCGCGCCGCTGGACCGGAGCTGGCGCGGGAGCGTCCCCGCCCTCTTCGCCCGGCGGGCGGCGGAGCGGCCCGCTGCGCTCGCCGTGGAGGACCCGCGCGAGCGGTGGACGTACGCCGAGCTCGACGCCGCCACCGCCCGCCTGGCGCGGCGGCTGGCCGAGGGCGGCGTGGGCCCGGGCGACACCGTCGCCGTCTGGGCGCACCGCTCCGCGCCCATGGTGCGGGCACTCCTGGGCGCGCTCCGCGCCGGGGCCGCCTTCGTCGCGCTCGACCCCGCCTATCCCCCGGCGCGCCTCGCCGAGTACGTGCGCGCGGCCGCCCCGCGCGGCTTCCTGCGCATCGCCGCCGCCGGCCCCGTGCCGCCCGAGGTGGAAGAGGCGCTGGCGGCGACCGTGGCGGTGTCGGTGGAGCTGGGCGCGCGCACGGGTGCGGCGGCGGACGACGTCGACGGCCTCGCCTCCCTCCCGGCCGAGGCGCCGGAGGTGGAGATCGGGCCCGACTCGCTGGCGTACCTCTCCTTCACCTCGGGGACCACGGGAACGCCCAAGGCGGTGATGGGGCGCCACGGGTCGCTGACGCACTTCACCCCCTGGCTGGCGGAGCGGTTCGCGCTCACGGCGGACGACCGCTTCTCCCTCCTCTCGGGGCTCGCGCACGACCCGCTGCACCGCGACGTCTTCACCCCGCTGCAGCTCGGCGCCGCGGTGGTGGCCCCCGACCCAACGGGGGTGGGGACGCCCGGGTACCTGGGGGGATGGATGGCCGAGGCGGGCGTCACCGTGGCGCACCTGACCCCCGCCATGGGCCAGCTCCTGGCCGAGCTGGACGACGAGGAAGACGCCGCCGGCTCCCTCCCCGCCCTGCGCCGCGCCTTCTTCGTGGGCGACGTGCTGATGCGCGGCGACGTGGCGCGCCTGCATCGCCTCGCGCCGGACATCACCGTCGTCAACTACTACGGATCGACCGAGACGCAGCGCGCCGTCTCGTACCACGTGGTCGACCCCGGCGCCGGCCCCGACGCGAAGCCGATCGTCCCGCTCGGCCGGGGGATCCCGGGCGTGCAGCTCCTGGTGCGGACCCGGACCGGGGCGCTGGCGGGGATCGGGGAGCTGGGCGAGGTGTGGCTGCGCAGCCCGCACGTGGCGCTGGGCTACCTGGGCGACACGGAGCTGACCGCCGCGCGCTTCGCCGCCAGCCCATGGACGGGCGACCCGGCCGACCTGCTCTACCGCACCGGCGACCTGGGCCGCTACGCCCCCGACGGCGAGGTGGAGCCCGCCGGCCGCGCCGACCAGCAGGTGAAGGTGCGCGGCTTCCGCATCGAGCTGGGCGAGGTGGAGGCGGCGCTCGCCCGGCACCCCGCCGTGCGCGAGGCCGTGGTGCTCGCCCGCGGCGAGGGTGACGGGAAGCGGCTGGTGGCGTGGCTCACCTCCACCGGCGAGCGCCCCGCCCCGCGCGAGCTGCGCGAGCACCTGCGCGGCATCCTCCCGGACTTCATGGTCCCGTCGGCGTTCGCCTGGCTCGACGCGCTCCCGCTGACCCCCAACGGCAAGGTGGACCGCCGCGCCCTCCCCGACCCGGCGGCCCCCGCCGCGGCCGCCGCCCCCACCGCGCCCCGCACCCCCACCGAAGAGCTGATCGCGGAGATCTGGGCCGAGGTGCTGGGGATGGAGACGGTGGGCGTGGAAGACGACTTCTTCCTGCTGGGCGGCCACTCGCTCCGCGCGACGCAGGTGCTGGCGCGGGTGGCGCGGGTGCTGGAGGTGGAGATCCCGCTCCGGGCCTTCTTCGAGACCCCCACCGTGGCGGGGCTGGCCGCGTACGTTGAGGCCGCGGGCGGCGGCGCCCTGGCCGGCGCCCTGGCCGAGCTGGAGGGCCTCACCGAGGAGGAGGTCGCCGCCCTCCTCGCCGAGCTGGGCGATGAGAACTGAAATGGGCTCTCACAGAGGTCACAGAGGTCACGGAGGAA
>JBJMPM010000309.1:0-21280 GCA_045803205.1 Longimicrobiaceae bacterium
TCTGGGCCGCAAGGCGGATGGAGAACCAGGCGTGAAGGTGATCTGGCGCGGACTACGCCGCTTGGCCGACTTCGTCCTCGCATTTCGCACCCTCGCCCCACGGTCACGACATGTGACTAATGGGTAGCCCGTACCGGGAGAGGGGGCATGCCGCGGCATTGCTCATCCTGCCGCCAGCCGTGCGAGAACAGCCGCAGCTCTGCCGGTGAGAATGGCGCAGGCGCCAGGACATTCAACCTTCCCGTACCGGAAGAGGGTGAATTCTCCGGCGCCTGCGTACTCCACACCGGCAGCGCTGAAGCCAATTTCGCACGGTTCTCCGCAGGCCTCGCCACCGCTGCGACCACCACCCTCTCCCGGTACGGGAGAGGGGATTGCGCTCCAAGGCGCAGGGGAGAGGGCGCCGCGGCCGCGGGTACGGACGGTCTCTGCACCCGCGTGAAAACCGCTTTAGAAGTCGGCCTTGACGCCGAGGAGGAAGGAGCGCCCGGCGCGGATGGAGAGGTTGTCGGGCTCGCCGAGCTGGCCGCCGAGCAGGTTCTCGCCCCTCACCACGAGCGAGATGCCGGGGCGCACCTGGCGCGAGACCGTCGCGCGGAGATCGGTCTCGCCGTCGTAGCTCTTCCAGAAGGGGCGGAACGCCGTGCCGCGCCAGGTGCGCATCCCCGCACTGTCCGCGTCGAAGGTGGCCGCCAGCGCCAGGGCGTCGTAGTTGATCCAGTCCCACGCGCGCGTGGCCGTCAGCGCCCCGTTCCAGCCGCGCCCCTCCCACTCCGCGGTGAGGCTGGCGGTGCGCCCCGGGACGCCGAGCACGCGGTCGCCCGGCTGCAGGTCGCCGCTGTAGCCGGTGGCGAGGCGGCGCACGCGGCTGTCCACCAGCGCCAGCGTGCCGGAGAGGGAGAGGGGGCCGCGGATGAGCGAGCCCTGCATCTCCCACCCGCGGTTGTCGATCGCCCCCACGTTCTGCAGCGCGTACTGCACCTGCCGGACCGGCCGCCCGCCGCGCACGAAGGTGTCGACGCCCATCGCCACCTGCTGGATGAGCCCCGAGGCGCGCTGGTCGAAGCGCGTGACCTGCAGCGACGCGGCGGAGCCGACGTACAGCTCGGCGCCGAGCTCGACCCCCGACTGCACCTCGGGCTGCAGCAGCGTGGCGGCCCAGTCCACGGGCCCGCGCATGTGGTCGCGCGCCGGCGTCCGCGGCGCGCGGATCCCCCGGCCGAAGGCGCCGCGCAGCTTGAGCTCCGCGTCGCCGCCCATCCGCTGCACCCAGGCGGCGCCCAGCATGGGGAGGGTGGAGAACTTCGAGCCGCCCACGAACCCGCCGCTGCGCTCCAGCCGCACCCCCGCCGTGGCGAAGAGCGCGTTGCGCCAGGAGCCGCTGGCCTGCGCCATCACCCCGGTGTCGTGGCGCCACTCCACCACGGTCTCCTCGGGGCCCGGCATCGTCACGGTCCGCCGCGGGTGGGGGGCGTCTCCGGGTGGGGGCAGCGCCGCCGGCTCGTCGTGCACGACGAGGGTGCGCTGGTGCAGGGAGGAGTGCTCCATCGCCACCGTCAGCGTCCCCTCCGTCTCCGGCCCGCCCTCCAACCGCAGCGTGCTGCTCACGCGGACGGTGCCGCGGTCGCCGCCGCCGCGCGACGCGCGCAGCACCGAGTCGCCCGCCAGCGGAAGGGGGACGGTGGTGTCGGGGACGTAGTGGAGCCGGTAGCCGTCCACCCCCACCGTCAGGGTGTGCGTCCACGGGCCGCCGGCGGCGATGGAGGCGCTGGTCGCCAGGGTGTAGAGGCGCGCCGACTGGCCGGACTGCACCAGCGAGTCGGTGGGGAGCGCCGTGCCCAGCCCGGCGAGCAGCGGGTTCTCCCCCACCCCGGAGCGGCGGTCGGAGATGCGCAGCGAGCCGTTGAGGATGGCGCCGCTCGTCACCCGCCGCGCGTCGGCCACGGCGGAGATGCGGCGCGTGCCGGCGCCGGGGAAGATGGCCCCGGTGCGCGCCACGTTCACCGCGAGCCCGGCCGAGGCCAGGTTGGTGCCCGTGCGCAGCGAGACGCGGTTGTCGAAGGTGGCGGGGTCGCGCGCGGCGAAGGCGCTCCCCGCGACCCCCGCCAGGCTCCGCACCTGCGCGCGCAGCCCCGTGCCGCCGGTGCCCTCGTGCCGGGTGACGATGTTGATCACCCCGCTGATCGCGTCGGAGCCGTAGAGCGCCGCGCCCTGCGGCCCGCGGATCACCTCCACCCGCTCCACCTCGTCGGGGTCGATCTCCGTGACCAGCAGCGGGTTGGCGGCCTCGATCCCGTCCACGTACACCTTGGGATAGGTCGCCTTGAAGGAGCTGGCGCCGCGCACGCTCCCGTACTGCGCCACCAGCGAAGAGGGCGACTGCCGCCACGCCCACATCCCCGGCACGGAGGCGTTGAGCACGTCGGTGAGCGACTCGGCGCCGCGGCGCGCCAGGGTGCGCCCGTCCACCACGTCGAGCCCCACGGTCACGGAGCGACGCGCGGACCCCGCCGCGCTCCCGGTCGCCACGATGGCCTCGAGCGCGTTCACCCGCTCGGTCACGCTCCTCTCGCCGGTGGCGGGGGTGCCGGTGCGGGCGGGGGAGAGCACCACCTGCCCGGCCACCACCGTCGCCTCCATCCCCGTCCCCGCCAGGAGCCGCGCGAGTGCCGCGCCCAGCGGCTCCTCGCGCGCGGCCACGCAGACGCGGCGGGAGAGCGGAAGGAGGTCGGACGAATAGGAGATGCGGACGCGGGCGGCGGCGGAGAGGCGGTCGAGCGCCTCGCGGAGGGAGACGTCGCGGGCGCGGAAGGTGACGGGGCGGTCGAGCGGCGCGGGCCAGGCGCGCGCGGCGACGGCCACCGGAGCGCCGCACGCCCCCTGCGCATGCGCGGAGGAGGCGGAGAAGACGGCGAACGCCGCGAGGGCCGCGAGGGCGGGCCTCACGGAGAGCCCCCGGGCGGCACCACCGCCGCCGTGTCGCCGCGGCGCTGGAGCTGCCCGCCGAGCGCGGCGGCCACCACGCGCACCGCCTCGTCCGCCGTCTCCGTGCCGAAGCTGGCCGTCAGGTGGCGCCGGGCGAGCTCCGGGTCGCGCACCACCAGGGTGATCCCATACCAGCGCCGCAGCGCCTCGGCGACCTCGGGGATGGGCGCGTCGCGGAAGACCAGGCGGCCGCGCGTCCAGGCCACGTCGTCCTCCCCCGCGGTGCCGCGCTCCACCCGCACCTCGCCCGCCGCGCTCACGCTCCCGCGGTCGCCGGCGCGGAGCACCACGGTGTCGCCCCCCGCCGCCGCGCGGAGCGAGACGGAGCCCTCCGTCACCACCACGCGCGCGCCGGAGGAGCCGCCCTCGGCCACGGAGAAGGCGGTGCCCAGGTCGCGCACCTCGGCGGCGGCGGTGCGGACGACGAAGGGGTGCGCCGCGTCGTGGCGGACCTCGAAGTACGCCTCGCCGGTGAGCGCGACGGCACGCTCCGCCTGGCCGTACCCCGGCGCCACCTCGATGCGGCTGAGCGGCGCGAGCTGCGCCACGCTCCCGTCGGGGAGGTCCACCGTGCGCCGCCCGCCGACCTCGGTGGTGTAGGCCACCGCGGGCCCGGCGGAGGAGCGCCGCGAGAGCGTCCGCCACACCAGCACCCCGCCGGCGAGCAGGAGGATGACGGCCGCGGCGCGCAGGAACGGCGCCGGGCGCCAGCGCGGCGCGCGCGTGGCGGAGGGGACCAGCCGGGGCCCGCGCGCCCTCTCCGGCGCGGCGACGAGCACCGGGCGCTGGTCGCGGCGGGCGAGGACGCGGGCGAGCGCCGCCTCCACGTCCACGCCGGGCGCGGCGTCCGCGGAGAGCGGGCGCAGCGAGTCGTCCAGCGCGGCGTAGAGCGCGGCGCGGACGGGGTCGGCGTCGAGCGCGCGGCGGAAGGCCTCGCGCTCTGCGGGCGCGCCCTCGCCCGCCATGGCGCGTGCCATCGCGGTGTAGACGGCGTCCCCGTCGGCTGCGGCGTCCCGGTTCTCCTGGCTCATCCCCCCTACGACACGCGAAGCGAGCGGCACCCTATCTGCCGTAGCAGCCCGCGCGGGCGTCGCCGCCGCGGGCGCGGGAAGATAACATACCGCATGGACGATCCGGAACTCATCACCGCCCTGCGCCGCGGCGACGACGCGGCCTACGCCACCCTCTTCCGCACGCTCTACGCCGGACTGGTGGGCGCGGCCGAGCGGCTGCTGGGCGACCGCGCCAGCGCCGAGGACGTGGCGCAGGACGTGATGCTGGAGCTCTGGAAGCGCCGCGACGCCCTTCCGGCCGACGTGTCGCTGCGCGGCTACCTCTACCAGTCGGTGCGCAACCGCGCGCTCAACCGCCTGCGCCACCTGCGCACCGCGCGCGAGGCCGAGCCGCACGTCCGCCCCCCCACCGCCGCCCCGCCCGCCGACGCCGGCGCCCTCACCGGCGAGCTGGAGGCGGCGATGCGCCAGGCCGTCGCCGACCTCCCCGGCGACGTGCGCGAGACCTTCCTGATGAGCCGCGTCGACGGCCTCACCTACGCCGAGATCGCCTCTGCCGTCGGCCTGTCGGTGAAGACGGTGGAGGCGCGGATGGGCCGAGCGCTGCGGCTGGTACGCGAGCGGCTGGCCCACTGGCTGCCGGAGGGCGGCGGCTGGTAACCACAAGTGCGGAAGTGCGGGAGTGCGGCAGCGCGTTGGATTCGCGCGAGCAGGTGAGCGGCACCGCCGTGCGGCGCGACAGCGTGACCGCGGTGGTGAGCCACGTGAGCGACCGCACCGTCACCGGGCTGGCGAAGGGGAGCACGCAGCGCACGGTGAACGGCACCTCGGCCGGCACCGAGAACCTGACGGGGACCTCGAGCAAGGGCGCCTTCACCGCCACCCGCGTGGTGGGCGACACCACCACGAACCTGGTGATCCCGGTGGTGCCCGGGCAGCCGGCCTACCCGACTTCGGGGACGGTGATCCGCTCGATGCGCGCCACGGTGACCTACGCCGGCCAGGCGCCGGAGGGCCGGTCGCGCCGGGAGGTGATCACCTTCAACGGCACCAGCACGGCGTCGATCACCATCACCGAGAACGGCAGCACGAAGACCTGCACCCTGCCGCTGCCGCACGGGCGCCCGAGCTGCCCGTAAGAACGGTTCCAATAGATGCGACGAGGCCCGGGGGATTGCTCCTCCGGGTCTCCGTGCCTCTGTGAGAGAAATCTTGCGGCAACGACCCGATGGGGCTATACTGGATTTACGATGGCCCAATAGGTGCTATGTGCGGTCCCTTTCAGACTTTTCCGAAACTTCCGCCTTCCCGATCGTTTCATCGTGCCCGAGGACGTTTGCGCCCCACTTTCATGAACGGAGAATCAACCATGGCAGACGACAAGCAGAAGCATCAGCGGCTGAACGCGCCCGACGAGCACGCCGCGAAGGCGGCGCTCAAGGCCGCGGCGCAGCCCGGCGGGTCGCAGTTCGGAGTGGAGGACTGCTGCGTGCGGGAGTTCTGGGCGGTCGTGGAGACCGACGGAACGCTGGTCCGCGGCCGCAACGTGTGGCGTACGGCGCACCTGGGCCAGGGCATCTACGAAGTGATCTTCACCGGCGACGTGAGCCAGGGCGTCTACAGCGCCACGATCGGGCGCCCGGGCATCGCGACCGAGCCGGCCGGCATGGTGAGCGTGGCCCTGCGCTGCTGCCTCAGCTCGCCGGAAGACAACAAGGGCGTGTGGGTCGACACGCACGACCCCGGCGGCGCATTCAGCGACCGCGCGTTCCACCTGGTGGTCCACGTCTGATCCAACCCGCGTCGCACGGCCTCGGGCACCCGCGCGGCCGGAAGGGCTGGCAGGACGGATGGATGCGGAACAGCTGTCACGGAGACACGGAGGGCACGGCGGGAGCGCTTCCGCCGTGCCCTCCGTGCGTCCGTGAGCGCCGATCAGCTCGATTTCAGCGTGAACGCGGCCAGGGGGAGCGCCGCCTGGCCGTCGACGGCGGGGATGTTGAGGTTGATCCCCGAGAACCCGGGCGTGGCGCAGAGGGTGGAGTTCTGGTTCGAATCGCCGATGGCGAAGTGGACCTGCTGTCCCATGAAGATGCGCTTGATCAGGGCCGTGTCCTCGCTGAAGGTGCACCACGCCTTCCCGCCGCCGGCGCTGATGTCGCTCACGAACGCCACCGCGGCGCCGGGGCTGGGGCCCGGGTTCGATGCGCTCACCACCCGCAGCTCCATGTCGGCGAAATTGTTCGTGAGCAGGCTGACGAGGTCCGCGCGCGTGCCGTTCACCAGCCCCTTGAGTGCCAGTTTCAACCGGTCGGAGTCACGGCCCGAGTAGTAGATGCCGGTGAACAGCTGGCAGGTGGCGCAGGTGAAGTCCGGATGCGCATCCGGCGTGTCGACCGCGGCCATCTCGAGCTGTCCGCTCATGGCGATGTCGAAATCCTCCGCCACCAGCCCCTTGTACAGGATGCCGAGCTTCTGCGCCTCGCCCTGCGGGCCGGGGTCGGCCTCGACCCAGGTCGCGGCCAGCATGGGCGGGAGGCCGCTGGAGGCGTACTGCGCGGCGATCTTCCCCAGCGCGAGCGCCGCCAGGTCGTACTCGAAGCCGCCGAGGTTGTCCGCGTCGCCGAAGACGTAAGGCGTCCCGGGGATGTAGCCGAAGCGCAGGGTTCCGCCCTCCAGCAGCGCCCGCACCTCCGCGCCCAGGTCGTCCCACGCGGGATACCCGCCGCAGTCGTCGCAGGGCGGCGGGTACAGCGGGTCGATCCCCATGTAGCGCCGGTAGAGGCGATTGTAGCCGTCGGTGTCGCCGATCACCTCGCCGAGGGCGGCGCTGAAGACCTGCGCGAGCTGCGACCGGGCGGGGGTGGCGGTGACGTTGGCGATCTCGACCTGGAGGGCGGACTGCTGGCCGGTGCTCATTGAGAGGCCTCTCGGAAAGGGGGACGGAAGCGTAGGCTTCAACCGTTTCCGAGGGCAAGCAAACGTTTGTCTCACTTCAGCTCAGCCGGCCATGCGCCGGGCGCAGGAGAGGGCGCCCGCCACGGCGTCGGCCACGCGCGGGCGCACCTCGAAGCGGTACTCGTACTCGTCGAGCGCATTCCGCACGAGCTCCGTGTAGAACTCGCTCTGCATCATCCCGCCGTGGAAGACGACGGGGACGGCGCCGCTCCACGGCTCCAGCCGCCGCGCCAGCGCCACCGCGTGGCAGGCCAGCTCGCGCGCCTCGCGCTCCAGGAGCTGCAGCGCCACCGCGTCGCCCTCCTCCGCCGTCTCCACCACGTGCTTCGCCAGCGCGGCCACGTCGGCCTTCTCCGCCCGCCCGGCCCAGGGGGGGATGCCGCGCTCGTCCTCGAGCTCCAGCAGCTCGAGGAAGCGCCCGAGCAGCCGCGTGGGCGGGCCGCGCCCGTCGGCCGCGCGGAGGGCGGCGGCGAGCCCCAGGCGGCCGACGCTCCAGGCGCTCCCCTCGTCGCCCACGATCATCCCCCATCCCCCGCAGCGCTCCACCCGCCCGTCCTCGCCGCGCCCGTAGGCCACGGAGCCGGTCCCGGCGACCACCAGGATCCCCGGCCCCCCGCCCAGCGCCCCGTCCAGCGCGATCGCGCCGTCGGTCATGATGGAGACGCGCTCGGCCACCCCCGACGCGGCGAGCGCGGACTCCACCACCCGCCGCTCGCGCTCGTTGCCGACGCCCGCGAGCCCCGCGACGAGCGCCGCCGGCCGCGCGGCCAGCCCGGCCTCCGCGAGCGCGCCGCGCACCAGCTCCGCCAGCATCTCCGCGGTGGCCGCGGGGTCGCGGGGGTCGACCAGGCCGGCGGGGCCCACGCGGCGCGCCAGCTCGCGCCCCGCGCCGTCGGCCAGCGCCAGCGTGGTCTTCGTGCCGCCGCCGTCGATCCCGGCGTAGATCGCGTCCGTCAAGCCGCCCGCCCTCCCCGTTCGCCCACCGGCTCCGCCGCGGTCTGGTGGACCTGCACGCGGCCCGTGCCCCACCCCGGGTAGTCGGTGGCGCGGCGGCGGCGCGGCGCCTCGGCCAGGTCGGCCGTGGAGAGCGTCGGGCGGTCGAGCGGCTTCCCGTGCCTGCGCACCACGTACGCCTCCATGGCGAAGTACTCGGGGAGGCCCAGCAGGTCCACCGTCTTCGCCGTGGCGGTGTTGCGCTCCTCCACCCGCTGCCAGAACTCGCGGTCGTCCTGGCCGGGGAAGGGCGCGCGGTCCTTCTGGCTCTGGTGCTTGTAGATCGCCTCGATCTTCAGGTGCAGCTCCTCTTCCGAGAGCGGCACCAGCACGTCGGCCTCGCTCACCGGCCACTCCTGCCAGGCGCCGCGGTAGTACCACACCTCCGGCTGCTCGCCGCTGTACTCGGCCAGCGCGCGGTCCACCGCCTCCAGGCACATGCGGTGGGTGCCGTGCGGGTCGGAGAGGTCGCCCGCCACGAAGATGAGCTCCGGGCGGATCTGCTCCAGCAGCTCCAGGGTGATGCGCACGTCCTCGGGGCCGATGGGGTCCTTCCGCACCTTCCCCGTCTGGTAGAAGGGGAGGTTCAGGAAGCAGGCCTGGTCGCGCGTCATCCCGAAGGTCTCAATCCCGCTCACCGCCTCGGCCTCGCGGATGCGCCGCTTGATGTTCTGCACCTCGGGGATGTCCACCTCCCCCGGCTTCTTCTCCCGCAGGAAGCCCTCGATGCGCGCGGAGAGCTCCTCCACCTTCCCGTCGCCCACCTGGAAGTCGCGCGCGAAGCGCTGCAGCCAGTCCAGGTAGCGCCGCACCTCGTGGTCGAACACCGCGATGTTGCCGCTGGTCTGGTAGGCGACGGTGATGCGGTTCCCGTTCTGGTGGAGCTTGTTCAGGATCCCGCCCATCGAGATCACGTCGTCGTCCGGGTGCGGGCTGAACACGATGATGCGGCAGTCCTGCGGCAGGCGGCTGCGGCCGCGCACCTTGGAGAGCAGCGCGTTGAACACCTCGCCGTTCAGCGGCCCCGCGCTCCCGTAGCGCGACAGCAGGCTGGAGAGGTGGTGCTCGCGGTAGTCCTCGGCGTCGAGCTTCAGCAGGCTCTTCCCCGTGGTCTGGCTGAGCCAGATGAGCGCCTCGATCTCCTTCTGCCGGTCCCAGCGCACCTCGCCGACGACCCAGGGCGTGCGGATGCGGGTGAGGTCGGCCGCGGCGGCGCGGTCCAGGTAGAAGGTGGCGTCCTTGTGGTTCTGGAGATAGGTGGCGGCGACGTCCGGATCCGGCTCACCCTCGACGGAGCGGCGGACGATGCCGGACTTGTGCTCGCCCGTGGCCACCAGCGCGATCTCCCGCGCCTCCATGATGCTGGCCACCCCCATGGTGATGGCCTCGGTGGGCACGTTGTCCTCGCCGAAGAAGTCCGCCGCCGCGTCGCGCCGCGTGACGGTGTCGAGGGCGATCAGCCGCGTGCGGCTCTCGACGCCGGAGCCGGGCTCGTTGAAGCCGATGTGGCCCGTCTTCCCGATCCCCAGGATCTGGAAGTCGATCCCTCCCGCGTCGCGGATCGCCTGCTCGTACGCCTGGCAGAACGCCACCACCTCCTCGCGCGGCACATCGCCGCGGGGGATGTGCACGTTCTCCTTCGGGATGTCGATGTGGTCGAAGAGGTTCTCCCGCATGTACCGGACGTAGCTGTGGATGCTGTCCGGCGCCATCGGGTAGTACTCGTCGAGGTTGAAGGTCACCACGTTGCGGAAGCTCAGCCCCTCCTCGCGGTGCAGCCGGATCAGCTCGCGGTAGATGCCGATGGGGGTGCTCCCCGTGGCCAGCCCGAGCACCGCCGGCCGCCCCGCGTCGTTGCGCTCGCGGATGAGCGCGGCGATGCGCTCGGCGATGGTTCGGGCGATCTGGTCGTACTCGACGATGACTACGGGAACGCGCTCGCGGGTCTGCGCCATGCTCGCTCTCAGGGCCGGTTCAGGTCGCACGGAAGCTGGATTCGACGCGCGCAGGGCTGCACGCATCGGGCCAGCCGCCATGCCAGCGCCGCGGCCCGGCACCTCGCCTACGGGTAGGGGACGCGCGGGTACGCGCTTGCGAACATGAACCGGATGGGGAGAGAAACGCGGGCCGCGACGGGCGTGGAGCCGCGCCGGGCCGGGGTGAAGCGCATCCGGCTCACGACCCGGAGCGCGGCGGCATCGAAGTCCGGCCGCGGCGCGCCACGCTCCACCGAGGCCTCGCGCACCTCGCCGCCCGGACCGACGAGCAGCGAAAGCACGACCGTTCCTTCTTCACCGTTGTCGCGAGCCAGCGGCGGGTAGTTGCGCGCGAGCTGCAGCGAGATCGTGCAGGCGTTCACCAGCGTCGGCGCCTGCATCGCCGGACGGGCGCGCTCCTGGTGGAAGCTGCGCGTGTCGCTCAGGGGCGGCAGCGCGGGGAAGCTCGAGGGGCACGCGGGGACGGAACGCACGTTCGAGAATCGTCCCAGCCCCGCGAGCAGCATGTCCGCGGCCCCGGCGACGGCGCTGCGCCCACCCCGCGCGATCTCGCGCGCCACCGCGACGATGGCTTCCACCCGCGCGCTGTCCGCGGAAAGCGCCGCCGGGGGTGCGCGATCTCCTGGACGGACGGGGGGGATTTCCCAGCTGCTGCCGGTGCGCGCGCACGCGCGCAGCGTGTCTCCCGGCGCCCACGCGGGGAGCGGCTCGCAGGCGATGCCGACGTCACGCGCGGCCCAGAGGAAAACGCGCGACGACTTCGCCCTGTACTCCGGCCGCGCATACGCGAACAGCGCGGCGAGCGCGTAGACCCGCACGAGCGGCGGGCGCTCCGGGTCGCGCGCGGCGGCCAGCACCGCGTCGAACAGCTCCGGACCGCCGGTGCGCAGCGTCGCCTGGAAGAGCCGGTCCAGGGCCACGCTGTCCGCGCCGGCCGTCCGCCAGCTGCGCGCGAGCGCCCGCTCCTGGCTCGTGGCGCGCTGCGCCCTGCCCGGCGTGGCGGAGAGCAGGGGGGCGAGGAGCAGGAGCATGACCGGGATGGCGCGTCGCATCCACATCGTGACCTCCCATGGCTGATCGTCGGGGACGCATCGTTGGAAACGTCGCACCCGCCAGAACCCGGACAGCCCATGGCCGCAGGAGTTCATCCAGGCTAATCTCTCACAGAGGCACAGAGACACAGAGGCACAGAAGGAGGTGCGGATGGTCCTCCGTGCCTCCGTGCCCTTGTGAGATCCATCTTTTCCAGGGTGTCGAATGTTCCTTGCGCTTGCAGTAGCTGCATTCGCCGCGCAGGCCGATCCACGCATCCAGGTGACGGTGGTGACGGACGAGGCGGAGGCGGTGCTCGCGATCGCCGAGCG
Source organism: Longimicrobiaceae bacterium (assembly GCA_045803205.1). GTDB lineage: Bacteria > Gemmatimonadota > Gemmatimonadetes > Longimicrobiales > Longimicrobiaceae > Longimicrobium. Next base: position 11,311 of record JBJMPM010000309.1, read on the forward strand.
GGGCGCGGCGGCGGATTCGGCGCAGTGGGCGCGGCTCTTCGGGTCCGAGGGGTACCGGCGGCTGAAGGAGCGGGAGGCGGGGATGGGGCGGGCGTTCACCGACTCGTCGTTCCGCGCGTTCGTGCTCTCGCCCGAGCTGCGCGGACGGGTGCCGGCGCTGCGCCGCGCGCTGGAGGGATGGCGCACGCTCGACGCGCGGGCCGCCGCGGCGCGCGCATTCGCGTACCTGCCGCCGGAGACGGTGCTGCGCGCCCGCATCTACCCCGTGGTCAAGCCGCGCACGAACAGCTTCGTGTGGGACCTGCGCGGCAACCCGGCGATCTTCTTCTACCTGGACCCGGAGGTGTCGCCCGCCCAGGCGGAGAACACCCTCGCCCACGAGCTGCACCACGTCGGCTTCGCGCAGGGGTGCCCCGCCACGCCGGATGCGACGACGGGCCCGGAGCGCGCCCGCGCCTGGCTGAGCGGCTTCGGCGAGGGGCTGGCCGTGCTCGCCGCGGCCGGAGGCCCGAACGTGCACCCGCACGCCTCCAGCCCGGCGGCCGAGCGCGCCGTCTGGGAGCGCGACGTGGCGAAGTGGAAGACCGACTTCGCCGCGCTCGAGCGTTTCCTCCTCGACGTCGCGCACGACCGCGCGGGGACGGACGAGGAGATGACCCGCCGCGGGTTCACCTTCATCGCGACGGACTCGATCCCGCAGGGGGCCTTCTACACGGTGGGATGGACGATGGGCGCCACGATCGAGCGCGAGCTCGGCCGCGCCGCACTCGTCGGCGCGATGTGCGACCGCCCCGCGCTGCTGCGCCTCTACAACCGCGCCGCGCTGCGCATCAACGGCCGCGGCCGCGAGCAACTCCCCCTCTGGTCCGACGAACTCCTGCGCCTCGTGTCTCCGGCGAGAGAGTAGCCGTTCCTCCGCGTCCTCTGCGTCTCTGCGCGAGATCAGCCGTTATCCGGCTGCCGTCGCGAAAGACGAAGTGCCGACAGGACGATCGGCCGCGCCCACCTGGGTACCGCGCGGAGAGGGCACGATTCGACGATGCGACCCCCCTCGACGTGCAGAATCAGCCTGGGATCGAACCCTTCGCTCACGCCGGGACCGCCCTCTGCGCTGTTGTCGTAGAGGTGAAGCGAGGCGAGCCCTGGAAGCAGCCGGATCAGGTTGGTACGGCTCTGTTTGTAGCGCTCGCGAATCTTCGCCTCGGGTATGGCGTGCCCACCCTTCGCCACTCTGGCGCGTACCCGGGCAACGTGAAGCTCGGGACTGGCCAGTCCCACGTACCAGATCCTGACGTCCAGCCCTTCCTCACCCGCCCGCTCCAGCAGGGCGGTGATGGTGTTCCCGCCCAGCGTCGTCTCGAACGAGAAATTCAGCTTCCGGTCGATGGCCTGTTCGAGCAGCCGCTTTCCCTGCAGCCACGCCAGGCTGTTCGCCTGTTCCAGGGTCAGGTCGGGCTCCGATTCGCGGAGTTGCCGCGTGACCTCGTCGGGGTTGAAATACCCCGCTCCTCCTCTCCGCAGCGCCTCGCCGCCCACGCTGCTCTTGCCCGCACCATTGGTCCCGGCGAGCACGAGAATCGTCGGGCGCTGCCGCGGATCACCCGGCACGGTCCCGCGCGGCCGCTATTGACGCTCGGCGGATTTCGTCCGGCCCCGCCTCCAGGAATCGCCGCGTCGCGGCAACCGCTTCGGGGCTTTGCATCTCCTCCAGCATCGCATCGAACTCCGCCGTCAACCTCTCGAGGAGATCGTCATCCGTCCCGGTGAGCGCCTCGAAGCGCTCGACCGACATCACCACCGCCTTCGGCGTGTTGTGCCGGGTGATGACGACCACGCGGTCCTGTGCCACCGTGTCGAGGATGCGGCCGAACTCGTTCTGCGCCTCCGTCGCGCTGACCGAGATTCGATCGAATGTCGAGGTGGAGCGTGAACCGTTGCGAGTACCCATGGACCCTTCCTCCCGGTTGGCTGTACACGATTTAGCTAAATTAGCAAATCGAACAAACAAGTCAACCGCAAGTGCAGTCAGCGGCGCGCCTCCCAGTCGACCAGCGGCGCGTCGAGGATGGCGCGCTGCACGGCGTCGGCGAGGGCGCGGCGCAGCGCGACGTGCTTCTGGTTCTCGCTGGTGGGGTTCACGCGGTTGGTGAGGACGACCAGGAAGAGCCCGCGCTCGGGGTCGATCCAGATCGAGGTGCCCGTGTACCCCGTGTGGCCGAAGCTGCGCGGCCCGAAGTAGTGCCCCGCCGACGAGTTGCGCGAGGGCGTGTCCCACCCCAGCGCGCGGCTGCTGCGCACGAACCCCGGGGTCGTCCAGCGCGCCACCGTCTCGGGGCGCAGGATGCGCACGCCGCTGTACTCTCCCCCGTTCAGCAGCATCTGCGCGAACACCGCCAGGTCCCGCGCGCTCCCGAAGAGCCCCGCGTGCCCGGCCACCCCGCCCATCGCCCACGCGTTGGGGTCGTGCACCTCGCCCCAGATGTGCCCGCGCGCCGAGTCGAATTCGGTCGCGGCGATGCGGGCGTGCAGCGAGGGGTCGGGGCGGAAGCGCGTATCCCGCATCCCCAGCGGCGCGAAGAGGTGCGCCTCCGTCCAGCGGTCCAGCTCCTCGCCGGTGATGCGCTCCACCAGGAAGCCGAGGAGCACCATGTCCCAGTCGCTGTAGACCGTCCGCGATCCCGGCCGGTACGCCAGCGGCCGCGCGTCGATCTGCCGCAGGTACTGCTCGCGCCCGCGGAACTCCCGGTAGAGCGGCGCGAACGCCTCGAAGCCGCCGCGGTGGGTGAGCACCTGCCGCACGGTGATGCGCTGCTTCACCGTGTCCTCGATCCCCGGGAGGTACCAGGCCAGGCGCTGGTCCAGGTTCAGCCTTCCCTGCTCCTCCAGCATCGCCGCCGCGGTGGTCGTCGCCACCACCTTGGTCACCGAGGCCAGGTCGAAGAGCGTGCTGTCCGTCACCGCCGGCGAGCCGGGCGCCCAGTCGATGGCGCCGTAGCCGCGCAGGTGCACCAGCCGCCCCCACCGCCCGACCGCGATGGCGATCCCGCTGGCCGCGCGGTCGGCGATGGCGGAGGAGGCGAGCCAGTCCAGCGCGCGCGGCAGCGAGGCGTCCATCCCCACCTCGCCCGGCGCGGCGCGGAGGAGCGCGGGCACCGCGGGGACGCGCGTCTCCGGCGGCGGGGCGGGCGCGGCGGCCGTGTCGGGCGGCGGCGGCGGGGGCGCGGGGGCCGGCGCGGCGGTCGGCGGCGGGGTGCACGCCGCGAGCAGGGCGGCGAGGGCGACGGCGGCCGCTCCGCGCAGCTCAGCCACGGCCGCCTCCATCGATGGCGCGCACCACGCGGCAGGGGTTGCCCACGGCGATCACGTTCGCCGGGAGGTCGCGGGTGACCACGCTGCCGGCGCCGACCACGGTGTTGTCGCCGACCGTCACGCCGGGGAGGAGGATGGCCCCGCCGCCGATCCAGACGTCGTTGCCGATGGTGATCGGGAGCGCGGACTCCACGGAGCGGCGGAGCTCCGGGTCGACGGGATGCGTGGCGGTGTAGAGCTGCACGCCGGGGCCCAGCTGCAGGAAGTCGCCGATGGTGATGGGGCAGCAGTCCAGGAAGACGCAGCCGTAGTTCAGGAACCCGTTCGCGCCGATGCGGATGTTGTAGCCGTAGTCGCAGCGGAAGGGCGGCATCACCACCGTCCCCTCTCCCACCGCGCCGAACAGCCCGCCCAGCAGCGCGCCCGCCTCGTCCCATTCGTCCGCGCCGGCGGCGTTGAAGCGGTGCAGCACCTCCTGCGCGTACCGCCGCTCGCGCACCAGCACGGGATCGGAGGCGACGTAGGGCTCGCCCGCCAGCATCTTCTCCTTCTCCGTCGCCATCGCCGTCACCTCGCGGGGCGGTCGAGCCCGGCGCCGCGCGCCACGCCCGGCATGATCGTCACCGGCAGCCGTCCGCCGATCGGCGCCTGGCCCAGCAGCGCGCGGCGGGCGGCCTCCTGGCTCACGGCATCTCCCCCCCACGCCAGCAGGTACGCGGAGACGGAGGGGAAGGCGCGCAGCAGGTAGGGCGAGCCGAACGAGACCGCCACCACCGGCCGCCCCGCCTTCGCCAGCTCCTCGACGAAGGCGGTGAAGGCGCCCCCCGCCTCCACCGAGCCGACGTACTGCACGGGCGTCACGTACGCGGAGACGACCACCAGGTCGGCCGCGGCGGCCTTCGCGCGCAGCGCCGCGTACCCGGCCGCGCCGGTGCCCCCGGTCACCCGCGCCGTCTCCAGCGTGCGCCCCGGCCCCGCCAGTCCGGCGTTGAACACCTGCCCGCCGGCCGCCTGGCTCCCCCCGTAGGTGATGGAGAGGATGCGCCGCGCGCCGCCGCCCAGCGGCACCAGCCCGCGCGCGTCGCGCACCAGGGTGATGGAGCGCTCCGCGACCTCGGCCGCCAGGCGGCGGTGCGCCTCGCTCCCGACGACGGCGCGCATCGCCGCGGGGTCGGCGGTGCGCCCGTGCTGCAGGCGCACGCGCGTCTTGGCCGCGAGCACCCGCCGCACCGACTCGTCGAGCCGCGCGGGGGGGATGCGGCCGTCGCGCACCGCCGCCTCCACCGCGTCGAGCACGGCGGGGATGTCTTCCGGCTGCAGGAGGATGTCGGCGCCGGCGCGGATGGCGCGCACGGCCGCGTCGCCCTGGCCGTAGCGCCGGGTGAGGCCGCGCATGTTGAAGGCGTCGGTCGAGACCAGCCCGCGGAACCCCATCTCCCCGCGCAGGATGGCCCCGGTGACCCGCGGGCTGATGGAGGCGGGGACGTCGTCGCCCGCCACGCGGGGGACGGCGATGTGGCCCACCAGCATCCCGTCCATCCCCGCGGCGATGGCGGCGCGGAAGGGGGGGAGGTCCACCGCGTCGAGGCGCGCGCGGTCCTGGTCCACGCTGGGGAGCTCCATGTGCGAGTCGGCGTGGGTGTCGCCATGCCCGGGGAAGTGCTTCCCCATGGCCAGCAGCCCGCCGGCGTGCACGCCGCGCACGTAGTGGCCCGCCAGCCGCCCCACGCTCGCCGGGTCCTCGCCGAAGGAGCGGGTGTTGATGATGGGGTTGCGCGGGTTGGAGTTGACGTCGAGCACGGGCGAGAGGGTGAGGTGCAGCCCCACCGCGCGCCCCTCCTCGCCGATCACCTTCCCCACCGCGAAGGCCAGCGAGTCCGACCCCGCCGCCGCGAGCCCCATCACCGGCGGGAAGTCGGTCCCCTGGCCCAGGAGGCGCATCCCGGGCCCGCTCTCCAGGTCGCTCACCATCAGCAGGGGAACGCGCGCGTTCGCCTGCAGCGCGTTCAGCTTGGCCGTGAGCTCCGCCGGCGTGCCGCTGGAGACGATGAAGCCGCCCACCCGGTCGCGGCGCACCCACGCCACCGCGCGCGCCATCTCCTCGTCCGAGGGGCCCGAGTAGCGGCCGCTGATCCAGGCGAGCACGAGCTGCCCCGCCTTCTCGCGGGTGGAGAGCGAGCGCAGCGTGCGCTCCACCCACACCTCGTCGACCGGCGCGAGGACGGAGCCGTGCTGTGGCGGCGCACGGTCGGGCTTCACCGCCACGGCCGGCGCGGGAGCAGCCGCCTCCACCGGCGGCCCCCCGCGTCCCAGCCCCGACGGCGAGCAGGCGACGATCACGGTGGCGGCGAGCGGGCGCAGCAGGGCGGAGCGTAGCGTCACGGACGGATCTCTCGGGTGGGTCGGAGTGGCGCACGCAACTTACTCTCAAACCCGGTGCCACGTGCATGTTCCGGTTGCTCCGCGACAACCGGGAACTCTGGACCGGGCAGCTTGACATTTATTCTATGGAGACTAGGGTATATGACAAGAGAGGATCATTTATTGGCAAGCGTGCCGGATTAACGGTCAACCCGGTGTTGTTCAAGGCACGCGTGAACGTCGACTCCCAACGACCGTAGCCATGCCGAGGCGTTCCAGGGCAGCGGTGAACGATGAGCTCGACGCCGTCGAGGCGGTGGTCGGCAGGCACCCCGAGGGGATCGGGCGGGCGGAGCTCGAAGCCGCGTTCGCCGAGACTCACGGACGGACGCTCCCGTGGCGCACGCTGCTTCGCCGGCTCCAGGAGCTCATCGCGCAGGACCGCGTGCGGGCCGAAGGCCGCAGCACGCGAACGGTATATCGTCCCGGGCCGGGATTTGTCGCCGAAGCTCCCCCGCCTGAAGACGGATACGTTCGACTCTCGCGCGAAGGAGCGCAGGTGCGCGCGCTCGTGCGCCGGCCCATCGCGGAGCGCAGGCCGGTGGGGTACGACGGCGCGTTCCTGGAGAGGTACAGGCCGGGAAAGACGTGGTACCTCCCGCAGCAGCTTCGCAAGGTGCTGCACGAGATCGGCCGCACCCCCGACGCGGATCGGCCCGCCGGCACGCACGCGCGGGAAATCTTCGCCCGCCTGCTGATCGACCTGGCGTGGGCGTCGAGCCGCCTGGAAGGGAACACCTACTCCCGCCTCGACACGCAGAACCTGCTGGAGTTCGGCCAGCGCGCCGAAGGAAAGGACGCCGCCGACGCGCAGATGATCCTGAACCACAAGGCCGCCATCGAGATGCTGGTGGGCGAGGCGGCCCGCGTGGGCTTCAACCTCTACACCTTCCAGAACCTTCACGCCGCGCTCTCGGAGAACCTGCTGCCCAACCCCGGCGACGAAGGCCGTCTGCGCGTGGAGCCGGTGGACATCTCGGGAACGACCTATCGCCCGCCGAGCATCCCGCAGAAGGTCGAGGAGTGGTTCAGGCTGCTGCTCGCGAAGGCCGACGCCATCTCCGACCCGTTCGAGCAGTCGTTCTTCGTGATGGTCCACCTGCCGTACCTCCAGCCGTTCATCGACGTGAACAAGCGGACCTCGCGGCTCGGGGCGAACATCTCGCTGATCAAGGCGAACCTCTGCCCGCTCTCGTTCATCGGCGTACCCGAGCGTGCCTATATCGACGGCATCCTCGGCGTCTACGAGCTGGCCCGGGTGGACCTGCTCCGCGACGTGTTCGTGTGGGCGTACGAGCGCTCGTGCGCGCAGTACCGCATCGTCCGCGAAACGATGCCTGGCCCCGACGCGCTGCGCCTGCGCTACCGCACAGAGCTCACCGACGCCGTTCGCGAGCTGGTGCTGGACCGCCACGCTCCCGGCACCGAGCTGTTGCGCGCGTGGGCGGAGGAGCACGGAATCGCGCCGGAAGACGTCGATGCCTTCACCTCGCGGGCGCTCGCCCAGACCCTGGGACTCCACCGCGGAAACCTGCACCGGTACGGCCTGCGCATCTCCGATTACGAGGCGTGGAAAGCGCTCTATCCACCTGCCACCTGAGAGCTTGTCAATTCAGGCCAGCACATACGTATTTTTGACAAGAGCACGCATTATATGTCACGCTGCGCTGTGTGAGAGCTTGCCAATTCCTCTTCAGGAGCCCGCGTTAATGACAAGAGGCACCAGGATTGTGTCACGCGCGCGTCGTTTCTGACAAGCTCCCGCTGAATGGGCAAGCCGTTCAGTGAACGCGCTGCGAACGGCTTCCGAACGAGTTTCCCCGCCTTCCTGCCCCCTGACCCATGTCCGAGAATCGCTGCAAGCTGTTGGGATGACCGCTGATGCGGCACTGCGCCGGAACTTGCACCGGCGGCGGACCGGCAGGCCGTTTTCACCACCACCGCAAGCGCCCGACGAAATGCCGTCCGATCCCCCCGATCCGACCCTGCAGCTCCCGCCGGAGGAGATGCGCGCGCTGGGGTACCGCGTGGTGGACCTGCTGGTGGAGTACTTCGCCGGGGTGGCGGAGCTCCCCGTGGCGGGCGGCGGCACGCGGGAGGAGATGGAGGCGCGGCTGCGCGAGGAGGCGCCCGCCCGCGGCATCGGCTGGGAGGCCGCGCTGGAGCGCGCGCGCCGCGACGTGTTCGGGCCCATGTCGCACGTGGACCACCCGCGCTTCTTCGCCTACGTCCCCTCGCCGGGGAACTTCGTGGGGGCGATGGCCGACGCGCTGGCGAGCGGCTTCAACCCCTTCGCGGGCGCCTGGCCCATCGCCGCCGGCGCGGCCCAGGTGGAGCTGGTGACGGTCGACTGGCTCCGCGCCGTCTGCGGCCTGCCGGAGGGCGCCGGCGGCGCGTTCGTGAGCGGCGGGTCGATGGCCAACCTGACGGCGCTGGCCGCCGCCCGCCACCGCCGCTTCGGCACCGGCGACTTCTCCCGCGCCGTGGTCTACGCCTCGGACCAGGTGCACTCCTCCATCGTGCGCGGGGCGCGCGTGCTCGGCTTCGCGCCGGAGCGGGTGCGGCTGCTCGCGACCGACGCGGCCCTGCGGCTGGACCCGTCTACCCTGGAGCGGGCGATGGAGGAGGACGCCGCCGCCGGCCTCGTTCCCTTCTGCGTGGTGGCGAGCGCGGGGACCACCAGCACCGGCGCGGTCGATCCGCTCGCGGAGACCGCCGCCGTCTGCCGCGCGGCCGGCGCCTGGCTGCACGTGGACGGCGCCTACGGCGCGGCCGCGGCGCTCACCGAGCGCGGCCGCGCGCTCCTGGCCGGCCTGGGCGAGGCCGACTCGGTGTCGATGGACCCGCACAAGTGGCTCTTCCAGCCCTTCGAGTGCGCGGCGGTGCTGGTGCGCGACGCCCGCGTGCTGCGCGACACCTTCCGCGAGGTCCCCGAATACCTGAAGGACTCGGACCTGTCGCACGAGGAGGTGAACTTCCGCGACTGGGGGGTGCAGCTCACCCGCGGCTTCCGGGCGCTGAAGCTGTGGATGTCGATCCAGGCCTTCGGCCTCGACGCCTTCCGCGCCGCCGTGGACCGCGGGATCGACCTGGCCGAGGTGGCCGAGGACGAGCTGCCCGCCTCGCCGGAGTGGGAGGTGCTGACGCCGGCGCAGCTCGCCATCGTCACCTTCCGCTACCGCCCGTCCGGCATCGCGGACGCGGAGGTGGACGCGCTGCAGCGCCGCATCGCGGCCGAGGCCACGCGCGGCGGCTTCGCCATGCTGAGCACGACGGCGCTCGGCGGGCGGGCGGCGCTGCGCCTGTGCACCATCAACCCCCGCACCACCGACGCCGACGTGCGCGAGACCATCCGCCTGATGGCGCGCATCGGCCGGGAGCTCTCGCGCGGCTGATCGTCAGAAGCCGTCCCCCCTCTCCCGTTCCACATCGAAGCGACCCCACCTCAACCGCCGCAGGACGCCATGCCCAGGCTCCGCCAGCTATCGGTCTTCATCCTGTTCCCGCTCCTCGCGGCAGGGTGCGCGAAGGAGCGCAGCAGCCGGGAGATGTACGACATCGCGCAGCCGGAGGCGCCCGCGAAGGTGGCCGCGCCCGCCGAGGGCGCCGCGGCCCGGGACCAGGGCGCCGCGAGCGGCGGCGACGCCGCCGCGCCGGCGTTCGCGGCGGCCGACACGACCGCTCCCGTGCCGCCCGGGGACACCTCGTCCGGCGCGCCGGGGGCGAACGCGCGGCCGGTGATCCCGCAGATGATCATCCGCACCGGCACGGCCACGGTGCGCGTGGACTCGCTGGAGAAGGCGATGGCGCAGGTGGAGCAGCTCGCCCGGCGCCTCGGCGGCTACGTCGCCAACACCGCCGTGCAATCGGGCTCCGAGAACGTGCGGCAGGCGTCGATGGAGCTGAAGATCCCCGCGGAGCGCTGGGGCCAGGCGCTGGGCGGGCTGAAGCCGATCGGGAAGATGGAGTCGCAGCAGACCACCACCGAAGACGTGGGCGAGGAGTACGTCGACGTCACCGCGCGGATGGCGAACGCGCGGCGGCTGGAGGCGCGGCTGCTGGAGCTGCTCGGCACGCGCACCGGCAAGCTCGAAGACGTGCTGGCGGTGGAGAGCGAGCTGGCCCGGGTGCGCGAGGAGATCGAGCGCTACGAGGGGCGGCTGCGCTTCCTGCGCACCCGCGCGGCGGTGAGCACGCTCACGGTGCAGCTCCACGAGCCCTCGCCGGTGCTGGCGCCGGG
>JBJMPM010000312.1:0-10831 GCA_045803205.1 Longimicrobiaceae bacterium
GCCCCGCGCCCCCGGCGATGCAGATGGCGGTGAGCTCGATGATCCCGTGCGGGAGGATGAACGACCAGAGGTGCAGGTTGGCGCCGTAGTTGGCGAACACCGCCGCCACCGCGCCGAGCTGCACGCCGTTGAAGACCAGCACCAGCGCGGTCCCGATTCCCGCCATGATCCCCGCCGCGAAGGCCAGGAAGGTGACCTTCACGTTGTTCGTCATGATGGCGGCCGACATGACCGAGTTCCCGTAGAAGTCCTCGGGGCTCACGTACCCCTTCCCGGCCGCCCGCCGGCTCTCCGCCTCTTCCGCGCGCTGCATCATCCCCGCGGGGAGCATCTGCCGCCCCATGGCGGGGTCGCGCCGCACCGCCGCGAAGGTGAGGAGCGCGGGGAGGTAGAGGAGGACGGTGGCGGCCAGGATCGGGCGCCAGCGCATCCGCACCAGGGCGGGGAAGCCGCCGGCGATCCAGGCGCGGAACCCCCGCCACCCGGTCGCCGGCGCGTTGTAGAGCAGGTTGTGCCCCGCGCCCACCGCGCGCTCCAGGGTGAAGAGGAGCTCCGGCGAGCCGCCGTAGGTGCGCGCCCGCGCCAGGTCGGCCGCCACCTCGCGGTAGAGCGCGGCGAAGCGCGAGACGCGCCGCTCGCCCATGGCCGGGAGCCCGGCGCGGCGCGCCTCGGCCAGCATGCGGTCGTACTCGTCCCACATCGGCTTCTGCCGGCGGAAGAGCGCGGTGGCCTGCGGCGAGCCGGCGCGCCCCCCGGCGCCCGACTGACGGCGCCGCGCCGACTCCTCCTCGTACACGGCGCCCAGGTACGCGTCCGACGGTATCTGCCCGCGCCGCGGATCGCCCTCGAAGCGCGGCGCCAGCCGCTGCATCAGCGTGCCGGCCACCTGCGCGCGCACGCCGAACTCCAGCCCGGCGCGGCGCTGCACGTACATCGAGAGCGCCGCGAACTCCTGGTCCGAGAGGAGGGGGCGGCCGAGCTGCGAGGCGCCCGCCTCGCCGCGCTCCTCGGGGATCGGCTGGCCGGTGCGGTCGCGCACCACCACGGTGCCGGCCGCGATGTCGCCCAGGCGCTTGGTGCGCGGGTGCAGCATCATGGTGAGCGCGGCCACCCCCCAGGAGGGCGGCGGGAGCGCGTCGATCGCCCGCATCAGGTTGCGCACGGCGGCGGCGCGGAAGCTCACCGGGAAGCCGCCGTCCTGCACCACCCGGATGCGCATCATCTTCTTCCCCGGCGTCTGCCCGTCGCGGAAGCCCTCGTAGAACACGTAGTAGCCCGCCGAGGCCAGGAACCACACCAGGATGAAGAGCGCGAACACCACGTTGCCGGGGATGATCGCGCCGACCCCCGTCGCCGCGGCGATCAGGAGGATGCAGAGCAGCCCGAAGAAGATCAGCGCCAGCAGCAGCCCGTCCACCAGCATGGCGGTGAAGCGCGACCCCAGGTCGGCGAGCTCGTAGCCCACCGACACGTGCTCGGGGGTCTCGACGTCCACCTGGCGGTCGGCGAGCGCGTACGCCGCCGTCTGCGGCACGCGGGTCTCGGGAGGCGAGGATGCGGGAGGTGCGATCATGTGGTCGAATCCAACGATCCCACGAATGTCATCCTGAGGCCGGTTACACCGGAACGTCGGCCGATACAAAACCGGCAGGCCGAAGGATCTGTAGTCGGCGCTCGGAATCGGATGCGGAAACGCGACGAATCTCGCGCGCATCTCCGCAGATGGACGGAACGTCAATCTAATCGTGCCCCGCGCGCGCTGCGAGGCCCCGCGCCGCCGCGCGCACGGCGAACCCCGCCGCCAGCACCGCGACGCCGACGGCCGCCGTGCGCGGCGGGAGCGCCGCCGCCAGCAGCAGGCACGCCGCGAGCCCGGCGGCGGGGACCGCGTCCGGGTACAGCTTCGCGCCCCGCGGCATGCGGAGCGCGGAGAGGTTGGCGACGGCGTAGTAGAGGAGGATGGCGAAGCTCGCCGCCGGCGCCACCGTGCGCAGGGTGCCGAACGCCGCCGCCGCGGCCGCCGCCGCGCCCACCAGGAGCACCGCGCGCCGCGGCGCCCCGCTGGCGTCGTCGACCCGCGCGAGCCACGCGGGAAGGTCGCCGCCGCGCGCCATGGCGAACACCATCCGGCTGAGCCCCAGGAGCTGCGAGAGGAGCACCCCCAGCATGGCGCAGACGGCGCCGGCCGAGACGGCGGTCTCCAGCGCCGGCATCCCCAACTCCCGCGCCACCTCGGCCAGCGGCGCGTCGCCGCGGGCCATCGCCGCCGTGCCGCTTGCGCCCACCGCCGCCAGCGCCACCGCGAAGTAGAGCACGGAGACGGAGGAGACGGTGATCAGGATCGCCCGGGGGATGGTCCGCCGCGGCTCGCGCACCTCCTCGCCCAGGGTGGCGATGCGCGCGTAGCCGGTGTAGGCGAAGAAGAGCAGCGCCGCCGCCCGCAGCACCCCGCCCGCCCCCGCCGGCGCGAACGGCCGGAGGTTCGCCGCGTCGAAGCGGAGCCCGCCGGCCGCCGCGAACGCCGCCAGCGTTCCCGTGGAGACGAGGACGATGGCCAGGTTCACCGCGCTCGACTTCTTCACCCCGAGCGCGTTGACCCCGGTGAAGAGGGCGATGGCGGCCAGGGCGACGGCGCGGCCGGGGAGCCCCGGCGCCACCCGCTCCAGGTAGGCGGCGATGCCCAGGCCCACGGCGCCCGCCGCGGCCGTCTTGCTGGCGAGGAACATCCACCCGGCCGCGAAGCCGGCCCAGGGGTGGAGCACCCGCCGCCCGTACTCGTAGGTGCCGCCCGCCTGCGGATACGACGCGGCGAGCTCGGCCGAGCTGAGCGCGTTGGCGGCCGCGGCGGCGCCGGCCAGGGGGAGCGCCAGGAGCAGCGCCGGCCCGGCGACCCCCGCCGCGATCCCGGTGACCACGAAGATCCCCGCCCCCACGATCGCGCCGAAGCCGATCCCCACCGCGTCGCCCAGCCCCAGCGCGCGGCGCAGCCCCGGCGCCTTGTCCCGCTCCGTCTCCTCCATAGAATACCCCGCCTCATTCGTGATTCGGCGCCAATCTCGCCGCCCCCAACGCCGAGGCGCAACGCGGCGCCCGGGGTGCCGGGCGAATGAATTCGCGGCAACAACGGCCCGAAGTCCGCCTGCGCGGACTCCCTGGTCGGCTTTGCTGCACTGCCCGGGCACCGGATCGGCCCTGGGGCCGGAGGAGGCTCGAGGGCGAGGATGCCGTTCCTGCGGCGGATCGGGCAGTTGCAGGGGTGGGCGACAAGGCCGGGTGAGCGAGTCCGCGAAGGCGGACTTCGGGCAGTTGTTGCAGCGGTGCAGCGGTTTCAACCGCCCCCTCCCGAGCACAGGCACCGAATGACCTTCGAAGAAGCCCCCGGCGTGCACCGCGTCGACCTGGAGTGGAACGGGCTCCCGGGCCAGGTCGCCGCGTACCTGGTCGACGGCGGCGACGCGCTGGCGGTGGTGGAGAGCGGCCCCGCGAGCACCCTTCCCGCGCTCCTGCGGGGCGTCCGCTCGCTCGGGCGCGAGCCGGAGGAGATCACGCACGTGCTGGTGACGCACGTGCACCTGGACCACGCGGGCGGCGCGGGCGCGCTCCTCCGGCACGCCCCGCGCGCGCGGGTGTACGTCCATCCACGGGGCGCGCCGCACCTGGCCGACCCGTCGCGCCTGCTCGCCAGCGCGGCGCTGCTCTACGGCGACCGCATGCACGCGCTCTGGGGCGAGACGGTCCCCGTGCCGCCCGACCGGCTCACGGTGCTGGAAGACGGGGCGGAGGTGCGCGCCGGCGGGCGGCGGCTGGTCGCGGTCGACACGCCGGGGCACGCGGGGCACCACCACGCCTTCCACGACCCCGGTGCCGGCCTCGTCTTCACCGGCGACGTCGGGGGGATCCGGATCGGCGGCGCGCGCTACGTCTCCGCGCCCACCCCGCCGCCGGAGATCGACCTCGCCGCGTGGTCCGCCAGCCTGGAGCGCATCCGCCGCCTGCGCCCGCGCATCCTGCTGCCGACCCACTTCGGCGGGGTGGACGACGCGGAGTGGCACCTGGACGACCTGGCCGCGCGGCTCTCCGCCTGGGCCGCCTGGACGCGGGAGCAGGCCGGCGCCGGCGTGTCCGGGCCCGCGCTCGCGGCCGCGCTGGAGACGCGCGCCACCGCCGACATCGTCGCCGCCACCGGGAGCGAGGAGGCCGCGCGGGCCTACGCGCTCGCCGTCCCCTACCCGATGATGGCCGCCGGGCTGGAGCGCTGGTGGACGAAGCACGGCGCCGCCTGACCCGCGGCGAGGCACGCGGCGGCGGGATCGGGAGAGGGAACGGCGGGGCGCGAAGCGAGCGGACGGCCGCGGCGCGGACGGGCGGGGCGGAGCGCCGGGAGGGCGAAACGGCGGAGTGGCGCCATGCCGGGTGAAACGTTTTCTGTGGGATTGTGGAAGGCGGCGGAAGCTGTTTGAACGACCGCTGGACACGGTACGGCGCGGCTCGTATGATTATTCACAATCCCAACCGATTATTCGGCCGTGTGCCGGCCCCGTGCGCGAATCGCGCGAGAGTACGAATCGTGCAGTGAACGCGCGGGGATCAGGGAGGTGTGGGGGACGGCGGCGGCGCTTGACATCGGTGGGGGCCGCTCGCACTTTGGGGCCCTGCTTCGTCGCGGCGCTTTCCGGCGGCGTTGCGACGGGACTTCGCTCCCTCCGTCACGCACCTCCGCGGCGTGTGACGGAGTTTCGATCTAACGTTCGATTGCGGCGGCGCGGCGGGTCAGAATCGGCGGATGCGGTTCGTTGTACCGACGGCCCCGGCGATGCCGGGAGCACGCCGGTGCGGCGTGCGAGTCAGCGAAGTCACACACCGGGGGGATGGCATGTTCAACAAGCTTGACCGGAAGAAGGGGAGCTTCTGGTCGCCCTGGAGCATCGGGATCGCGGTCCTGCTCCACGCAGGCATCGCGGCGGCCGCGATGAACTCGGGGCTGGGCGACCCGCTCCACAAGAAGGACGAGGAGCTGGTCGACTACCAGGAGATCGAGCAGGACAAGCCCAAGGAGCCCGAGCCGCCCAAGCCCGAGCCCCCGCCACCGCCGCCCCCCACCCCCGAGGCGCCGCCTCCCGTGGTGAAGGGCTTCCAGGAGCTGGTGCCCCCGGTCGAGCCGCCCAAGGAGATCCCCAAGGTCGACCCCAACCAGGCGGCCACCAACGCCCAGGACTTCTCGGGCGAGGGGCGCGCCGGCGGCAAGGCCGACGGCGTGCCCGAAGGCACACCGCAGAACACCGAGGCGCGCACCGCGCCCGCCGACGAGGGCACCTACGAGCTCTCGGCGGTGGAGGAGCAGCCCGCGCTCTCCAACGGCAGCGAGATCCAGCGCCAGCTCTCGCGCCAGTACCCGCCGCTGCTGCGCGACGCGGGGGTGGCGGGCACCGTGACGCTGCGCATGCGCGTGATGGAGAACGGCACCGTGGACCCGGAGAGCATCTCGGTCGAGAACTCCACCCACGACGCCTTCGGCGACGCGGCCAAGCGCGTGGTGGAGCGGATGCGCTTCCGCCCCGCCAAGGTGGGAGGCAAGGCGGTGAAGGTGTGGGTCACCCTGCCGGTGACCTTCCAGCTCCAGACCTGACGGCAGGAGCGCAAGCGCCGGGCGGGGCCTCTCGGGCCGCGTCCGGCGCGGTGTAAGCAGGGGCGGTGCGCCCACCGGCGGGCGCCGGTCACAGAGCAACTCTCAGGCACGCGCGGACAAGCGCAAGGAGAACCCAAGCATGGATTTCGCCAAGATCTGGGCCGACACCGGGAACTTCAACAGGGGGATCGTGATCCTCCTGGCTCTCATGAGCGTGGTCTCCCTGGCGGTGGCGGTGACGAAGTGGCTGCGCTTCCGCAAGATGGCCCGGGCCACCCGCGCGTTTGCCCCCGTGTTCTCGCAGGCGCTGGAGAACGACAACATCCCCGAGGCGCTGGCCGCCGCCGACCAGTACCCGGGCTCGCACGTGGCCCGCGTGCTCGGCGAGTCTCTTCGCGAGGTGGCGCCGCTGCTCGAGGACCCGCGCGCCGCGGGCGCCGCGATCACCTCCTGCGAACGCTCCGTGGAGCGCGAGCAGATCCTGCTGGCCAACGACCTGAAGAGCGGGATGGGGCTGCTCGCCACCATCGGCGCCACCGCGCCCTTCGTGGGGCTGCTGGGCACCACGCTCGGCATCGTGCGCGCCTTCATGGGGATGGGCGAGAGCGGCGCCGGCCTCGAGGCGGTGTCGGGCGGTATCGCCGAGGCGCTGATCGCCACCGCCATCGGCCTGGTGGCGGCGATTCCCGCGGTGTGGCTCTACAACTACTTCACCGCGCGGCTGGACACGCTCTTCTCGGAGCTGGCCTACGCCGGCCGCGAGATGATCGACTGGATGATGACGCGCCAGGCCAAGCGCGAGCTCTCCGGCGGCGGCGCGGCCACCTTCCACCGCGGGGGCTGAGCCCATGGCGGGCGGAGGAGCGCACCTCGGCGGGGCCGCGCGGTTCGGCGGCTCCCCCCTGCCGCAGGTCGCCGGCTTCCAGTCGGACGTGAACGCCGACATCAACGTCACGCCGATGATCGACGTGATGCTGGTGCTGCTGATCATCTTCATGGTGGTCACCCCGGCGCTGGCCGGCTACACGGCGATCCTCCCCAGGGCGAAGACCGCGGCTCCCGAGAAGGAGAAGCGCGTCACCCTGGGGATCGACCGGGCGGGGAACTACTACATTGAGGGGAAGCAGACGGTGAGGGTGCCCGAGGCGCAGCTCGCGGAGAAGCTGAAGGAGGCCTACCGCACGCGCCCGGACGACCACATCCTGTACATGAAGGCCGACAACGACGCCGGGTACGACCGCATTCTCACCGCCATCGACGCCGCCCGGGTGGCGGGGGTCCGCCGCATCGGCGCGATCACCGAGCTCCCGAAGGCCAAACCGAAGGACTAGGGAGGCGATCCATGGCAATGGGAGCTGGCGGGAGCAAGGGCGGGGCGATGAACGACATCAACGTCACGCCCATGATCGACGTGCTGCTGGTGCTGCTCATCATCTTCATGGTGGTGCAGCAGGGGATGCAGAAGGGGGTGTCGATGCAGGTGCCGCCCCCGAAGGACAAGGACGAGGTGGCGCAGAAGTCGAACCCCGAGGACCAGATCGTGCTCGAGGTCAACCCGGGGCCGGTCTACGCCATCAACACGCGGCCGGTGCCCAGCGACCAGCTGGAGAGCACCATCCGCGACATCTACGCGGCGCGCCCGCGCAAGGTGATCTTCGTGAAGGGCGCCGAGAACATGCGCTACGGCGACATCGTGCGCGCGGTCGACGCGAGCCGCGCCGCGGGCGTCGAGGTGGTGGGCCTGGTGCCGCGCCCCGAGACGGGCCCCGCCACGCCCGCCGCGGCCCCGGCGCCGGCGCCGGCGCCGTAGCCGGACGTCTACGGACGGGTCTCACGCGGAGACGCGTCGACGCTGGGAGCCCGGGTGGCTCCTGGCGTCTTTCGCGTCTCCGCGCGTGCTTCCGCGGCTCATACCGCTTTGCTGAAGACAGTTCCGGATGCCAACCCCAGACGGAAAGGGCCTCACACGGAGTCAACGGAGTCAACGGAACTCATCTCCGCTGACTCCGTTGACTCCGTGTGAGGCCTTCAGTTCAAGGACCTGATCCTGAACGAAATCCTGCAACGCGGTATCAGCCGGTGTTGCGGCAGGGGAGCTCGTGGCTGCAGGTGTACGGGCAGGTGTTGTAGCAGGTCGCGGCGCAGGTGTTCCCCGTCACCCGCGCCTCCACCGTGCCCCCCTCCACCGTCTCCCCCGCTCCCGCGGTGAACGTCTCCACGGCGAGCTGGTCGAGCTCGAGCGTCACTTTCTTCATCATTCCCTCCTGGCTGGTGGTGAGGCGGGGCGTCAGCACTGCGGGCACCCCGAGGGAAGGCAGTCGCAGTACGGCCCTCCGGCGCACGAGGTGTCGCAGGTGTCGCACGGGTTGCAGCTCGGGTCGCAGGTGGGGTCGGCCGCCGTGCAGCACGGCGTGTCGTAGGCCGCCGAGCAGTTGCAGGTGTCCCAGGCGAGGGTCTTGTCGTGCGCCTGCACGGTGCCTCCGCCGCGGTCCGCGTCGGGCACGGTCTGGAACGACTCCACCGAGAGCGCCTCCAGCGCCAGCGACAGCTTCTTCATCGTTCCTCCAGGGGTCATGCGGGTTCACGAAGATGCCCCACGTTTCACGCCGCATATTTCGCGCCCCCCCCTGCGGGTTCGCTGCGTCCGGGTCCTGGCGCGAGGGGACGGCCGGGCGATTGCGGCCCGGCGGGAGCGGGCCTAGACTTGCGAGCCCCCGCCCGGAGATAACCGCATGGCGAAGCCGAAGGTGACGTTCAGCGAGACCCCCAATCCCGCGGCGGGGAAGTTCACCGTCGCCGGGCGCACGCTGGTGGAGGGGCGGCGCGGCCGCACCATCGACTCCGCCGCGGCCGCCGAGGGCGACCCGCTCGCCGCGCGCCTCCTGGCCGAGCCGGGGGTGCGCTCGGTCTTCATCGTCGCCGACTTCGTGACCGTGACCAGGGCGCCCGACGCCGCGTGGAAGGAGCTTGCACCGCGGGTGCAGGCGGCGCTGCGCGAAGTGCTCTGAATCGCTGCTCGATTCCATGCGTGCTCGCAGACCAGGCGAACGATCGTCTCAGGCACAGACGCGGAGGCGCGGAGGGGAACCTCCCGACCCCTTCCGCCGGCGGCGCGAGCGCTTCGTGGAGGAGATCGGCGGCGGGGTGGCGGTGCTCTGCTCCGCGCCCGAGCTGCTCAAGAGCCGCGACACCGAGATCCGCTACCGGCAGGACAGCGACTTCTTCTACCTGACCGGCTTTCCCGAGCCCGGGGTGGCGGTGCTCACCCCCCACGACGGGGAGCACCGCTTCACCCTCTTCGTCCGCCCCCGCGATCCCGAGCGGGAGACGTGGACGGGGCCGCGCGCCGGGGTGGAGGGGGCGGCGGAGCGCTTCGGCGCCGACGCGGCGTACCCGCTGGAGGCGCTGGACGAGAAGCTCAAGCCGCTGCTGGAGCCGGCCGCCGCCATCTGGTACGCGCTGGGGAGCGACGAGGCGATGGACCGCCGCCTCACCGGCTGGATCCGCGAATGGCGCTACCGCCGCGCGCGCACCGGCAAGGGCCCCTCGGACGTGATGGACCCCGCCGGGGTGCTGGACGCCATGCGCGTGGTGAAGGAGCCCGGCGAGGTCGAGGCGCTCCGCCGCGCCTGTGCGCTCTCGGCCGACGCGCACCTGGCCGCCCTGCGCGCCGCCCGCCCGGGGATGGGCGAGTGGGAGCTGGCGAGCGTGCTGAACGCCGCCATCCACGCGGCGGGGCCCGACTGCGCGCCCGCCTATCCCACCATCGTGGGGTCGGGGGCGAACGCCACGGTGCTGCACTACACGCTGAACAACTGCCGCGCCGAAGACGGCGACCTGGTGCTGGTCGACGCCGGCGCGGAGCGGGCGATGTACTGCGGCGACATCACCCGCACCTGGCCGGTGAACGGACGCTTCACCCCGCCGCAGCGCGCCGTCTACGCGGCGGTGCTGCGCGCGCAGGAGGCGGCGATCGCCATGGTGCGCCCCGGGGTGACGATCGGGGAGATCCACGACGCGACGAAGGTGGAGCTGGCGCGGGGGATGGTGGAGCTGGGGGTGCTGGAGGGCGATCCCGCCGAGCTGGCGAAGGAGGATGGGCTGGCGCGCTTCTACATGCACCAGACGTCGCACTGGCTGGGGCTCGACGTGCACGACGCCGGCGACTACCGCGCGCGGGGTGGAGACTGGCTCCCGCTGCGGCCGGGGATGGTGTTCACCGTGGAGCCCGGCATCTACGTTCCCGCCGACGCCGAGGGGGTGCCGGAGGCGCTGCGCGGGATCGGCGTGCGCATCGAGGACGACGTGCTGGTGACGGAGGACGGGTGCGAGGTGCTGACCCGCGGCGTTCCCGTGGACCCTGACGAGATCGAGCGCCTGGTCGGCTCCGGCGCGTAGGCCGGCATCGTCGAACAGCAGGTCTCACGCGGAGACGCGGAGGAGCCACGGCGGCCCCTCCGCGTCTTCGCGGCTCTGGGTGGGACGTTCAGGTCAGCCCGTGCAGGGGAGCTCGCACGAGTAGCCGGCGTTGGTGACCTGGCAGCTCGCGTTGTTGGTGTAGTCGCACGAGTACAGCGTTTGGTAGCCGTCGCCGCACCAGTAGTACGCGGTCTTGCACACGCAGCTGTACGCGCAGGTGCAGTCCGCGTACACGGGCGGCGTGGGCTGCGGAGCGAGGGCCGCCTGTCCGTGCACGGTGCCGTGGCCGTCGTTGGCGGCGCTGGTCTCGAAGGAGTCGACGGCGAGCGTCTCGAGCTCCAGGTTCAGCTTCTTCTTCATCGTTCACTCCCGGTGGATGGTGCCGCGCCCGCCTACCAGGTGGTGCAGGCGCGGGAGATCACGCAGCTCTCGTTCGAGCGCGTCGAGCGAGAGCTTCCGTCATGCCGTTCAGCACATGCAGGACGGGCCGACCTCGGTGGGGAACGAGTCGCACGTGTTCCCCGCCCGCGTGTAGTCGCACGAGTTCGCGGTGAACGCACGCCCCGGCGCCGGTGTCGCACGGGCAGCTGACGCCCTGGGTGCGCGGCTGGTTGCCCTGGCCGCGCACCGTGCCGCTCGCGACTGCTCAGGCCGTGCAGCTGTTGTTGGCCGTGTAGTCGCACGAGTAGATGGTGAAGGGCCCGGTGCCGCAGTGGTAGTAGGCCGTCGGGCAGAGGCAGGTGCCCTGGCAGGTGCACCCGGGCTTCGCCCACAGCATCTCGTCGT
>JBJMPM010000336.1:0-4162 GCA_045803205.1 Longimicrobiaceae bacterium
CCTGGAGACCGCCAGCGACGCGTTCCTGCGCGAGGCCGTGGTGACGGGCCGCCCGCCGACCTCCATGGTGCCGTGGGCCAACGCGCTCAGCGGCAAGCAGATCGACGACGTGGTCGCCTACGTGCGTTCGATGGCCGTGCCGCCCGGTGTCCCGGCGGTGCCGGCGCCCGCGCCCGCCGCCCCCGGGCCGCCGGCCGCGCCTCGCGACGGGCCGGTGGTGATCAACCCCCGCGGCCGCGCGCCCGACTTCACGCTGAAGGACGATCTCTACGTGTCGGCGGACCAGGTGAAGGAGGCGCTCGACAAGAAGCGCCGGCTCGTCATCGCGGACGCGCGCCCCCCGTCGGACTGGCTGAACTTGCACATCAAGGGGGCCATCTCGACGCCGTACTACGATGGAAAGTCGCTCGACGACATCCCCAACGACGGCACCTGGGTGCTGGCCTACTGCGGCTGCCCGCACCACCTGTCGGGCGACGTGGTGGCGGCGCTGCGCAAGCGGGGCTACCGCCACACGGCCGTGATCGACGAGGGGATCTTCGTCTGGCAGCAGCGCAAGTACCCGGTGGTCGCCGCGCCCGCGATGGCGCAGCCCGCGGCACCGCCGCCCGCTATGCTCCCGGTCGTCCCATGATCGCCACCACCAACCTCGGCAAGGAATACGGCGCGCGCGTGCTGTTCACGGGCGCGTCGCTGCAGCTCAACGCGGGGGCGCGCTATGGCCTCGTGGGGGCGAACGGCTCGGGGAAGAGCACGTTCATGCGCGTGCTGGCCGGCGACGAGGAGGCCTCCGAGGGGACGGTGTCGATCGCCAAGCGCGCGCGTGTCGGCGTGCTGCGCCAGGACCGCTTCCTCGAGGACGACGCCGTCATCCTGGACCTCGCCATGCGCGGCGACGACATCGTCTGGAGCGCCATGACCGAGCAGCGGCGCCTGGAGGCGGGCGCCGCGCACGAGCACGGGCACGTCGATGCCGGGCGCATGGCGGACCTGGAGGACCGCATCGCCGCCCACGACGGCTACACGCTGGAGGCGCGCGCCAGCGAGGTGCTGGAGGGGCTCGGCATCCCCACCGCGGTACACCGCTCGCCGCTGTCGACCCTTTCGGGCGGGTTCAAGCTGCGCGTCTTGCTGGCGCAGGTGCTGGTGGGCGGCGTGGATGTGCTCCTGCTCGACGAGCCGACCAACCACCTCGACATCCTCTCCATCCGCTGGCTGGAGAAGTTCCTCCAGGACTTCGACGGCCCCGTGGCCGTGGTGAGCCACGACCACCGCTTCCTGGACAACATCGCCACCGGCATCCTGGACGTGGACTACCAGACGGTGACGCTCTACCACGGCAACTACACGGACTTCCTGGAGCAGAAGGTCGAAGACCGGGAGCGGAAGGAGAAGGAGATCGAGGGGCGGCAGAAGGAGATCGCGCACCACCAGAAGTTCGTCGACAAGTTCAAGGCCAAGGCCAGCAAGGCCCGCCAGGCGCAGAGCAAGCTCAAGATGATCGAGCGCAAGGTCGACGAGCTGGAGGAGCTCCCCGGCAGCTCGCGCCGCTACCCCAGGTTCCGCTTCCACCAGCGGCGGCCGAGCGGCAAGGAGGTGCTGAAGGTGTCGGGGCTGAAGAAGGCGTTCGGCGAGAAGGAGGTGCTGCACGGCGTCGACCTGCAGATCGCCCGCGGCGACCGGCTGGTGATCATGGGGCCGAACGGGATCGGGAAGTCGACGCTGCTCAAGATCATGGTGGGCGACCTGGAGGCGGACAGCGGCAGGGTGGAGTGGGGATACGAGACGCACCCCGGCTACTTCGCGCAGGACCACCGCGAGCAGCTCGAGGGGCTGGACCGGACGGCGGAGCAGTGGCTCTGGGACTTCTGCCCGTCGCGGGACCGCGGCTTCGTGCGCGGCCACCTGGGGATGATGCTCTTCTCCGGGAGCGACGGGGAGAAGCGCCTCTCCGCGCTCTCCGGCGGCGAGGCGGCGCGGCTGGTGTTCAGCCGGCTGGCGCTGGAGCAGCCCAACGTGCTGGTGCTCGACGAGCCCACCAACCACCTGGACCTGGAGAGCATCGAGGCGCTGGTGGCGGCGCTGCAGGAGTACGAGGGAACGCTGATCCTGGTGAGCCACGACCGCTGGTTCGTGAACCAGCTCGCCACCCGCGTGGTGGAGATCAGCCCCGCCGGGATCCGCGACTACCTGGGCACCTACGAGGAGTACGTGCACGCCTGCGGCGACGACCACCTGGACGCCGACACCGTGGTGCTCAAGGCGAAGTCGCAGAAGCGGGAGCCCGTCGGCGCCTGACGGAACGGCATCTTCACGCGGAGACGCGGAGAAAGCCACGGCGGCTCTCTCCGCGTCTCTGCGTGAGAGCTGTTACCTCGGCCGCCGCGGCACCTCGTTGCGGATGGGCGGCAGGGTGCGGAGGTAGCGGTAGACGGCGCGCAGGTCGTCGTCCGTCATGCGGCGGTACTCGCGCCAGGGCATGAAGGCGTGCAGCGAGTCGCCCCGCGGGTTCACCCCCGTGCGCAGGGTGCGCAGGAAGTCGGCCTCGCTCCAGCGCCCGATCCCCGTCCCCTCGTCGGGGGTGAGGTTCGCGGGGTTGGCGGGGAATCCCTTCGGCGGCGAGGCGTCGCCCGCGAACATCCTGCGGCGGTTGGGCCGCTGCTGCAGGCCGCCGCGCGGCGTGTGGCAGTCCGCGCAGAGCGCCACGGTGGAGAGGTAGCGCCCGTACTCCGCCGTGGGCGCGCGCGGCGGCGGCGTGCTGTTGCCGCTCCGCGCGGGGTGCAGGAAGAAGAGCTTCGCCGCGCCGAGCACCGCGTTGGGGTCGCTGTCGACCTCGTTTCGCACCGGCGGCTGGCGCTTGAGGTACGCCGCGATCGCCAGCGCGTCGCGGTCGCCCATCTCCGAGAGCCACTCGTAGGGCATCACCGGCGCCAGCAGGTGCCCCTCGCGATCCTGACCGTTGCGGATGGCGCGCACGATCTCGGCCTCGCTCCAGCGGCCCAGGCCGGTGGCGTCGTCGGGCGTGAGGTTGGCGGCGCGGATGGTCCCCAGCCGCCAGTTGGTGAACGCCCGCCCCCCGGAGAGCGGGCCGTCGGAGTTGCGCGGGTCTCCCGAGTGGCAGTGGCCGCAGACGGAGACGTTCCGCACCAGGTACTCCCCCCGCTGCAGCAGCCCCGTCGTGTCTCCCACCGTCGAAGTCGCGAGCTGCGGGAGGGGTACGTGCCCGCCGCCGCATCCCCCCGCCGCGGCCGCCAGCAGCGACGCCGCCATCCCCCCCAGCACCCGCGCGGACCGCCCCACCCCGATCGTCCTCCTGCTGGACATGTGCGCCTCCCTGCAAGGGTACGCCCTGCATCCCGCAGCCCGACCCGTGGGGGCAAGGCGTGCGCCGGGTAGGCCGGCTCTGCCTTTTCCGCTGACCGCTCGATGGCATCGTCCAGGGGTTCGCCGCACCCCAACTCCGGGCAGCAGCCGCAGTTGGCAGGCGGAAGCCAGCCGTCGGCAGAGCCGCTTCGGACCTCCCCATCCCCCGAATCTCCGTGCTGACGAGTATCAAATGTTCCGATACGGTGGGCGCCCCCGCTGTCGCGTTGCGAGACGCCGCGGACGGTACGCGCCTGAGACTTTGAGAAACCTCGCCCTCTCGGGACGTCATCCTGAGAGACTCTTGAGAACCTCGTCCGCATAGACGTCATCCTGAGGCCGGTCACACCGTCGCTTCGGCTTCTCGATCCCATGCAGGCCGAAGGATCTATAGCCGGTAAAGGCACTTAGCCGAGGAACCCCACGATTGGTGCCGCATTCCAGCCTCCGCGCATCACGCCGGCTCACGTGCTGCGGCGGGTATAGATCCCTTCGGCCTGCAGGGGGTCTCCTGAGGACGAAATGGCGGTGTAACCGGCCTCAGAGGGTGTTGCTGAACGCGCACATTTCGCGGCACCCACAGGTGTCATCCTGAGGCCCGGCCACACAGGTCCTGGCGTCAGCGCTGCAGACGGCAGGGCCGTGAGGATCTGGCCAAGGAATGCGCAGGAGCCCGCCGCGGAAGCCCGCACCATCGACGCGTCCACGCCGGCGCTCGTCGATGCCTAGCTTTTCCTGCATGGATGAACGAGTGAACGTGAGGCCGTGGCTTCCGCGCGAGCTTCCGCAGCCGGCTCCG
>JBJMPM010000383.1:0-3659 GCA_045803205.1 Longimicrobiaceae bacterium
GCGGCCCGGGAACGCAGAGGAAAAGAGAGACGCAGAGGGCTCCGGTGAGTCCTCTGCGTCTCTCAGTTTCTCCGCGAACTCGGGCCGCAGGCCCCCCGGTGGCGGCGGCGTTCGGGCCGCTGGTGATCGACCTGGTGGCGGTGGGCTTCACCCTGGGCCCGCTGGTGATCCGCCTGGACTTCCTGAGCGTGCTCGGCGTCCTGGTGGTCGCCCTCGCCGCCCGCACCTGGCTCTAGGGGGGCTGCGCCCCGAGAACGCAGAGGAAAAGAGAGACGCAGAGGGCCTCGCCGAAGCCCTCTGCGTCTCTCCGTTTCTCTGCGTCTCGGCGCGAAGCGCCCCTACGTCCGTTCGCGGAGCCAGATGAGCACCACGCCGCACTCGGCGCCGCGGCGGCGGTACTCCACCGGGACCTCCGAGAGGCGGCGGTAGACCTCGATCCCCTCCACCTCGTCGGGGCGCACGTCGTTGGGCACGCCGGCGAAGTCGGGCTGGTAGCTGACCCCGTCCAGGTAGTACTGCACCGGGCAGTCCCCCGCCTCCCAGAGCGGGCCCACCCGGTACATCGCCGGGGTGGCGCCGGTCATCACCAGCCGGTCGCCGCGCGAGGTGACGGCCACCCGCACGCCGGGGATCTCGCGGAAGAGGTCGGTCAGGCGCCGCGGCCTGCGCCGCTCGATCTGCTCGCGGGTCAGGAAGCTGCCGCGCCCGTGATCCATCCGCTCGTAGAAGCGCCGCAGCGGCGGGCTCATCGGCATCCGCCGCCCCTGCGCCTGCACCCCGGCCACCAGCACCGGCTCGCTCTGCAGCGCCACCTCCAGGGTGGCGGCGCCGGGCGAGACCTCGCGCCGCTGCTCGCCGTACCCCAGCCGCCGCACCAGCAGCGTCTCGCGCGCGCGGCGCAGCGGGAGGAGCGCGCGCCCCTCGGCGTCGGTGCGGGTGCGGGTGTTCCCCACCGCGACATCGGCGTCGGGCACGGGCCCGCCGGTGGCGGCGTCGGTCACGCGCACCGACACGGTGGCGGGGGGCTCGGGCGCCTGCTGCGCCGCGGCGGGGGCGGCCAGCGCGCCGCAGGCGGCGAGGGTGAGGAGCGGACGGGCGAGGCGCATGGCGACCTCCCGTGCGGGTTGGGGCCGGCCGGGCACGCGGGCCCGGCGGAAGGGATTTCGCAGCAGGAACCGAGCCGCCCCGGCGCTCACCGGGCGGGCGGGGCGTGGGTCCAGATCACCACCGTGCCGCAGCCGGCCTGCTGGCCACTGCGGAACTCCACCGGCGTCTCCGCCAGGTTGCGGTACACCTCCACCGCCTCCACCAGCGAGAGCGGGATGTCGCCGGAGATGTCGCCCTCGCGGCTGGGGTAGAAGAGCGCGCCGTCCACGTAGAACTGCACCTGGCAGTCGCCCACCCCCGCGCGCTCCGAGGCGGGGACCGAGCCGAGGGTGGAGCCGGCGCCGGTGGGGTACTGGTTGCCGGTGTTCCCCGCGGCGGCGTTGCGGTCCGCCTGGCGCCGGTCCTCCAGGCGGATGGCCGGGTTCTGCGTCTGCGGCCGGATCTCGCCCAGGTTGGCGGAGGGGGTGGCGCCCTGCATCTGCAGCTTCATCCCCCCGCGCCCGTCCGACACCATCCGCACCCCCGGCATCCCCATGAAGATGTCCACGGTGCGGTGTGCGTTGCGGGCGGCGATCTCCTCGCGCGTCAGAAAGAGGCCGCGCCCCGCCCGGCGCCGGCGCTGGAAGTCGGCCAGGGTCGATCGGCCGGTCGCCGTCACCCGGGGGAGGGGAACGGCGGCCGACGAGGCCTCGCTGGCCGCGGCGGCCACGGAGCCGGGACGCGGCGTGAGCAGCAGGTCCTGCCGCAGCGGCGCCCCGGCGGCCAGGCGCACCCGGGTGCGCGCGCCGGCCCCCGCCGGCTGCCCCGCGGTGAGCACCACCTCCTGTCCCTCGGGCACGCCGCAGAGCGCGAACCCGCCCGACGCGTCGGCCGCGGTGGCCACGAAGCCCGCGGGGCGCGCTCCCTCCCCTCCGGCGGCGCTCCAGGTGGCGCGCACCGTCGCCCCCGCCACCGTCCCCTCCGGGCCGTGGACGGCGCCCAGGATCACCCCGCGGCCGCCCTCCGCCGCGCCCGCCGGGCAGAGCGCCGCGGCCACCGTCGCCAAGCCGGGGACGGCCAGGCGCAGCTGCGCGGTGGCGCCGGGGTCGATGGAAACGGCCGCGGGGCGCACCACGGCGGCCAACGGGCCCAGCTGGTAGTGGGTGAAGGCCACGGTGTAGGTGCCGCCCCTGAGCCCCGCGATGCGGAAGCGCCCCGCCGAGTCGGTGACCGCCTCCAGCGCCGTGCCGGAGACGAAGACGCGCGCGCCGGCCAGCGGCGCGGCGCGGGTGCTGTCCCACACCACCCCCTCCAGCGACGCCGCCTGCGCCTCGGCCAGCACCGCGGCGCCGGAGCCCGCGGTGGTGGAGAGCACCTCGCCGCCGTCCTCGCGGATGGCGAAGAGGCGGGCGTTCTCGTAGGCGGTGTAGATGTCGGGGTCGCGCCCCGGGGTGGTGCGCGCGCCCTGCTGGATCTCCACCTGCGGCATGCGGATGGACCAGCGGCGCACGATCCACGGCCCGCCCTCGAGCCGCGCGTACTCCACGGTGCCGCCGAGCCGCGGGCTGGCGACCTGGGCGGGGAGGTCGGTGTAGACGTACTCCACCCGCCGGAGCTCCGCCGTGGCGCGGTCCAGCCAGAGCACGCCGCGCACGTCGGGGAGGCGGCGCCCGCCCACCGGCTCGAAGGCCACCCCCACCAGCGAGTCGCCCGCCACCGCGCGGTCGTCCGCCAGCCGCAGGCAGTGGTCGCCCAGGAACTCGTCGGAGAGGAGGACGGTGGCGTCGGGGCCGTAGTAGAAGGTCCCCGCGCCGGTCTGCTGGATCCACCCGCGGGCGGAGAGCTCGGCCGCGGCGGGGCTGGCGAAGGGGTGCGCGGCCACCGTGGCCTGCTCGCGGCGCGTCTCGCGCAGCACGCGGCCGCTGCCGGGGTCCAGGTCGCGCTGGAACTGCGCCACGCGGTAGCGGAAGAGCCGCTGCCGCTCGCCCCAGGCGGCCGCGCTGAGCGCCTTGCGCGCCTCGTTCCACACCGTGGCGGTCTGCGCGCCGCTCTCCGGGCGCACGGTGCAGCGCCGCGCGGCGCCCACCGCCACGATCTCGGCCAGCGAGAAGCGGCGCCCGTCGGCCTCCAGCCGCTGCTGCACCGTCTCCCCCGCCTCCAGCCGGAAGGGAGGCGTCACGGTGGTGGCGAACCCCACCCGCTCCGCCTGCAGGGTGTAGCGCCCGGGCCGCGGCGCGCGCAGGGCGAATCCCCCCTGCCGGTCGGTGAGCGCGGTGCCCACCGTCCCCCCGGCCGAGTCCACCAGCGCCACCAGCGCCTGCGCCACCGGCGCGCCGCCGGGCTCCGTCAGCCGCCCCTGCACGGCCTGGGCGGCGAGGGGCGCGGCGGAGAGCAGGGCGGCGAGGGCGAGCGGGGCGGCGAAGTTCACGCGCATGGTTCGATTGGTCCGGTCCGGGGTTCCCGCGGATGCCGTGAAACGGCTGAGGAGGATGTGCTTCTGACGGTGCCGCGCGTGACGCCGCGCGGCGGAGCCGGAAGACCCGGAGGATGCCGCCCCCCCAGTCTTCCGGCGG
>JBJMPM010000158.1:0-10488 GCA_045803205.1 Longimicrobiaceae bacterium
TGCCCACTCCAGCGTAGGTCCCTCGGGCGGGGAACTCGCAACGTGTATTCCCCCGCGGCAAGCTGGGGTAGGGGCACTGCGCTCAAACGACGCGCTCACGTCACCCGCAACCCGCTCACGCTCTTCCAGATGCCGCGCCAAGGCACTGCTGTCACCGCGGTGAATAACCGAGGTTCCTTCTTCGTCGGGATGATATGGTCCAATATACTCTTTCATGTTCAGTCCCACACCACTCCCTTGGATTCAGACGCGGATGATTTTTCCCGCTTCGTCGCTACGATTCCACTATACATCCCTTTGGCAGTACAAGCCGTGTATGCGGTGCTCTTGTGGTACTATGTCAAGCATGAGAGAGAGAAGCTCTGGATCCGTATTGCTGTTCGCACCATTTACATTGCAGTCGGCCTCGTAAGCATGGGGATGGCGTTCATCTTCGGTGGTTGGTCGGCGTTCCTTCTCACTGCGTTCGGATTAGTTGTAGCGATATCGGCCGGAGTCCTTGTTTTGGCGGCGATTCGCGTGTCGATCCGCCGAGCGTACAGTGCGCAGGTGCCCGTATCCCGTGCACTTTACCTTCTGGGCTGTCTCTTTCTCGGCAGCGCCCTCATGGTTTTTGCGCTGAACTCGCATTTCCTCCATCCCGCTCATCAACGTTCAGAAATGTTAAGTCATTTCTTTACAGCAGCTCGTTTTATTCTGATGATAAACGGAACGAGTTTGATGATTATTGGCACGCTGTTACTTGGCTCGTTTCTCCTGCTTATTTACCGTCTCACCTGGCCAACGTTGTCACGTGTGACATACTTCATCCCCGGTGACCGGCTCGTGTTCAATAGTCGGTTGCTACTGACCTTTGCTACCGCACTGCTTGGCTTAGCGTTTTCCAGCTTGGTGATCCCCACTGCACGGCCGAACAACACCGTCCGGCCTGACAACACCGTTTGCTGGAGTGCGACCTTCTATGGAACAGTTACGACCAATGGAACACCAACCGACGCATGGTTCGAATGGGGAACGACAACGAATTTTGGCAGGACGACCGCGCATCAGGTTTTCAACAAGAACACATCGTACCGACAGACCGTCATCAACCTAGATGGTGGGACGACATATTATTGGCGCGGGGTTGCCGTGAATCATCGGGGTAAAGCTCTTGGTATGGTGCGGACATTCACTATTCCTGCGCAACCCTACGGTGTCGAGATTGCCTGTTAATCGGAGACTCGGGCAAGGTGCACTCGTTCGTCTAGCCCCGCGTCAATTCTAGAGTTTTCGACCTGCGTTCATCCTTTTCGGTGACCGCACCTTCCTTGCAAGTGAGGTAAACGGGCTGTTTCGGTTAGTCTATGCTCAGACCTTCAGCCTCAAACAGCGGCGGCTCAGGTTGACGTTTTCTTGGAGCTTTCGTCCGGTCTACGCAGTTCGTTTCGAATACTGCCGCACTGCAAGTGTCAGCACGAGCGCGGCGTAGGCGGCGAGGATCGCGAGGGGGAGGAGCACGGCGCCGAGGCCGGCGCCCTTCACCAGCACCGCGCGCATGACCACGATGAAGTGCTTCACCGGGCTGAGCTGCGCGATCCACTGGGCCCAGCGCGGCATGCTCAGGATGGGGGTGAAGAGCCCGCTCATCAGCATGTAGACCATGTTGATGGCGAAGGTCACGAACATCGCCTGCTGCTGCGTCTCCACGATGGTCGAGATCCACAGGCCGATCGACAGCGCCACCAGCAGGTAGACCGCCGCGCCCAGGAACACCAGGGCCAGGTTCCCCCGCATCGGGATGTCGAACACGATCCGCGCCACCGTGAGCCCGAACGCCAGCACCGCCAAGCCGATCACCCAGAAGGGGATCAGCTTGCTGGCGATGAACTCCGCGCGCGTCACCGGCGTCACGTTGAGCTGCTCCAGCGTCCCCAGCTCCTTCTCGCGCACGATGTTCATCGACCCCAGCGCCGTGGCCACCATCGTCACCAGCAGCACCAGGATCCCGGGCACCATGTAGGCCTGGTAGTCCAGCCCGGGATTGAACCAGCCGCGCGCGCGCACGTCGATCCGCCCCGCGCCGCGTGCCGGCGCGCCCGCCGCCGTCGCCATCGCCGGCCGGATCTCCTCCGACAACTCCGCCGAGTAGGCGGCGATGATGCGCGCGGCCCAGGTGCGCAGGATCCCCGCGGCCGCGCCGTCTTCGGCGTTGAACACGAGCTGCACCGGCGCGGAGCCCTCGCGCGCCAGCCCCCGCTCGAAGCGCGCGGGGACGTGCAGGATGGACGAGACCTCGCGGTGCAGCAGCGCCCGGTTCGCCAGCGCCATCGACGGCGAGGCGCCGGCGATCTCGAAGCGCCCCGAGGCCGCGAGGCGCGACACCAGCCCGCGCGAGGCGGGCGAGTGGTCCTCGTCCACCACGTACATCCGCGAGCTGCGAATCTCGAAGGTGGCGGCGTTGCCGAGCAGCAGGAGCTGCACGAGCGGCATCACCACCAGCATCCGCATGATCGCCGGGTCGCGGCGGATCTGCAGGAACTCCTTCCTCAACAAAAAGCGCAGCGTGCGCATCTCTCTGATCCTCTGCTCAGCGCCCTCTCCGGCTCGCTTAGGCTCGCCACCTCTCCCGTCCCGGGAGAGGTTGAATTCCCAAGCACTTACGCCAACCGCTCCGGCAGCGCTGTGGTTGATTCCGCACAGTTCCTCGCAGGCTCCACCGCTGCCTCGTCCTCCTCCCTCTCCCGGTACGGGAGAGGGGATTGCGCTCTCAGGCGCAGGGGAGAGGGCGCCGCGGCCGCGGGCGAGCGACGTACTCTGGACTCGACAGATAGCCGCTTCATTCCAGCCGCACGCGGAACGCCTTCACCGCCACCACGAGCAGCACCGCCATCATCCCCGCCAGGATCGCCGTCTCCTGCCAGAGCTCGCCGAGCCCCACGCCCTTCAGCATGATCCCGCGCGAGATCAGGATGAACCACTTCCCCGGCACGATGTTGGTGACCGGACGCAGCCAAGCCGGCATGCTGTCGATGGGGAAGAGCATCCCGCCGAGCACGGTGGTGGGCAGCATCAGCCCCGTGAGCGCGGCGATCATGGCCGTGCGCTGCGAGTGGGTGACGGCGGCGATCACCGTTCCCAGCGACAGGCAGGTGACGATGAAGAGCAGGCTCTCGCCCAGCAGCAGGAGCACGCTCCCGCGGAAGGGCACCTTGAAGACGAACCACGCCGCCGCGAGCACCGTGAGCACGTTGGCGAAGCCGAGCGCCAGGTAGGGCAGCACCTTCCCGGCGATGATCTCCCACGGCCTGAGCGGCGAGACCAGCAGCACCTCCAGCGTGCCGCGCTCCTTCTCGCGCGAGAGCGAGATGGCCGACATCAGCGCCGAGACGATGGTCAGCACCAGCGCGATCAGCCCCGGCACGAACAGGTTCACGCTCTCCAGCGTGGGGTTGAAGCGCATCCGCGTCTCCGGCACGATGCGCACGCCGCGCGGCCCCGCGCGCGCCGCCGTCTCCTGCTCGTAGCGCTGGATGACGGCGGTGGCGTACGCCTGCATGGTGGCGCCGGTGTTGGGGTCGGTGGCGTCGGTGATCACCTGCACCTGCGCCCGCCCCTCGTGCGCCAGCTTCTCGCCGAAGCCGGGCTCGAACACCACCGCCTGGTCCGCCTCGCCCGCCTGGAAGCGCGGCGCCAGCGCGGCCGTCGTCGCCTCCACGCCGACGATGCGGAAGGTGCCGCCGGCGGTGAAGCGGCTGCGCAGCGCCAGCGTCTCCGCGTCCGGCGCCGGGTCGACGACGACCAGCCGCACGCCGCGGATGTCGGTGCGCAGCGCGAAGCCGAAGAGGAGCACCTGCGCCAGCGGCAGGAGGAGGAGGATGACCAGCGTCTGCCGGTCGCGGAGGATGTGGCGGAGCTCCTTGACCACGAAGCCGCGCATGGCGCTCATGCCGCCTCCTTCGCGCCGCCGTCCGGGCGCGCCAGGCGCACGAACACCTCGTCGATGGAGGCGGCGCCGAACTCCCGCTTGAGCTCGTCCGGCGTCCCCAGCGCGGCGATGCGGCCGGCGACCATGATCGACACGCGGTCGCAGTACTCCGCCTCGTCCATGTAGTGGGTGGTGACGAACACCGTGGTCCCGCCGGCCGCCGCGGCGTAGATCATCTCCCAGAACTGCCGCCGGGTGATGGGGTCCACGCCGCCCGTGGGCTCGTCGAGGAAGACGATCTCCGGCTGGTGGATCATCGCCACGCTGAAGGCGAGCTTCTGGCGCCACCCCAGCGGCAGCGAGCGCACCAGGTCGCCCGCGGCGTGGGTGAAGCCGAGCGTCTCCAGCAGCCGGCCGGCGCGCGTGTCGATCTCCTCGTCCGTCAGCCCGTAGATGCCCCCGTAGAGGGAGATGTTCTCGCGCACCGTCAGGTCCTCGTAGAGCGAGAAGCGCTGGCTCATGTAGCCGATGCGCCGCTTCACCTCCTCGGCCTGGGTGTAGACGTCGCGCCCGGCGACCCGCGCCTCGCCCGCGGTGGGCGCGAGCACCCCGATGAGCATGCGGATGGCGGTCGTCTTCCCCGCGCCGTTCGCCCCCAGGAAGCCGAACACCTCGCCCCGCGCCACGCGGAAGGTGATCGCGTCGACCGCCGTGAACGCGCCGAAGCGGCGGGTGAGGCCGAGCGCCTCGATCGCGGCGTCGGCGCTCACGCGGCCACGCCTTCCGGCGCACCCATCAGCGCCATGAAGCTGTCCTCGATCCCCGCCTCCGCCGGCTCGACCCGCGCGTCGTCGAACCCCTCGGACGCGAGCCAGGCGGCTACGTCGGAGGCGACCTCGGCCGGGTCGGCGCCTTCTCGATCATCCGTGTAGTGCAGCTCGTCGCCGAAGGGGTAGACGGAGCGCGCGTGGCTGTGGCGGCGCAGCGCCTGGATCAGCTCGAAGCGCCTCGGGCCGCGCACCGCCAGCAGGGGGAGGGGATACGCCGCGCCGATCGCGTCCGGCGCGTCGATCTGGAGGATGCGCCCGCCGGCGATCAGCGCCACGCGGTCGCATCTTCCCGCCTCCTCCATGTACGGCGTGGAGACGACGATGGTGAGCCCGCCCGCGCGCAGCTCCGCCAGCAGGTCCCAGAACTCGCGCCGCGAGACGGCGTCGACGCCGGTGGTGGGCTCGTCCAGGAAGAGGATGTCGGGGCGGTGCACCAGCGCGCAGCAGAGCGCCAGCTTCTGCTTCATCCCCCCCGAGAGCGCCCCCGCCCGCCGCTCCCGGAACGGCTCGATCTGCCGGTAGATGGGCGCGATCAGCTCGTACTCCGCCTTCAGCGTGGTGCCGAAGACCGAGGCGAAGAACTCCAGGTTTTCCCGCACCGAGAGGTCGGGGTAGAGCGAGAAGCGCCCCGGCATGTAGCCCACGCGCCGGCGCAGCGCCCAGAGGTCGCGCACCACGTCCAGACCCAGCACGCGCGCCGTCCCCGCGTCCGGCACCAGCAGGGTGGTGAGGATGCGGAAGAGCGTCGTCTTCCCCGCGCCGTCCGGCCCGATGAACCCGAAGATCTCGCCGGGCGTGACGGTGAAGGAGATGCCGTCCAGCGCCTTCACCTCCCCGAAGGCCTTCGCGACGCCGTCGACCGCCACGGCGGGTTCGGTGGATGGCACCCCCGCGCCCGCCGCGCTCATCGGCGGGCCTGGTTCGCGGCGGCGGGAAGGATGACCTCGCCGGGCATCCCGATCTTCAGCACGCCGCCGCGGTTGGGGACGCGGATCTTGACCGCGTACACCTGGTCGGTGCGCTCGTCGGCGGTCTGGATGGGCGTGGGCGTGAACTCCGCCTCGCTGGCGACCCAGCTCAGCCGCCCCGGCAGCGTCTCCAGCCGGTCGCGCCCCGCGTCGATGCGCACCTGCACCGGCCCCCCGATGCGGACGGAGGCGAGCTGCGCGCCGCTCACGTACGCGCGCAGCGTGAGCGTGTCGAGGTTCGCGATCTTGTAGAGCGGCGCGCCGCCCTGCACGAACTCCCCCGGCTCGGCAAAGGTGGTCAGGACGGTGCCGGAGACGGGGTTGAGCACGCGGCTCTTCCCCAGCCGCTCACTCACCTGCGCCAGGCGAGACTCGGCGCCGCTCGCCTCCTCGCGCACGGTGCCGATCTGCGCCTCGGCGGCGTGGATGCGCTCGCGCAGCACCCGCACCTCGCCCTCCGCGCGGTCGAGCTGCTGCGCGGTGGCCGCCTCGGCGCGGAAGAGGCGGCGGGTGCGCGCGGCCTCGCGCTCGGCGGTGGCGAGCTGCGCCTGCAGCACGCGGATCTGCGCCTGCGCCTCGGTGGTGCGCGCCTCGCTGGCGCCGCGCTGGGCCACGATCTCCTCGCGCTGCAGCGCCAGCGTGGCCGTGTCGAGCAGCGCCACCTCGGCGCCCGCGGCGAGCTTCTCCCCCTCCGCCGCGTCGAAGCGCAGCAGCCGCCCCCCCAGCTCGGCCGAGACGACCACCTCCTCCGCCTCGAAGTTGCCGTAGGCGTCCGGCTTCTCCTTCCGGCACCCCGCAACCGTGACGACGAGCAGGGCGGGGAGGAGGACGCGCATGGCGCGGCGCGGCGGGATCGTCAGAGCCAGCCCCGCCACCACGGCGCGCGCCAGCTCAGCGCCCTCTCCGGTTCGCTCAGGCTCGCCACCTCTCCCGTACCGGGAGAGGTAGAATGCCTCAGAGTCCCTGCAGACCGAACCGGCAGCGCTACGCTTGTCTCGCGGAACAGCTCGCAGGCCCCACCCTTGCCGAGGACCACCCCCTCTCCCGGTACGGGAGAGGGTTTGCGCTCTCAGGCGCAGGGAGAGGGCGCCGCGGCTGCGGATGCGCACCATGGCATGGATCATCATCAGTCCGTTCATCGCCGTCACCGCAGCTCGATGCCCAGGGTGGTGAGGTAGCTCGCCCGCGCGCGCGCCAGCTCCACGCGGTGGCGCTGGCGGGCCAGGCGGGCGTCCTGCACGTCGGTGCGCGCGTCGACGTAGGCGGCGGCGGTGATCACGCGCTCCTCGAACTGCGCCCGCGCCTGCCGCTCCACCTGCTCGCGCAGCGCGATGATGCGCTCGTCCGTCACCAGCGCCGCCTCCAGCCGCGCCATCTCCGCCAGCTCGTCCTGCACCTGGCGCTGCAGGCGCGCGGTGAAGGCCGCCTCCTCGGTGTCGACGATCTGCCGCTGCACCTCCAGCAGGGTGCGCTCGCGCTCGTTCGTCCCCCACGTCCACGGCGCCCAGCGCATCCGCACCCCGGCCAGCCAGTAGTCGTGGATCTCGCGCTCGAACTGCGCGAACCCCGGGCGCCCGA
This sequence comes from Longimicrobiaceae bacterium, assembly GCA_045803205.1. Lineage (GTDB taxonomy): Bacteria > Gemmatimonadota > Gemmatimonadetes > Longimicrobiales > Longimicrobiaceae > Longimicrobium. The sequence goes on from JBJMPM010000158.1 coordinate 7,284, forward strand.
CCGCGAGCTGCGCGAACGCCGACACCTGCGGCCGCAGCCGCGCGGAGACGACCGCCGCCTCGCGCGCCAGCCGCTCGCGCCGCCCGGCGAACACCGCGTACTCCGGCCGCACGTGCGGGATCGGCGGCGCGGCGCTCCCGCCAGCCGCGCGGAGCCCCTCCACCTCGTCCGCGAGCTGCGGCAGCGCCAGGACGTCGCGCTCCGACACCGCCCTCCCCGTGAGCACCGCCAGCCGCCCGAGCGCGGCGCGGCGGCCGGAGGCGATCTCCGCGCGGTCCTCCATCGCCCGCAGCGCCGTCGCCAGGACGACCGCGGTGTCGCCGGGGAGCGCGGCGCCGTTGCGGACCTGCGCGCGCAGCATCGCCAGCCGCGCCTCCAGGTCTTCGATGAGCGTGGAGACCTCCGCCGCGCGCTCCTGCAGCAGGAAGGCGGTGAAGAACGCCTCGTTCACCTCGTCGCGCAGCGGATACAGGTCGGCCGCGACGCGCGCCTGCTCCACGCCGAGCTGCGCCCGCTCCGCGCCCCGCCGGCGGGAGAGCATGCCGCCGTCGTAGAGGAGCTGCTCGACCTCCACGCGCGCCTCGTACTGGTCCTTGGGCGGGATGGGGGGCGAGCCGCCGCCGGGAAGGGAGATGGGGATGGCGGGCACCTCGGACTGGTGCGTTGCCTGCGCGCGCCCGGCCAGGGCCGGGAGGCGCTCCGCGGCGAGGTTCCGCAGCCGCAGCTCCGTCGCCCGCGCCTGCAGCGCCGCCTGCCGCGCGCGGGGATCGCGGTCGAGCGCCGCCCGGTGCAGCTCGGGGAGGCGCAGCGTGTCGCGTGCGGGCGCCGGCGTCGCCGCCAGCACGAGCGCGAGGGCGATCCCGTTCATGGCCGCAGCGCGTTCAGGAAGAAGTCCGCGAGGGTGCGCTTCCGCTCCGCGGTGAAGCGCTCGAACCCCTCCGGGCCCCACCCCATCACCGCGCGGAGCATCGGCTGCGCGGCGAAGGGGAAGAGGCAGAGCGAGAGCAGGTTCGCCATGAACTGCTCGGCGGGGATGGGGCGCATGGCGCCCGCGGCGACCTGCTCGTCGATCTGCGCCTGCAGCCGCGCCGCGATCCCGCGCCCGAATCCCTCCACCGGCTGCCCGGCCAGCGCGCCGGCGAGCTGCCCCACGCGCTCCGGGTGATGGTTGATCTCGCAGAGCACGTAGCCGGGGAGGAACGGGCTGGCGGAGAGGTTGTCGAGCTCGATGTCGATCACGCGCCGGACCTTCTCCTCCAGCGTCAGGTCGGAGATGAGCGTGGCGATGACGGACGGGAAGAGGCGCCGCCCCGCGCGCAGGAACACGGCTTCGGCGAGCCGGTCCTTGCTGCGGAAGTAATAGTGGAGGAGCGCCTTGTTGACTCCCGCCTCCTCCGCGATCTCCTGCATCCGCGCCCCCTCCGTCCCCCGCCGCACGAACACCGCGTGCGCCGCGTCGAGGATGCGCTGCTCGGTTTCCTGGTCTTCCGCCATCCTGCCTCACGTGTTATCCGTACGGTTTAACCACGCGGTTAAAATGCGGATGCACCGGTGCGTGCGCAAGAGTTTTGTTCACGCCTGCTCAGCTTGGCCTCACGCAGAGACACGGACACGCAGACGAGGAACAGGAAGCCGGGGGCGAATTCGCTCGGTCCGGAGTTCTTCGCGCCTCCGCGGCCGCGGCGCCCTCTCCCTGCGCCTGAGAGCGCAATCCCTCTCCCGTACCGGGAGAGGGGGGCGAGTCGCGATGTCGGTGAGACCTGCGAGCGGTGTTGGCGGGGCAGCCGCGGCGCTGCCGGTCCGGGAGCGCAGGCGTCGGGAATGCAACCTATTCCCGTCCTGGGGGCAGTCCGCGAAGGCGGACTTCGTGCTGTTCCAGCGGCGGGTTTTCAACCCGTCGCCCACTTCTAGTAGGAGGAGATCTCCGACGGTTCGACTCCGAGCCGGGCCGCGATCGCCGCGAGCGTCTTCGCGCGCACCTTCCTGATCTCGCCGCGCTCGATGCGCGCGATCTGCTTGTCCGAGACGCCGGGGAAGTCGTCTCGCGCAACACCCTTCGCCAGCCGCAGGCGCCGGATGCACGCGCCGAGCGAGTCATCCTGCTGGAGGCGCCGTTCCTTCGCCCGGCGGCGATAGCTGGTATCGTGCGCGTACAGGATCGCGTCGGTCGACGCCTCGTACTTCCCGAAGCGCACCGACTGGCCGTAGTCGGTGATCTGGAAGTCGCGGAAGTTGGGCCGGGGCGAGGTGTCGCGCCGGAGGAACCAGGCGAACGGGACCACGACCGGCGCCAGGTTGCCCCGGTACAGCACCGCGACCTCGGCGGCCGGGTCGACGACACCCGCGACGAACAGGTCCGCCCGTGCGTCCGATGCGAGTACCTCCCTCAGCTCGTCCATGGAGAGCAAGCTCACTCCTTTCCCAGGGGCTACGACCACGCGGAAGAGAAGGTGCAGCAGGTCCTTCCGCACGCTCGTGGCTTCGTCGAGCAGGAGGAGCCGGTGGTGCGACTCGAGCAGCCTGCCGCTCTCCGCGAGCGCCACGAGCTGGGAATCGTCGGGGACGATCCACACCACGGGCCGTCGCCGCCCGAAACGCTCGTACGCGTCCCGGACCTCCCGGTCGGAGCGCAGCGAGGCGGCGGGGAAGCCCTGATCCGCCCACGCGTCCGTGATCCCGTCGTGCACCAGCAGCATTTCCATGCTCATCACCGATCCTCCTGCTTCGAGAACACCACGTTCTCCGGATACTTCTCATCCCACTTCGCGCGCAGCACCTCGCGGCAGTCCCACACCCACTCCACCAGTTCCGCCGGCACGTTGCGCGGCGGCGGCGCGGCGTCGAGGAACTCGCCCGTTCTCAGAGGGTGTTGCTGAACGCGCACATTCCGCGGCACCACAGGTGTCATCCTGAGGCCCGGCCACACGGGTTCTGGCGTCAGCGCTGCAGACGGCAGGGCCGTGAGGATCTGGCCGAGGAATGCGCAGGAGCCCGCCGCGGAAGCTCGCACGATCGCCGCGTCCACGCCGGCACTCATCGATGCCCGGCTTTTCCTGCGTGGCATCGACGAGTGAACGTGAGGTCGTGGCTTCCGCGCGAGCTTCCGCTGCCGGCTCCGGCGTGGCCGCAATCATATCCTCACGGCCCTGCCGCCATCGGAGTGAACGCAGATTCCATCTGGCCGGGCCTCAGGATGACACCCGGG
>JBJMPM010000427.1:0-4190 GCA_045803205.1 Longimicrobiaceae bacterium
AACCGCTCGTGGATGTACGACTCGGCGGGATACGGCGCCTCCGTGCGGTTCCACTCCTCCGTCACGCGCCGCCGCTCCTCGGCCGACAGCAGCCTCAGCCGGTCCACCGGCCGGGTCTCGTCCGCCGCCATCCCCGCGAGCACCCGGCGCAGGTACCCCGCGTAGCGCTCCACCGTCTCCCGCTCGAACAGCGCCGTCGCGAACACCACCTCGCCCGCGACCCCGCCCCCTTCCTCCCGGAGCTCGAGCGACAGGTCGAGCCCGGCCGTCGAACACGGCTCCAGACCGGGGAGCTCCGGCCCGCTCCCCGATGCGTCCCGCCACGCGAACGCCGCCCGCAACAGCGGCGTGGCCGAGGCGGCGGCGCCCTCCGGCTGCACGAGCTCCACCACCCGCTGGAAGGGAAGGTCCTGGTTCCGCAGCGCCCCCCGCACCCGCGCCTCGACCCGCCCCACCAGCTCCGCGGCCGTGGGCGAGCCCGACAGGTCCACCCGCACCGGCAGGAGGTTCTCGAAGCGGCTGTCCGTGGAGGTGCCGATCACCAGCTCCGCCTGTCCCGACAGCCGGCCCAGCACCACGGCCCACCCCGCCAGCAGCGTCGTCGACAGCGTCGCCCCGTGGCGGCCTGCGAGCGCACGGAGACCCGCGGTCACCTCCTCGTCCAGCTCCAGCCGGACCAGGGCCCCGGCGGGGTCCGGCTGCGCGGGGCGCGGACGGTCCGCCGGCAGCTCCAGCGGCTCCGGGGCGTCCGCCAGCATGTCCTTCCAGTATTCCGCCTGCTCCCGCAGCAGCCCGCCGTCCGCCACCGGCAGTGATCTGGAGGATGTCCGGCCAGCAAGCACTTCCATTGCCTGTTTCCCCGCAGAAAATCTCGCCTGATCCCACTTTGCCGAGGATAGTCCTGGATTCCAGTCCCTGACGGAAGGGGCCTCACACGGAGTCAACGGAGTCAGCAGAGTCGTTTTCCGTCGACTCCGTTGACTCCGTGTGAGGCATTCGGTTCAAGGACCTGATTCAGAGCCAACCTCTGTACTGTGGTGTGGTATGAGGCGCAAAACCGCGGGGCCCATGTGCCCCGCAGGATCCCCTGTCTTGCCCGCTCACGCGGCTCCCGCTTCGTGTCATCGCCGTGGGTATCAGGAGCCCTTTCCCACGGTAGAGCAGCAGACGGCCGTCTCCCAGCCTTCTGGGACAAACGGTTCGAGGGCGAGCCTGGGACGCTTCGTTCGCGGGTGATCGGGAAGCGTCACGGCCCGCTCCCATCACGCGCCGGGCCTCAGCCCCCGCCCGCGGCGGACGCGCGGAGCGCGCGGGAGATCGTCGCCCCCGTCACCTCCACGTTCCCCTTCTTCCACATCGTGTGGTGCGTACCCGGAACGCGCACCAGCTGGAACGGAGCGCCCCCCGGCATGTCTTCCCAGCCGCGACGCGGGTCGCCCGCCGCATCGTCGTCGCTGCTGAAGAGATGGACGGGGACCGGGAGCGGCCCGGGGACGTACTCCGCATGGCTGCGCTTGAGAAGGGCGATCCGGCTCTCCATGCGCTCGGCCCGGGCCACGGTCACCGTTTCGGGAAGGAGCCGCCGCGCCTTGCACGTGGCGATGAAGGCCGGCAGGTCCTGGCCCTCGGTATCCTCCTTCAGCGCCACGAGCGCCTCGGGCGTCGCCGGCGTCATGCCGCTGTCCCGGGCCAGCAGGTCCAGCACGGTGAACCGCCGCGCCCATGGCGGCTCCTGGTCCCGCCGGAGGGCCGGGTAGAAGGTGTCCAGCAGCCCGACGAACCCCACCGCCCGTCCCGTCGCGACCAGCCGTTCCGCCACCGCGTAGGCGAAGACCCCGCCCGCCGACCACCCCGCCAGGCGATACGGCCCCTCCGGCTGCACCTGCGTGATCATCCGCACCAGCCGGGTCACCAGGTCGTCGATGGAGCCGAGCTCGTCCGTGTCGTTGAGCGGCCCCGGCAGGGCGTAGAGGGGGATCTCCGGGTCCAGGTGCGGGCGGAGGAGCTGCGGGTAGAAGACGATCCCCATTGCGTCGTGCATCAGGAACAGGGGGCGCTCGGAGCCGGTCTCCCTCACCGGGATGGCACGGGTCGCGCCGAAGTACTCGCCTTTTTCCTGCAGCCGCGCCGCGAGCTGGAAGAGCGTCGGGTACGCGAACACGTCTTCCACCGTCGCCGCCGGGTTCAGCGCCTCGCGCACCCGGTTCACCAGCCGGACGGCGAGCAGGGAGTGGCCGCCCAGGTCGAAGAAGTGGTCGCGCCGGCCCACCCACTCCACCCCCAGCACCTCGGCCCAGATCTCCGCCAGCACCTGCTCCGTCATCATCCCCGGCGGCTCCTTGCCGCGGCGCGCGAACGCCGCGCCTTCCGGCGCCGGGAGCGCCCCGCGGTCCAGCTTGCCGTTGCTGGTGAGCGGGAGCGCCTCCAGCCGCACGTACGCCCCCGGCACCATGTACCCCGGCAGACGGGCTTCGAGGTGCGCCTTCAGCGCGTCGGCCGGGGCCTCGCCGACCACGTAGGCCACCAGCCGCTTCCTCCCCGGGGTGTCCTCCCGCGCCAGCACCACCGCCTGGCGCACCGCCGGGTGCTCGCGCAGCCGCGCCTCGATCTCGCCCAGCTCGATGCGGAAGCCGCGGATCTTCACCTGGAAGTCGGTGCGTCCCAGGAAGTCGATCACGCCACTTTCCTTCCATCGCACCCGGTCGCCGCTGCGGTACAGCCGCGCGCCGGGGACGGCGGAGAACGGATCGGGGACGAAGCGTTCGGCGGTGAGCGCGGGACGGCCCAGGTAGCCGCGGGCCACGCCCATCCCCCCGATCAGCAGCTCGCCGGCGACGCCGACCGGCTGCGGCTCACCGAACGCGTCGCAGACGTACAGGCGCATGTTCCCCAGCGGCCGGCCGATCGGGTACCCGGTGACCGCGCCGTCCTCCGGCACCGCGTGCATGGAGGCGAAGATCGTCGTCTCCGTGGGCCCGTAGCCGACGTGCGTCCGCGCGGCCGGGAAGACGGCGCTCATCTCCGCCAGCAGGTCGGCGGGAACCGCCTCGCCGGCCACGCAGGTGGCGCGGAGGCGGGCCAGGCGCCGCGCCCGGCGCTCGACCTGCACGATCTCGCGCATCAGCGCGGGGACGGCGCTCACGAGCGTGGCGTCCTCGATCTCGCTCAGGAGCGCGCGGGCGTCCATCACCCGCGGGGGAAAGATCAGGCGGAGCTCCGCGCCGGAGACGAGCGGGAGAAGGAGCTCGAAGACGGAGAAATCGAAGGCGCTCGACGCCACCGCCGAGGTCACGTCGCCCGGGCCCACACCGAAGTAGGCGCGGGTGACGGCCAGCAGGTTGGCGTAGGAGTCGTGCTGCACCAGCACGCCCTTGGGCCTCCCCGTGGACCCGGAGGTGTAGATGACGTACGCCAGGTGCTCCGGCTCCACCCCGACCTGGGCCCGGACGGGGTCCGACGCGGGATACGCACCCCACGCCGCGAGGTCGTCCAGGTCGACGATCGGCACCCCGGCGCCGGCGAAGCGCGCGGCGAGCGGCCCCCCCGTCAGCACCGCGCCGGGCGCGCTGTCGGCCAGCGCGTAGCGGATGCGGTCCTCCGGATGCGTGACTTCGAGCGGGACGTAGCCGCCGCCGGCCTTCAGCACCGCCAGCAGCGCGACCACCGTCTCCAGCCCCCGCCTGACGCATACCGCCACGCGCACCTCCGGCCCCACCCCCAGCGCGCGGAGGCGGTGCGCCACCCGGTTGGCCCACGCGTTCAGCTCCGCGTAGGTGAGACGCTTCCCTTCGAACGACACCGCCACCGCGCCGGGCGTCCGCTTCACCTGGGCCTCGAAGAGCTCGTGGACGCACGCGCCGGCGGGGTACGCGGCGTCGGTGGCGTTCCACTCCTCCACCACCCTGCGCCGCTCGGCCGCGGAGAGCAGCTCCAGCCGCTCCACCGGCTTCGCGTCGTCCGCGGCCATCCCCTCCAGCACGCGGCGCAGGTAATCCACCTGCCGCTCGACGGTCGCCCGGTCGAAGAGCGCGGTGGCGTACTCCACCTCCCCCGTGATCCGCCCGCCATCCTCCCGGAGCGCCAGCGAGAGGTCGAACTTCGCGCTCACGGGCGTCGGCGAGCCCCCGGAGCCCGCCGGGTCCAGCGGGCCCAGTGCCAGCCCCGGCAGCTCCAGGCTTCCTCCCCCCCGC
>JBJMPM010000178.1:0-5978 GCA_045803205.1 Longimicrobiaceae bacterium
CTGCCCACGGTCGACTCCTGCCTTGTAGCCGCTCACCGGCACCTCGCTGCTGCGTGGCATGGATGCGTTTGCATGGCGACAATTTACGCAAATCTCTTGCGCCGCGCGAGTGTTTTCACACAGTCTGGGCCTCAGGATGACGTCCTCGGGGGGGCGCTGGAATCTCTCGAGCGTCCGAAAGCAGGTCACTTGACGCAACTCCGTATTCCTGCGTAGCTTGCAGTCACCCTCCGGCGATTCCCGCCGCTCGTTCATCCCGCATCACGGTATCCAGAGATGGCATTCTCGCATCTTCGGCCTCTCTCCCTGGGAGAGATGCTGGACGGCGCCTTCACCATCTACCGCCGCCAGTTCGTCTCGCTCTTCCTCACCGCCCTGCTGCCGCAGCTCCCGCTGATCGTGCTGCTGGGGGTGTACTACGGCTTCCTGGGCGCCTTCGCCAGCCCCACCGGGGCCGAGCCCGACCTCTCCAGCGGCATGCTGGTGGCCGCGCTCGCGGCGGTCCTGGTGCTGGTGCCGCTGGCGGCCGTGGGGAGCGCCACCGCGGTGGGCGCGGTGACCTTCCAGGTGGCCCGCGCCTACACCGGCGCGCCCGTCACCACCGGCGACGCGCTGCGCCGTGGGCTGCAGCGCTGCCTGCCGATGATCGGCGCGTACATCGTGGTGGGCATCCTGTCGATGTTCGGGATCCTGGCCTTCTTCATCGGCTTCTTCGTCGTCTTGATCTCGGCCTTCGCGGTGGCCCCGGCGGTGGTGCTGGAGCGCCGCGGCCCCGTCGAGGCCATCAGCCGCTCCTGGGCGCTGATCAAGGGCGCCTGGGGCGAGGTGTTCCTGGCGGTGTTCATCGCCGGGATGATCGCCGGGCTGCCGGGGGTGGCGGTGCAGATGGCCACGCTCGTCGGCGGGATCGTGATCTCGCAGGGCGACCCCGACACGATGATGGCAGTGCAGGGAGTGGGGTCGATGCTTTCGCAGATCGCCCGCACGCTGACCATCCCCTTCTCGCTGGGGGTCACGGTGCTCCTGTACTACGACCGCCGCGTGCGCACCGAGGCGCTCGACGTGCAGATGATGGCCGAGTCGCTCCCCGCGGCGCCCGCCGCCGCTGCCCCGGCCGCGCCCGGCTGGGGCTGAGCCACCGCATCGGTCGATGGCGTACGGAGCGGCCGGCGTCCACACGGGGATGCCGGCCGCTCCGCATCGCGCCCGGTTCCGCTGTTCCCAGGCACTAGGCACTAGGCACTAGGCACTTTCGTTCCCGACGAATTGACACGCTCCGCGCGCCCGCGCTAGCTTCCGGCCCCGTTCGTACGCCCGCTCCCCGGCCCCCCACGCACCCTCGTGGCCGACCAGCTCCCCACCGCCGCAGAGATCCAGCGCGCCGTCACCACCGTGTACTCGCGCCCCGAGTACGCGGAGCGCCACGGCATCCGCGAGTGGTTCGCCGGCAAGCTGAGGGAGATCTACCACTGGATCGCGGACCAGCTCGGCAGCTTCGGCGAGCTGCGCCTCACCAACCCGTGGATCTTCTGGCTGGTGGTCGGGTGGCTGGCGATCGCCGCGGCGCTGCTGCTGGGGCACCTGGTGTGGACCGCGCTGCAGGCCGCCCGCCGCGCCGAGCCCGAGGTGGAGCCCGCCACCGGGAAGGCGGTGAAGACGAAGCCGCGCACCGCCGCCGACTGGGAGGCCGAGGCCGCCAGGCTCGCCGCCGAGGGGAAGCTGCGCGAGGCCGCCGCCGCGCTCTACCAGGCGCTGCTGCTGCGGCTGGACGGGCGCGGCGCGGTGCGCTTCGACCCCTCCAAGACGCCGGGCGACTACCGCCGCGAGGCGCGCCCTCACCCCGAGGCGGCGCGGGCGCTCACCGCCTTCCTGCGCCTCTTCGAGCCGGTGGCCTTCGGCGGGCGCGGGCTCGACCGCGAGGGGTGGGAGCGGATGCGGCTGGCCGCGGCCGAGGGAGGCGCCGGTGCGTAGCCGCCGCGACACCTTCGTCCTCGCCGCGCTGCTGGGGCTGATCGTGCTCCTGGCGCTCCTGGTGGGCTCGCGCCGGCGCCAGGCGGGCGACGACCCGCGCCCCTCCACCTTCGTGGCGGCCCCGCTCGGCGCCCGCGCGCTGCGCGACGTGCTGGTGGAGCTGAAGATGCCGCTGCGGCGGCGCATGGAGCCCCTGGCCGACGCGGCGCCCATCCAGGGCCCGCTGGCCCTGCTCGCCCCCTCCGACCCGCCCTCGCCGGGCGAGGTGCACGCGCTCGCCCAGTGGGTGCGCGGCGGCGGCACGCTGATCTACGCCGCCCGCCGGCACGACCCCACCCTCGACACCCTGCGGCTCGCGCTGCGCACCTTGGCGCGCGACACCGGCTACGCCGAGCTGCTGGACCGCGGGCGCGTGGCCAGCGTGGCGCCCGGCCGGGTCACCGAGGGGGTGGGGATCGTCGAGGGCTTCCGCCGCGGCTTCGACCCGGCTTCCGTCTCGCTCAACCGCGCGGCGGTGCTGGCGGCCGCGGGGAGCACCCCCGTCGTGATCGACTTCCGCGTGGGGAAGGGGCGGGTGATCGCCTGGTCCGACGCGTACCCGCTGGTGAACCGCACCCTCAGGCGCAGCCGCGGCGCCCTCCTCTTCGCCCGCACCGCGGCGGACGCGACGCGGGGGCGCGCCCTCTGGTTCGACGAGTACCACCACGGCTTCGCCGAGGGCGGGGGGACGATGGCCGGCCTCACCCGCTTCCTCGGGAAGCAGGCGGCGGGGCACGCGGCGCTGCAGGTGACGGTGGCGCTGCTGGGGCTCCTCCTCCTCTTCGGCCGCCGCTTCGGCGCGCCGATCCCGCCGCCACCGGCGCGCCGCCGCTCGCCGCTGGAGCACGTGGAGGCGCTGGCCGGCGCCTACCGCCAGGCGCGCGCGGCGCAGACCGCCCGGCGGCTGCTGATGGCGGGGCTGGCGCGGCGGCTGGGGCGGCGCGTGCCCCCCGGCACGGCGGGCGAGGGCGAGCTGCTGCAGCGGCTGGCCGGCCACCCCACCGCGGGCGGCGCGGCGCGGGCGCTGGAGGCCGAGTGGAAGAAGGGCGCGGGCACCGACCTGGTGGCGCTCGCGCAGGGCGTGGACCGCTACCTGGAAGAGGCCGTACGAACGTGAGCACCCTCACTCCCCCGCCCATCGGCGCCGAGCGCGCGCACGAGGTGCTGGACCGCCTGGGCACCGTGGTGCTGGGGCAGGAAGCGATGCTGCGCCAGATGATGGTGGCGCTCCTGGCCGGCGGGCACGCGCTCCTCGAGGGCGTGCCCGGCACCGCCAAGACGCTCGCCATCCGCTCGCTCTCGCTGGCGATGGACCTGCGCTTCGGCCGGGTGCAGTTCACCCCGGACCTGATGCCCACGGACCTGACCGGCGTGAACATCCTGGACGAGACGAAGAAGGAGTTCGTCTACCACCCCGGCCCCATCTTCGCCGACCTGCTCCTGGCCGACGAGATCAACCGCGCCCCCGCCAAGACGCAGGCGGCGCTGCTGGAGGCCATGCAGGAGCGGCAGGTGACGGTGGACGGCGTCAGCCGCCCGCTCCCCGCCGGCTTCACCGTGTTCGCCTCGCAGAACCCGGTGGAGTACGAGGGCACCTACCCCCTCCCCGAGGCGCAGCTCGACCGCTTCCTGCTCAAGATCGTGATCGACTACCCGGCGGCCGAGGCCGAGCGCGCCATCCTGGACCGCTACGCCGAGGGGTTCAGCGCCGACCGGGCGGAGAGCTACGGCGTGCGCCCCGTGCTCGCGGCGAGCGACATCCTGGGGCTGCGGCAGGCCGCCGCGGCGGTGCACGTGGAGCCCTCGGTGCGCGACTACGTCACCCGCATCGTCCGGGCGACGCGCGAGGAGCCCAGCTTCGCGCTGGGGGCCAGCCCGCGCGCCGGGGTAGCGCTCTTCCTGGCCTCGCGCGCCGAGGCGCTCCTCTCCGGGCGCGACTTCGTGACGCCGGACGACGTGAAGTCGCTCGCCCTCCCCGTCCTCCGCCACCGCGTGCTGCTGACCCCCGAGGCCGAGGTCGAGGGGCAGCGGGTGGACGACCGGCTGCGCGGGCTGCTGCAGACCCTTCCCGCGCCGCGATAGCCTCGTGCATCCGCGGCCGTCTTTGGTCTCACGCAGAGACGCAGAGGAACGGAGAGGCGCGGCGTGAACGCGCTCCCCTCGCGGCGCTTCCTCTACCTGCTGGGCGCCGCCTCGCTGCTCTTCCTCCTGAGCGGGTGGGCGGCGGCCGTCGTGGACCTCGTCCTCCTCCTCGGCTTCGTGGCCGACGCGCTCTGGGCGCCGGTGGTGACGCTGGGGATCGAGCGCCGCGCGCCGCCGCGCATCTCCCTGGGCGCCACCGCCCGCGACGCGCTGGTGCTGGAGAACCGGGGGAAGCTGACCGCGCGCGTGCGCGTGACCGACGACCTCCCCGAGATCCTGGTGCGCGAGGGGGCCGACGTGCTGGAGGCGGTGATCCCGCCGGGGCGCGAGGAGCGGGTGGAGTGGCGGGTGCGCGCCGACCGCCGCGGCGACGCCGAGTACGGCGACGTGCACGTGCGCGTGCTGGGGCCGCTGGGGCTGGCGTGGCGGCAGCGCCGCGCCTACCGCGCGGACCCGCTGCGCGTGCTCCCCGGCGTGCTCGAGGTGCGGCGCTACCGGCTGCTGGGGCTGCACAACCGGCTGCGCGAGGCCGGCTTCCGCGCGGTGCGCCAGCGCGGCGAGGGGGGGAGCTTCGAATCGCTGCGCGAATACGTGCGCGGCGACGACCCGCGCATCATCGACTGGAAGGCCACGGCGCGCCGCTCCAAGCTGATCGTGCGCCAGTACGAGGCCGAGCGCCGGCAGAACGTGGTGCTGCTGATCGACGCCGGGCGGCTGATGACGGAGAAGGTGGGCGACCGCGAGCGCATCGACTACGCGCTCACCGCCGCCCTCCTGCTGGCCGACGTGGCCTCGGTGCACGGCGACCTGGTGGGGCTGCTGGTGTTCGCCGACCGGGTGCAGCAGTACATCCCGCCCTCGCGCAACAGCATCAGCACCCTGGCCGAGGCGCTGGGCGCGGTGCACGCCCGCATCGCCGAGCCCAACTACCCGGCCGCCTTCACCTACCTGGCCAGGCAGCTCCGGCGGCGCTCGCTGCTGGTGGCGTTCACCGACATCATCGACGCGCAGGCCTCGTCCGCCCTGGTGGCGCACCTGGGGAAGGCCGCCTCGCGCCACCTCCCCATCGTGGTCGCCCTCCGCAACCCCGACCTGGAGGCCACCGCGCAGCTCGCCGCGAAGACGCCGGCCGACGTGTACCGCCGCGCCGCCGCCGAGGAGCTGCTGCAGGCCCGCGCCGCCGCCCTCGCCCAGATGCAGCGGAGCGGCGTCCTGGTCGCCGACTCGCGCCCCACCGACGCCGTTCCCGACGTGGTCAACCGCTATCTCGACGTCAAGCGCCGCGGCCTGCTCTGATATCAGTTCGGTCAAATGACTGTACATTCCGGGGCGTACTGAACAGCGTCTCCACACAGGTACGAAGGGACCCCATACTCTCTCGCGCGCGAGATCGTCGACGGAGCGTGGCTGCAGGTGGCGCTCGCGCTGAGTATCGAAATTTTTTGGAGAGACCCCCTTCAATCCCTCGGCGGTGCAATCGGCCCTGGCTGTCTCAACCGATCGATCAGGGGGTCACGAGGCGGATCTGGCGCCGTGCACATCCTTCGCATCGCTGGATGGATGGACGGATGACGATCATTCGCCGATCCACGGAGGCTCGGGTGGCGCACGGAGGCAGCGGAGTGCTCGATTCCCCCTGATGACGCAGTTGCCGAAGCCTTCAGGCGCGGAAGACGGGGTGAGCTCCCCATTCGGGGGTCCCGCAAAAAAATTTCGATACTCAGCTCATTCCGAGCCTGCAGCCAATCGTCGACGAGCCTGGCGCTGCTGCAGTCGTCGGAGCCCGCGCCGACGAGCAGGGAGAGTCACAGAGCATTCTGCTGCCC
>JBJMPM010000117.1:0-38713 GCA_045803205.1 Longimicrobiaceae bacterium
ATAAGGACCAGAGAAGAGTCGAGCCCTTCTCTGGTCCTCCGTGTCTCCGCGTGAGAACTGTCCGTGATCAGCCGTTCGCGTTCGCCCAGGGGTCGCGGCTCAGCCAGCGCTTGTCGCGGGGCGAGAAGAGGAACACCATCCCCCCGTTGCCGATCTTCGGCAGCAGGCGCTGCGCGCGCGCCGGCTCGATCGCCGGGCACCCCTCGCTGCGGCCGGCCTTGCCGCGCGTCACGTAGGGCGCGCCGTGCACCACCACCCCGCGCCTGCGGGCCGCGTTGTTGAACACCCCCGAGAGCCCCGTGAGCCGCAGCCCGATGGAGCGGTAGAAGCGGCCGCCCGTCTTCCCGCTGAAGGCGTAGGTCTCCTGCGCCAGGAACAGGCCCAGCGACGAGCTGTTGCTCCCGTTGCTGTTGGAGAACCGGGTCGGCACCGCGTCGTTCCCGCCGGAGCCGCGGCCGTGCGCCACGGTGAAGGGGCCGTCGACCACCTTCAGCGCCGCCATGTCGAACACGTAGCCGCGCGGCGTGCTGCTGTTCAGGCCGTAGTCCACGTAGTACAGGTACGGCTTCCGCACCTTCTCCGGGTGGGCCGCCTTGTAGTTGAAGTAGGCCTCGAAGGCGTAGCGCAGCGCGTCCGGATGGCTCTGCCGCGCCACGTGGCTGCGCAGCACCCGCAGCGCCACGTCCACGCGCGACTCCGCCTTCGGCTTCGCTTCGGCCACCGGAGCCGGGGCCGGCGCGGGCGCCGGGATGGCGTGCGCCGTGTCCGAGGCGGCGGGCGCCGTGGCGAAGGCCTTCATCGTCGCCGCGTCGGCGAAGGTCCGCGTCTCCTTCGCCTCGACGGCGAAGGGGCGCCGGGCCTGGCCGGGGAGCGCGATGCCGAGCCCGATTCCGAGCGTGGCGGCGGTGAGGATCTGGATCCGTGGACGCATGATATCCTGCTTCCCGGGCGCGCGCCGAAGCTGCCGGCGTGGTTGCCCGGAAGTGGGTGACACGAATGCTGTTGCGAGGGATGCGACAGCGTTACAGGGGTTGATGTCAGATAATTTAAGGCATCTGCTCCATATAAGCAACCCGTCCGGCGAGGTAAATCCTTGTCAGTCACATGTTTGAGACTGCTACATACTGCTTCAAAAGTTTGCCCTGGCGTGCGTAAACCGCGATGCAACGGCTGAATGCGCCGTCTTCATACAAATACGGAAGACCAGGGAAGGGATGGGGATTTCGTCCTATGAGCGCCGAGCTTAACCGGATCTTAATGAAATGGCAGCATTGGGCAGCGGCGGGAGCTGCCCCCGCGGAATCCTGAAGACGTCATCCTGAGGCCGACCACGCTGCGCCTTCGGCATGCTCGATCGCTCGCAGGCCGAAGGATCTATAGCATCGGATTGCATGCTCGCGGCGGAGTTGCACCGAGACGAGTGCCACTTTACGCGAGCGACGCCACCCCTTCAGCTCCTTTTCGCGCGCAATCGCCACCTGCGGATGCGCAGCCTCCTCATAGTAGACGAGCTGCGTGACGTTGTACTGTGCTGTGAATCCCGGCACCTGCTTCTGCTCATGCTCGTAGACACGGCGCACAAGGTCGTTCGTCACGCCGATATACAGCGTGCGGCTGGCGTTGGAGAGGATATAGACGAAGTAGCGGTCGTTGGAGGACACGGGAGAAGCCTGCTCGAGCGTTTCTGAAACGTTGTCCGAGCATCGATGATAGATCCTTCGGCCTGCACGGTCTTTCGCGGACGCGTTTGCAGCAAGACCGGCCTCAGAGGGTGTTGCTGAACGCGCACATTCCGCGGCACCACGGGTGTCATCCTGAGGCCCGGCCACACGATCCTGGCGTTGGCGCTGCAGACGGCAGGGCCGTGAGGATCTGGCCGAGGAATGCGCAGGAGCCCGCCGCGGAAGCCCGCACGATTGACGCGTCCACGCCGGCGCTCGTCAATGCCTGGCTTTTCCTGAACGGCATCGACGAGTGAACGTGAGGCCGTGGCTTCCGCGCGAGCTTCCGCAGCCGACTCCGGCGTGGCCGCGATCAGATCCTCACGGCCCTGCCGCCATCGGAGTGAACGCTGATTCCACATGGCCGGGCCTCAGGATGACACCCCCACGGGTGTCCGAAGAACGGGTTCAGCAACACCCTCTCAGGATGACGTCCTGAGAGGGCGAGGTTTCTCAAAAGTCTCTGAGGCCGGGCACGCCGCCATTTGCGTCCGCAGGGGACCTCGCAGGCCTGAGGATCTATAACCGCGGCAGCACGAGAGCTGGTGAGAGGCGCAAGCTGGCCGCGACGGCTCATCGCCCGTTTCCGCGGCTAAGTGCTTGCACCGGCTATAGATCCTTCGGCCTGCATAGATCCGAGAATCCGAAGGCACGGCGTAGGCGGCCTCAGGATGACGTCGATGAGGACGAGTTTCTCAAGAGTCTCTCAAGGAGCGACCGGCATCTCCACCTCCACCCGGAACGCCTCCGCCTCCACGTAGTCGAGGCCGCTCGCGCGGGCGGCGGCGAGCACGTCGCCCTCCACCGCGCGCGCCAGGGCGATGCGCTCGGGGGTGTCGTGCAGGCGCACGCGGCCCACCTCGGAGCCGAGGGACTGCTGCGCGGCCGACTTGGCCTTGCGGATCTCGCCCAGCAGCTCGGCGGCCACCTCCAGCACCCGCTCGTCGCCGTCGCCGCCGCGGGCGCGTAGCTCGTCGCCGCTGGGCCACCGCGCGGCGTGGATGGATCCCGTGCGCCACCAGCTCCACACCTCCTCCGTCACGAAGGGGAGGAAGGGCGCGAAGAGGCGCAGCAGCACGTCGAGCGCGGCCTGGAGCGCCCCCGCGGCGCTGGCGGCGCCCTCCGCGCCCATCTCCCCGTAGCGGCGCCCCTTCACCAGCTCCAGGTAGTTGTCGCAGAACCACCAGAAGAAGACCTCGGTGCGCTCCAGCGCCCGCGTGTAGTCGTAGCGGCGCAGCTCCGCCGTGGCCTCGTCGGCGATGCGGGCCACGCGCGCCAGCACGGCGCGGTCCAGGGGCGCCGTCACCGCCCCCGGCTCCGTCTCGCCCGAGAGGACGAAACGCGAGGCGTTCAGCAGCTTGGTCGCCAGCTTCCGCCCGATCTTCATCTGCCCGGCGTCGAACGCCGTGTCGGCGCCGGGGCGGCCGCTGGCGGCCCAGTAGCGCACCGCGTCGGAGCCGTGCTCCTCCAGCAGCCCGATGGGCGTCACCACGTTCCCCTTGCTCTTCGACATCTTCTTCCGGTCGGGGTCCAGCACCCAGCCGGAGATCAGCGTGTCGGTCCAGGGGAGCGTGCCGTGCTCCAGGTGCGCCCGCAGCACCGTGGAGAAGAGCCAGGTGCGGATGATGTCGTGCGCCTGCGGCCGCAGGTCCATGGGGAAGACCCTGGCGAACAGCTCCGGGTCTTCCTCCCACCCGCCCGCAATCTGCGGCGAGAGCGACGAGGTGGCCCAGGTGTCCATCACGTCCGGGTCGCCCACGAAGCCGCCCGGCTGCCCGCGCTGCTCCGCCGTGTAGCCGTCGGGGACGTCGGAGGAGGGATCGACCGGGAGCCGGTCCTCGGGGGCCTGGATCGCCTGGTCGTGGCGGACCGCGCCGTCCGCGTCCACCGGGTACCAGACGGGGAAGGCCACGCCGAAGAAGCGCTGCCGGCTGATGCACCAGTCCTGGTTGACGCCGTTCACCCAGTTCTCGTAGCGGGCGCGCATGTACGCCGGGTGCCAGTCGATCTCGGCGCCGCGCCGCAGCAGCGCCTCCTTCTGGCTGGCCGAGCGGATGAACCACTGCCGGCTGGTGAGGATCTCCACCGGCCGGTCGCCCTTCTCGTAGAACTTCACCGCGTGGGTGATGGCGCGCGGCTCGCCGATCAGCTCGCCGGACTCGGTGAGCAGCTCGACGACCGCGCGGCGCGCGCCGGCGGCGGCCTTCCCGGCGAGCTGGTCGTACGCGGCCTGCGCCCGCTCGGGATCGCGGCTGGCGAAGATCCCCTCCCCCCACGTCACCGGGCGGAAGGTGCCGTCCGGCCGCAGCAGCCCGCGCACCGGGAGCCCCAGCTCGCGCCACCACATCACGTCGGTGGTGTCGCCGAAGGTGCAGACCATGGCGATCCCCGTCCCCTTCTCCGGCTCGGCGGCGGGGTGGGGGAGGATGGGGACGCTCACCCCGAAGAGCGGCGTGGTGGCCGTCGTCCCGAAGAGGGGCTGGTAGCGCGCGTCGTCCGGGTGCGCGACCATCGCCACGCAGGCGGGGAGGAGCTCGGGGCGGGTGGTCTCGATGTCCACCGGCCCCTCCTGGCCGTGGAAGCGCACCCGGTGGTAGGCCGCGGGGACCTCGCGGTCCTCCAGCTCGGCCTGCGCGACGGCGGTGCGGAAGTCCACGTCCCAGAGCGTGGGCGCCTCCACCTGGTAGGCGGCGCCCTTCTCCAGCAGGCGCAGGAAGGCGCGCTGCGAGGCGCGGCGGGCGCGCTCGCCGATGGTGGCATAGGTCATCGACCAGTCCACCGAGAGCCCCAGCGTGCGCCAGAGCCGCTCGAACGCCTGCTCGTCTTCGTGCGTGAGCACGCCGCAGAGCTCGATGAAGTTGCGGCGCGAGATGGCGACCGGCGGCTTGGGCGGCGACTCCGGCGGGGCGAAGCCGGGGTCGTACGGGAGCGAGGGATCGCAGCGCACACCGTAGTAGTTCTGCACGCGGCGCTCGGTGGGGAGGCCGTTGTCGTCCCACCCCATGGGGTAGAAGAGCGTCTTCCCCAGCATGCGCTGGAAGCGCGCGATCACGTCGATGTGGGTGTACGAGAAGACGTGGCCGACGTGCAGCGAGCCGCTCACCGTGGGGGGCGGCGTGTCGATGGCGTAGATGCCCTGGCGATCGCGGCCGCGGTCGAAGCGGTAGGTCCCGTCGGCTTCCCAGCGGGCGCTCCACTTCTCCTCCAGTCCACGCAGCTCCGGCTTCGCAGGTACGGGCATCTTCAGACGGGTCCGGTACGGGAAAATCGCAGGCGTTTCGGGCGAAAAACGGCCCGGAATCTAACCGGCGCGCGCGAGCCGCCGCAACCGCCGCAGCGGCTCTCCGCGCCTCCGCGTCTCTGCGTGAGATTTCAGTTTTCCTGGCTCATCGCCTTGTTTTCTTCCTTCAGCTCGTCCGAGCGTGGAACGTCCTCGGCGTGCGCGACCTCGCCGATGTCGGGGAGGTCGGCGGGGTCGATCCACCCCTGCGAGGCGGCGTGGCGGGCGGCGGCCAGGGTGTCGTCGGCCAGGATCAGCGTGCTCCCGGCCTTCTCCACCTCCGCGGCGAGCCTGCGGATCGCCTCCACCCGCTCGGGGCCGCGGCTCACGTTGCGGATGTAGACGGCGCGGATGCGCTCCGGGTGGTCGTTCACGGCGCGGTGGTAGATCTCCGGGTCTTCCTGGCCGCTGTCGCCCACCAGGATGAAGGGGAGGTCGGGGTAGAGCTCCAGGATGGTCTTGATGTGCCGCGATTTGTGCCCCGCGTGCCCGCCCTCGCCGGGGTCGACGGACGAGACCCCCCAGTCGCGCAGCAGGAGCGGCCCGGCCGGGATCTTCCGCAGCTCCAGGAACTCCGCGAGCACCTCGAACAGGTTCCAGGGGCTGCTGGAGACGTAGAAGAACGGGTTGCGCGCCCTTCCGTCGCGGCCGCCCTCCAGCGCGCGGTAGAAGGCCGCCACGCCGGGGAAGGGCATGCGGGTGTGCGCGTTGCCGAAGAACACGTTCTTCGCCATCCGCAGCCGCGACGCCACGTCGGTGCGCACCACCGTGTCGTCCAGGTCGCTGATCACCCCCAGCCGCGCCGTCGCCGGCGGCGGCACCAGGATGCGCGCGCGGGTGCGGTAGGGCTCGTGCGCGCCGGCGGGCTCCACCAGCTCCATCTCCACCTGCTGCCAGGGCTCCGCGCCGGCGAGCGGCGGATTCGGCTCCAGCCAGCCCTCGACGTACCCCTCGCGGTCCGCCGTCAGCACCTGCTCGCCGCCGGGGTAGCGGACGCGCACCTTCGCGCCCGGCACCTCGTCGCTCTCGAATCGCTGCAGCGTGGCCGCCAGGTTCAGCCAGAGGCTGTCCCCCTCGCGCGCCGGCGCCACGGGCATCCCGCGCAGCACGCGCCCCTTCACCCACACCCGCTCCGGCCGTCCGAAGCCGCGGTACGCCTCCACGCGCACGACCCGGCTTCCGCCGAGGCCGAGCTTCTCGCGCTCCGCGTCGAGCCTGCCGTCCACCCGGCTCGCGAGCTTCGCCAGCCGCCGCTGCCAATCAGTCATACCCGATGCCTGTGGAGAGTCGGGGCGGATGAATCCGCGGCAACAAAGACACGAAAGTCCGCCTGCGCGGACTCCAGGCTGCCGGTGCAGCCGCCATCGCGGGGCACGCGACGGGCACCCCTGCGGTCGAGGCCGGCGCACCTCGGCCGCGCTGTGGCCAATCGCGTGCCTCCGCGCTACGGCCTCACCGCAGCCGATAGTCCGCGCAGGCGGACTTCGTGTAGTTGTTGCCGCGGATTTATCCGCCCGGGGCAGACTCGGAAACCCGCCGTCGCCGAGGCTACGGCTTCTCGCCGGCGGACCGCCGGAACCACATCGTCCGGCGGAGCCTCCAGGGTCTCCGCCCCTCGGTGCGGAGGTCCACCTCGGCCTGCACGCGGTCGGGACGCACGCGCCGAAAGCGGATGCGTCCCATCGGCGTTGCCCTGTACCCGCCCCCCTCGTACACCTGCCTGTAGCTGGCGCTGACCCCCGGGCTCGGGAACGTCACCTCTTCGCCGGCGCGCACCCGCTCCGACGGGATCCGGAGGTCGAGGTTCCACTGAGCGCCGGCGGGCGGGAAGAACACCACCGAGCGGATGACGGTGAAGGTGTGCGTCGGCACGCCGGCCGTGGACGCATCGGGGTTGAAGAGCGTTCTCCGGTAGAGGCACCCCGAAAACAGCGGAAGGACGAGGAGGGCGGCGGCGAATCGGCGGGCGGGTCGCATTCGGCATCTCCCCGGGGTGAGCGGTTCCAGGCTCCTCAGAGATGGTTGAGACACGTTACGTGCTTCCCCCAGGACGTCATCCTGAGGCCGGTCTCGCTGCAAACACGTCCGCGAAAGACCCTTGCAGGCCGAAGGATCTATCACCGCGGCAGCACGTGAGTCGGCGAGGTGCGCCGAGGACGGAACGCAAAGACAGCGCGCTTCCTCGGCTGAGTGCCTTCACGTGCCATAGATCCTTCGGCCTGCAAGCGGTCGAGCATGCCAGGGTCACAGCGTGGCCGGCCTCAGGATGACGTCCGAGGAGACGGTTTCCTTACACCTTTCAGTGGTGCAGGTCTTCCGGGCGCCACTTTCGCGGGGTGTCGGAGATGGGCTCGAGGATGAAGAAGCTCACGACGATCATCAGCATCAGCACGAGCACGCTGAGCCCCTGGCCCACCTGGGGCGCCAGGTGCAGCACCTGGATGGTGACGTAGGTCGACAGCGCCCAGAGCACGGGCCCGGTGATGGCCGAGAAGCGGCCCACCATCCCGTACAGCCCGTAGAACTCGCCGACGCGCGCCGGGGGGGTGAGGCGCAGCATGTACGGCCGGTCGCTCGCCCAGATCCCGCCCAGCGCGAACCCCGCCGACGCCGCCACCAGGAAGAGGCACCAGAGCGGAAGCCCGAAGATCCCGATCGCCCCGGCGAAGGCGAACACCCCCATCCACGCGATCAGCACCAGGTTGAGCGTGCGCTTGGGCCCCCGCCGGTCCGTCAGCCATCCCCAGAAGAAGCCGCCCGCGATCGCGAAGGTGATGGCGAAGAGCATGATGAGCTGCGCCCGCTTCTGCCCGTCGGCCTCCGACATCCCCGTGCTCACCGCCACGTTCACCGTGTAGAGCGCCATGATCGAGATCACGGTGTTGATCGAGTCGGTGTAGAACACGCGGCCCACCAGGAAGCGCACCAGGCCGGGGTAGTCCCTCCCCGAGCGCAGGGTGCGCAGCGTCTGCGAGGTGGAGTCGCGCACCATCGCCCAGTCGATCTTCCGCGGGCGGGGGTTGCCGCGCTCCTTCACCCAGAAGAAGCAGGGGATGGAGAAGAGCAGGAAGGCCGCGGCGATGGCCAGGAAGAGCCGCGGCTTGTTCTCGGTGTGCAGCAGCAGCCCCAGCACCACCGCCACGTACGACCCCAGGTACCCCACGCCCACCCCGATCCCCCCGATGCGGCCCCGGTTCTCCTCGGTGCTGACCTCGGGGAGCATGGCGTCGTAGAACTGCGTCCCCGCCTGGTAGGCGACGTTGGCGAAGACGAAGAGCACCGCCGTGCCCCAGAACCCCGCGCGCGCCAGCAGGGCGGTGAGCGTCACGCAGATCAGCGTGCTGGTGATGAGGAACGGCATCCGCCGCGGTGCCCGGTCGGTCATCGCCCCCAGCAGCGGCGACACCATGAAGATCAGCCCCATCGACACCCCGGTGATGATCCCGTAGACGGTGTCCGCGCGCGTGGCGCCCACCTGGTCGCGCACCCAGAGCGAGAAGTAGAGCGACACCACGCCCATCGAGAAGATGGTGTTCGCCAGGTCGTACAGCACCCAGCCGGTGACCGCGCGCGGGGTGACGACGTGCGTCGGCCTCGCCGGCGGGTCCGCGGGGTGCGTCGGGACGGTGGATTCGAGCATCGTGGACGGGATGGGGATGGGGTCGGGAGGATGGCCGGCGGAAGATAACCGCCGCTCAGACGCGTGTCATCCGGCTTCGGTGCGGCCGCGGCAGCCCCCGCCCTGGCGCTGCGCGCCGCACCGGGGTGGGGGAGGGGAGAACTGCGTGCGTTCGCCAAGTCAGTGACCGTCGCACAGAAGTTGAGAGTCGTAGAAGGCGGACATATAAATGGGGCATTGTAAGTCGATTCAGAGACTGCACTGAGCGACGCGCCTCTTGCGTATGCGGGGAAAATTGCGGGAAGTAGAACGTTCTGTTTCGAGAACGAGCATCGGTTTTCCCGTGGATTGACGGCCATGAACGTGTGCGCTGGAGCTGCCGGCCTTGCGGGAAAAATGCGGGGAGTGTGGAACCGGAAGGTGCCTCACCCGGGGATCCAGTGCCTTCACCTCCTCTCACCGCACGGTAGATGGAACGAACGCTGGAATGTGAAGTCTGCGCCGCGGCGGCGGTTCGCCTGATCGGCACCGAATCGCGGGTGGAGTTGTGGCGCTGCGAGCGCTGCGGCGACCTCAAGCGCTGGTGCCCGCGCTGCGACCAGGGGTGGATTCGCCGGCTGCGCGACGAGAGCGACGGCGCCGAGCTCTACCCCTGCGACGAATGCGAGGCCGCCTGGCCGGGCGACGGCCCTCCCGCCGGTCCGTGGGAGGACCTGCGTACCTATCTCCGCCGCCAAGGGAAGCCCTGGAGCTACACGAGGCTCACGTTTGTGCGCGAATCGCTGGTCTGAATCGCCATCGGGCGCACGCCTTCTCATCCATCATGTACGAGCGAACCGAGCGAGTCCCTATCTCAGGCTGTTCTGAAAAGGAAGCGTATCCTGTGACAGCGGGATACAAACTTATCCCTTAGCGGTTGAGCACGATAATCCAATATCGTCGCATATTCCTTGGAATTCCGCGTAAGACCGGGCTAACTCTGGAAGCGAAATAACCGATGTTGCGCCTCCCGGGAAGAATGACATGTAATTGTGATTGACAATCTCAATCGCGCCCCGCATGACCACTCCGACCTGAAACTTCGTACTCACGGCCGGCACGGGGCTGTTGCTAAGTAATTCGCCCATCACGTGAGCAACGTTTCTTCCCAGTGAGGTCGCTCCGCCTTGCAAGGCAACGTACACAAATACGTCGCTGTCACAATACTCCACGATCTCCCGTGTATGCTCCGAAACATCAGAGCCGATAGACAATGCAGTATTAGGCAAGGCTTTCTCAGGAGCATAACTTGGAGCTCGAAACCGAAAAACCTCCGTCACTGGCCACCCTACGTCGGCGGTCTGTGCCGTTGGGTGCACGGATGCGAGCAGTAGCCCGCTCCCGAGCTTCTGTTCACGTTTCTCTGCAGCCGCAAATTCCCTGCGTGCAAGCCTAGGCCACCATCTATGCGCGATTTGGCTAAGACTCCACGCATGATCTGGTGGTGCTTTAGCGAGCTCGTATTGCAGCCTTTCGATCAACCTGAAACCAATCCCAACTGACCCTGAAAACCCCGCGAGAATGTATCTACCAACGGGATAAATCTTCTGGAGGCCATCGTAGTACTCTTTCGTATCCCCTCGATCGAACGTCACACAAATGTCGGAGACTAGAATTGCCGCTCCGAAGCTGGTCGGAATACCAATCACCCATGTCATTGAGCCCTCGCTAACTCCTCCCAGAGCGCGTGCAGCTTCGCCGCGAGCTCGCGCTGGCGCGCGCGGAGCTCCCGCAGCTCCGTCCGCCGGCGGGCGCGGAGGAAGAAGCGGCGCGCCTCCGCCACCGAGCGCTTCCACTGCTCGGTCACGTGGATGGCGACGAAGCCGGCGAGCGGCAGCCCCACCAGCACGCAGAGCGCCGGTCCGACGCCGAAGCGCCAGCCGACCGCGGCGGCGATCGCGATCGTCCACAGCAGGTGCAGCACGCCGCCCACCAGCACCTTGAAGGTCGCGCGGACGTCCTGGTGCTTCACCCGCCACTGCTCCAGCACCCCCGTCAGCCGGTAGGGAATCCAGTAGACGGCGATCCCGAGCGCCGCCACCGGCGCGCCCACGCCGAAGAACAGGAGCTGGCGCAGGGTCCACCCGGCCGCCACGTCCACCCGCGGGCTCCCGTGGAGCTGCGCGGGGGTGATCCCCAGCACGCCCAGGATGCGCGCGTGGCCGGCCACCTCGCGCGCCACGCGCCTCCACTCGGCGCGCCCCTCCGCGCGGACGCGCGCCAGCCCCTCCGTGGCCTCCACCAGCCGCGTCACCCGCGCGTCGGGCGCGTCGTCCACCGGGAGCTCGGCGGCGTAGATGGCCTCGGCGGCGTGCACCAGCTCCTCGTCTTCCCAGCGCTCCAGGTTGACGGTGACGTCGCGCAGCGCCTCGTCGATGCGCGCGGTGAGCGCCCGCACCACCTCCCGGTCGTCGGGACCGGCGTGCGCCAGGTCGTCCCACTCCACGGAATCGCCGACGACGGCGAGGGCGGCGGAGCGGAAGATCGCCTTGTCGCGGAAGGAGAGGCCCACGGGGAGGATGGGGAAGGCGCCGCCCGTCCGCGCCGCGGCGCCCAGGGCGATGCGCGCGGCGCCGGTCTTGAGCGGCACCAGCGAGGGCGCGCTGTGGCTCGTTCCCTCGGGGAAGATGCCGACCGCCGCGCCCTCGGCCAGCGCCGCCCAGACGGCGCGGAAGGTGTCCTGGTTCTGGTCCGTCGGCCCCGCGTTGTCCTGCGCGCGGTAGACGGGGATGGCCCCGGCGCCCTTCACCAGCACCCCGATCCCCGGCATCGCGAAGAGCGGCGCCTTGGCCAGGAAGCGCACCGGCCGCCGCGCCACCGCCGCCACCATCGCCGGGTCCACCAGCGAGTTGGGGTGGTTGGCCACCAGCAGCACCGGCCCGCGCGCCGGCACCCGCTCACCCGCGAGCGTGAGCCGGTAGAAGATCTTCAGCGCGTTGCGCGCGAAGGCCGAGAAGGCGGGGAGGAGCCACACGGGAGGAGCGGCGGCGGTTCAGGCGCGTTTCACCTCACGCCGCCCACGGACCTGGCAGGCTGCGAATGCAGCCATTCTACCTCCATGGCCACAGCCGCGACAGGCGGCGGCGCACGTTCCGGAACAGCCAGGGAAGGGGAAGGGGGAAGGGAAGCTCCTTCGCGCCAAGGAGTGCCAGGTAGGTGTTCGGTACGTGATGGTGCAGCGCTTCGAGCAGGAAGTGCCGGCGAAGGAGGCGGTCCACCCCCGCCTTGACGCCGCGCCGGGCCGGCCGTTCCGGGAGGGCGCCGCCTGGCGTCGGCAGCGGCTTTCCGGGACCGGGGTGCGTGTATTTGTGTCCCGACACTTTACGGTTCACCCTCCGCGCGAGTCGCGCGAGGAGCCAGGGGCACTTCGGTCCCGGCGCCTCGTAGAGATCCGGGAACTGCGACAGGTCGTGCCAGGCGCGCGGCACCAGGTCGAACGGGTTGAAGTAGCGTTCCGCATTCGGGAACGTCTCATGGAAAAGCTTCGCGAATCCCTCGTCACCGGCCGTGGGAGCGGCGAAGGTGATCGATTTCACCTGGGAGCGCCCGCCGGCGGCCTGGCTGAGGTGCAGCGCGAGCACGGAGGCGAGGCATCCTCCCAGGCTGTGCCCCGTGACCACGACCGTCGCGTTCCTCGGCACGCTCTCCAGGTAGTCCCCCAGCGTCCGGCCGTGTTTATCCTTGATGGAGAGCAGCACCGAGAGTCCCTCGCGCGCGCCGCCCGCGATGCGCACACCCTGTACGGCGGGGCTCCACTCGGAAGTCGAGCGCACGTTCACGTTGGAGAGCAGGTTCCACAGAAACCCTTCCGTGAGGCTCGGGTTCGTGCCGCGGACCGCCACCACGACGTCGTTCGAATTCGGCGACGTTGCCGCGTAGGCGAAATATCCCTTCCGCTCCTCCGGAACCCAGGCGGCCGTCCACGACTCACTCTTCGTGAGTTCAGCCATCCCGAGAAAGCGCTGGATGTCTTCGGGAAAGGCGTACGCGATCCCGCAGAGGGTCATCGCCAGCGGCGCGGACACCGACGATCTTGCGGCGGGAGGCGCGGGCGCGGCGGGGGTGCTCGACATGGTGGGGAAACCCCTGGATGACGGTGGCGAAGTGAAAGTGGGCCGGCGATCTTCGATGCATCGAGGAACACATCCGAGGGCTGAGCCGGTCAGCAAGGTGCCTGAATCGAGACGGACCATCAAGGATTTTTTCCCACGCCCGTACGTCCCCGCGCGGTGGCTCCCCGGCGCGCATGCGCAGACGGTCGCCGGGCGGTACCTGCGGCCGAAGACGGGCGTGCGCTACCGCCGCGAGCGCATCGACACGCCCGACGGCGATTTCGTGGACCTCGACTTCGCCTTCGTCCCCGGGTCGCGCCGCCCGCCCGCCGCCGACGCGCCGCTCGCGCTGGTGGTGCACGGGCTGGAGGGGAGCACGGCGTCCGGCTACGTGCTGGAGACCTGCCGCAGGCTGTGGGACCGCGGCATCCGCGCGGTGGCGATGAACTTCCGCGCCTGCGGCGGCGAGCCCAACCGCCTCCCGCGCTTCTACCACGCCGGCGACACCGGCGACGTCGCCCACGTGCTCGACCTGCTGGCGGAGCGCGACCCGGGCGTGCCGCTCGCGGCGATCGGCTTTTCGCTCGGGGCCAACGTGCTGCTCAAGTACCTCGGCGAGCGCGGCGACGGGGCGCGGGTGAAGGCGGCGGCGGGGATCTCCATCCCCTTCGACCTCTCCGCCGGCGCCGACCAGCTCTGGTCCACGCCGATGGGGCGGGTGTACACCGGCATCTTCGTGCGCTCGCTGCAGGCCAAGTTCCGCCGGAAGCAGCACCTGATCGGCGACGCGTGCGATCACCGGCGGGTGCTCTCCGCCCGCAGCTTCCGCGAGTTCGACGACGCGGCCACGGCGCGGCTGCACGGCTTCGCCGGGGTGGACGACTACTACGGCCGCTCGAGCTGCGCCCAGTTCCTCCCCCGCGTGCGCGTCCCCACGCTGGTCGTGCACGCCGAGGACGACCCGTTCGTCCCCCCACGCGCGATCCCGCGCGAGACGCTGCGCGCCAACCCGTGCCTCACCGCGGCCATCACCCCGCACGGCGGCCACGTCGGCTTCATCGCCGGCCCCCCGTGGCGTCCGCGGTTCTGGGCGGAGGCCGAGGCCGCGCGGTTCGTCGCGGAGATGCTGAAGCGCTGAGGGGTTGGCTAGGTGGGAATTTGCGAGTGAACTCGCCGCTACAACGGCACGCTGTCCGCCTTCGCGGACATCAACGGCGATCGCCTTGCGAGACGAACCCGACGCTGCACGAAACCCGAAGTCCGCGCAGGCGGACTGCGTGATGTTGTAGCGGCGGCTTCAGCCGCAAAGTCGCGACACCATCCACACCGCCGCGTCAGCCGTTGTCGCCGCTCCGGTGTAGAAGTTGATATCGGGATTCGAGCAACAGACCACGAGAGGAAGTTCGGATATGGCAGAGACGGTGGGCGCCGCGGACCTGAGGGCGGCGTACGGACGGACGGTGGAGGAGCGCTTCGGCCACCGGCTCGCGCTGAACGTGCCGAGCCGCAACAACCCCAAGGTCGTGGCGCTGGTGGACCGCATCAACCACGACGACGAGCTGTACGCGATGTGGCTGGCGGCGAACGTGAACGCCGTGGAGCGGCTGGGGATGACCGACCACGGGCCGGTGCACGTGAAGATCGTGATGAACATCGCGGTCAAGCTGCTGCGCATGCTGGTGGAGCACGGCGTGGAGCCCGCGGTGGTCACCAACTACGGGATGACGCCCGACGACGCCGAGGTGGTGGTGATGCTCGCCGCCCTCATGCACGACCTGGGGATGTCGATCCACCGCAAGGACCACGAGGAGTTCTCGCTCTTCGTGGCGCAGCCCAAGATTCGCGAGCTGCTCGACGGCCTCTACGACGTGCCGACGGCCACCATCCTGCGCGCCGAGATCCTGCACGCCATCATCGCGCACCGCTCGGGCGGCAAGCCGCTCACCCTGGAGGCGGGGATCGTGCGCGTGGCCGACGCGCTGGACATGGCCAAGGGCCGCTCGCGCATCTCGATGGGGATCGAGCGCACCACCAGCATCCACTCCATCAGCGCCGCCGCCATCGAGGCCGTGCACATCGAGCACGGCGAGGAGAAGCCGGTGCGGCTGCGGATCGAGATGACGAACTCCGCTGGCGTCTTCCAGCTCGACGAGCTCTTCCGCGAGAAGCTCTCCGGGAGCGGCCTGGAGCCCTACGTCGAGGTCGAGGCCCTCATCGAGGGCGAGGCCGAGAAGCGTCTCGTCACCACCGCGTACAGGCTGTAGCAAGCCCGGGGGCGCGGACCCTGGTGCAGGGGCGGATGAATCCGCGGCTCCGCGGCAACAACTGCCCGAAGTCCGCCTGCGCGGACTCCCGCCCTCCGTTGCCTAGCGCCACGACGAGCCGCAGCGAGGCCTGGAGGCAAGGCTTGACCGCCGGTGCTGCCACGGATCGGCGCGAAGCGCCAGGGAGAGGGCCCTGCGGGACGGCGCGAGCACCGGGTGAGGGTAGATCGTGAAGATCGTCAGCGGGGGGCAGACGGGGGTGGACCGGGCGGCGCTCGACGTGGCGCTGGAGCTGGGGATGGAGTGCGGGGGATGGTGCCCGGCGGGGCGCGCGGCGGAGGATGGGCCCATCGACGCGCGCTACCCGCTGCGCGAGACGCCGTCGCCCGACCCCGCGCAGCGCACCGAGTGGAACGTGCGCGACTCGGATGCGACGCTCGTCCTCACCTCCGGCGCGGCGAGCCCCGGGACGGAGCTGACGATCGAGGCCGCCCGGCGGCTCCGCAGGCCGCTCTACACCCTGGACGCGGGCTCGCCGGAGGACGTCGGCGCGTTCCGGCGCTGGCTCCAAGTCCACCGCGTCCGCACCCTCGACGTCGCCGGGCCGCGCGAGAGCGAGGCGCCCGGCATCTACGCCAAGGCCACGCGCATCCTGGTGGCGTTGCTCGACGGCACCAACGAGCACGCCGCCCTTCCTCGTCTCTGATCCTCTGTGCGCCTCTGTGTGAGATCCTGTAGCTCAAGTCTCTAACTCGCTTGAAGATGCGGAATTCATCTCAAGTAGTTTTGATCACCGGCGGCGCGGGCCTGCTCGGGAGCGAGCTGATCGCGCGGGCGCCATCCAGCATCCAGATCCACGCCACCCAGCGCACGTCGCCCGTCACCGCAGCAGAGGAGCACACCGTCGATCTGTCGGACCATGGCGCGACGGTGGCGCTGCTGGACCGCGTGCGCCCCGGCCTGGTGATCCACACCGCCTACTCTCAGGCTGCGGAAGGCGACGTGCTGGGCGCGACCGAGAGCCTGGTGGACGCGTGCGCCGCCACCGGATGCGCGCTCATCCACATGAGCACCGACGCGGTGTTCGACGGCGAGCACGCCCCGTACGCCGAGACGGACGAGCCCGCGCCCGTGCACGACTACGGTCGCTGGAAGGCCGCCGCCGAGCGCATCGTCCGCGAGCGGTTGTCGGATGCCGCGATCGTCCGCACCTCGCTGATCGTGCGGGTTGCGCCCGAGCCGGATCGAATCAGCAAGAAGCTGCTGGATGATCTCCGGAGCGGCGAGCCGGTGCGCCTCTTCGTCGACGAGCTGCGCTGCCCGATCGCGGTGGAGGATCTCGCGGCGCAGCTCTGGGAGCTCGCCGCGCTGCCGGCGGAGGCGCGCGCCGGGTTCTGGCACCTCGCCGGGCCGGAGGCATTGAGCCGCTATTCGCTGGGCGTCCTCGTCGCGCGCAGGCATGGCGTGGATGCGGACGCGATCGTCCCCGCGCGCAGCCGCGGTGCGGGGCTGCAGCGCCCGCGCGACCTGCGCCTCCTCACCCCCCGCGCCGACCGCGAGCTGCGGACGCGCGCGCGGCCCATCGGCGAAGTTCTCTCTCTGCGTCTCCGCGTCTCTGCGTGAGGCGCTTTACTCCTCCAGCGCGTTGCGCATCGCGGCGAGGCTCGCGCGGAGGAGCGGCGCGTCGTTGGTGGAGTGCGCGAAGAAGGCGAGGGTGGAGGCGTGGAAGGCGGCGCGCAGCCTCGCCAGCCGCGCCGTGCGCGCATCGACGGGGCCGTAGACGCGCAGGAAGCCGCCCCGCTCGGCCGCGGGGAAGAAACGGTAGAGGAAATTGAGGTCGAGCGCCGGGTCGCCCGCGTGCACGTCGCCCCAGTCGATCACGCCGGAGATGCGGTTCGCGCCGTCCACGAGGACGTGGCGCTCGTACAGGTCGCCGTGCACGGGAACCACGCACGGCGGTGGCTCCGACGGGCCGCATCCCTCGAAGAGCGCGAGCCACGGGCGCCGGTCGGAGATGACGCCGGCGCTCTCCAGCCCCTGCAGCCGCTCGAACATCAGCGGGCCGCGCCGGACGAAGTCCGTCCGCGCCAGCTCGTCGCCGGGAAGGTCGAGGCCGTCGAGGGGAGTCGCGTGCAGCGCTTTCAGGAAGGCCGCGATCGCCGGCGCGATGGCCTGGCGGTCGGCGGGCGACAGCTCCGCGGCGTCCAGCGTGCGGCCGGGAATGCGGCGGTACCCGGCGAAGGGCCAGGGGAAGCGCTCCGTCGGCGCGCCGGGCCACTCGGGGACGGGGACCGGCAGCGGCAGGCGCGGCGCCAGCACAGGGAGCACGTGCGTTTCGCGCGCCAGAAACGGAACGGCGAACTCGCGCCGCGGGAAGCGGAACACGAGCTCGCCGTCCACCAGGTACGCCGTGTTGTCCCACCCGCTCCCGAACGGCTCGATGCTGCGCCCGAGCCCCGGGAACTGCTCGCGCACCAGCTCCAGCGCGAGCTCCTGCGAGATGTGGATGTCCGCGACCCACTCCGCCATCTCGCCCTCCGTTACTTTTCGTGCCACCCGACCGCGCTTGCGTGAAAACATCTCCAGGGTACGTTCTACCGCTGCGGAAATCCACTGCGACGACATGCACATCCGCGCCGTTTCGGCATCTCGCGCGCTACTCATCGGCCTTGGCGGCGTTGGCGGCGATCACCTCGTCCACCACGGAGCGAGCGCGCCCTCATCGCTCACTTGGCGCAGGCCGAGACGGCCCACGATGGTGTGGAGGGCCATCATCTTCGTCCATCATCATTCGTAGTGGACCGTCTGAAGGGGCTTTAGTGGCTCGCCTCAGAAGGGAGGGATCATTTCATCACGGCCGAATCCGAGCAAGCTACGAATAAAGGATTTTGATTGATGAATCTCGGATATCGCACGTTTATCATAGGCGATCGCATCCATTAGCAAGCCGAGAAGCAGCGCTTCAAAAACAATTGATTCAATATTGATTTCATGAGGAACTCCAAACCGTTTACTGCTCCATTCACTTCCAAACACCAGATTGTAGTCAGAAGCAAAGGAGACATCTGCCCGTTCCGGCGTCTTGCTAGGACGCTCAACGAGCCAAGAAAGTTTGCTAGGACGCGTGATGACCATAGCAAGTTCGTATTTTGGACCCCAGCCCATATAGGGTTGCTGAATCTGTTGACGCAGAGAAAGGCAAGAATCTTTCTTTGATTTTCGAAACCGTGGCTGACACAAGCCGAGCAGTTGCCATGTGTATGGGAGAAGTAAAAATCTAGTGGTGGTCTTCTTATCCGCCCCCAGCCATTCAAATGCCTTCCAGGCTTCAATAACTCGCAATTGATTGAGGTGCAATCCGACAGCGGTGACGATTCGGTTTAAGAGTGTACCGTACGGCAGAATCTGCTGTGTATCAAGGATCACTGGATCGAATGATTTCGATACCACCTCTTCAACTACCTGAATGGCACGTTGAATCGGGCGTGCGCGGTCGGCCCCCAGTTGCCGAACGAGTTCGGCTTGGAATGTGCGCCGGGCTTCGTCGATGGAAGGATGCTGTACGGGTTCACTGACCGCCCGAAATGCGGTCAATATCCCTTGTCGCAGACGTCGATCCCCATACCTGGCAAGCCGCACAACGATGTCAAGAATTCCCAAATATGCAGCGACTGTCTCTACCATCTGAGCGCTCCGATAAAGGTTCCTGAACGAACAGGCTCGAATCACTGATTCGTCCTGTCCCTAAGTCCCTTGTCAGCTACGGACGAGGTAAACAGACAATCTTGTGTCGGCGGCTTCAAGGACCACTCAGCTGCTTTGCCACCAGCCGGCTCACCAGCTCCGGGTTCGCCTTCCCCCCCGTCTGCCGCATCACCTGGCCCACGAAGAAGCCGAGCAGCCCCGTCTTCCCGGCGCGGTACTCGTCCGCCTTGGCGCCGTTCGCGGCGATCACGCCGTCCACCACCGGCCCGATCGTGCCCTCGTCGCTCACCTGGCGCAGGCCCAGCTTCTCCACCCAGCCGGCCGGCTCGCCGCCGTGCTCCACCATCTCCGCCAGCACGCGCCGCGCGGCGGCGGTGGAGAGGGTGCCATCCTCCACCATCCCCACCAGCGCGCCCAGCTCGCGCCCGCCGAAGGGCAGGTTGTCGATGGTGCGCGAGCCGATCTCCCGCGGCAGCTCGTGGATCAGCCAGTTCGCCGCGGCCTTCGGGCTGGCGCCGGCGTCCAGCGCGGCCTGGAACATCATCGCCACCGTCAGCTCGCGCGTGACGCCGTCCAGCTCCTCGGGCGGCAGCGAGAGCTCGGCCTCGAAGCGGCGGCGGTGCGCCTCCAGCTCCGGCGAGCGCGGCGTGTCCGGCGCGGGCGCCTTCGAGCGCGGCTTCGGCTGCGCGGCGCCGTCGGAGGGCGGGGAAGCCTTCTTCCGCTCCGCCTTCGCCTCCGAGGCCTTCGCCGCGGCCTTCGCCCAGGTGTCGCGGAGGGTGACGGTGCGGTTGAACACCAGCGCGTCGGCCGTCGACTCCACCCGGTCCGAGCAGAAGTAGCCCAGCCGCTCGAACTGGTAGTGGCTCCCCGGCGCGTCGCCGCGCACCGAGGGCTCGATCACCGCGTCGCTGACGACGACCAGCGACTCGGGGTTCAGGTAGTCCTTGAAGTCGCCCTCGCCGGCATCGGGGTCGGGGACGGTGAAGAGGCGGTCGTAGAGCCGCACCTCGCACGGCACCGCGTGCGCCGCGGAGACCCACTGGATCGTCCCCTTCACCTGCCGCCCGTCCGGCGTGTTGCCGCCGCGCGTCTCGGGATCGTAGCTGCACTGCAGCTCCACGATCTCGCCGCGCTCGTCCTTCACCACGTGCTCGCAGCGGATCACGTAGCCGTAGCGCAGCCGCACCTCGCCGCCGGGGGTGAGGCGGTGGAAGCCCTTCGGCGGGTCCTCCATGAAGTCGTCGTGGTCGATGTACAGCTCGCGCGAGAAGGGAAGGGGGCGCGACCCCTCCTTCGGCACGTCGTGCGGCCAGTACGGCGCGTCCAGCTCCTCCGTCTTCCCCTCGGGGTAGTTGGTGAGCACCACGCGCAGCGGCCGGAGCACGCAGAGCACCCGCGGCGCCCGCTGGTTCAGGTCGTCGCGGATGGCGTGCTCCAGGCGCGAGATCTCGATCAGGTTCTCCGCCTTGGCGACCCCCACCCCCTCCCAGAAGGCGCGCAGCGCCTCCGGCGGCACCCCGCGGCGGCGCAGCCCGGCCAGCGTGGGCATGCGGGGATCGTCCCACCCGCTCACCAAGCCGCCGTTCACCAGTTCCAGCAGCTTGCGCTTGCTGGTGATCATGTACTCCACGTTGCCGCGCGCGAACTCGTACTGGCGCGGGCGCGCCGGCTCGTTGCCGTGCGCGCGCTCGAAGCCCTGCCAGCGCTCCACCGCCCAGTCGTACAGCGCCCGGTTGTTGTCGAACTCCAGGGTGCAGAAGGAGTGGGTGATCCCCTCGATGGCGTCTTCGATGGGGTGCGCGTAGTCGTAGAGCGGGTAGATGCACCACCGGTCGCCGGTGCGGTAGTGGTGCGCGTGCCGGATGCGGTAGAGCACGGGGTCGCGCAGCAGCATGTTGGCCGCGCCCATGTCGATCCGGCCGCGCAGCACGTGCGCGCCGTCGGGGAACTCCCCCGCGCGCATGCGGCGGAAGAGGTCCAGGCTCTCCGCGGGCGTGCGCTCCGCGAAGCGGCTTCGGCGCCCCGGCTCCGTCACCGTGCCGCGCAGCTCGCGGATCTCCTCCTCGCTGGCGCTGTCCACGTACGCCTCTCCCTGCTCGACCAGGTACTCGGCGAAGGCGTACATGTCCTCGAAGTAGTCGGCCGCGTAGTACAGGTGCTCGCCCCAGTCGAACCCCAGCCACTTCACCACGTCGATGATGGAGTCGACGTAGTGCACGTCCTCGGTCTCGGGGTTGGTGTCGTCGAAGCGGAGGTGGCAGCGCCCCCCCGTCTCCGCCGCCACCCCGAAGTCGACCCCGATCGCCTTCGCGTGGCCGATGTGCAGGTACCCGTTCGGCTCCGGCGGGAAGCGGGTGACGACGGTCGAGACCCTCCCCTCGCGCAGGTCGTCGGCGACGATGGCGCGCAGGAAGTCCAGGTTCTCCCGCGCGGGGAGCCCTTCGCCGGCGGCGGCCGGAGCGGTGTCGGTGCTGGTCGTGTTCACGGTCGAAACGGCTTTCTATCTCGTGCTTGGGGCGCTTTCGCCCCTCGTCGGTTATGAACCGCGGAATTCCTTAGAATAGCGGGACGCGCGCCTCTCCAACAACCGCACGTCCCGCGCGCGGGATGATCGTCCCACCCGGCCCGGAGGCTACCGCGAACCGGGAAAATGTGTTATAAATCTATGTATACCAATTATTTGCAGATAATTTCGCCACCGGCGTTCACCCGCGCCGGCCGAGGCGTGCCCAGCGACCCGAACGAAGTTATGACCGTGCCGCGAGCCCTCTCCCTTGCCGTGCTGCTCACCGTCGCCGCCGCGCTCCCCGCGCGGGCGGCGGGCGGGGATGGGTCGCTGCGCGGCTCGCCGGAGTCGATGGTGCGGCAGAACCGCGTGGCGAAGGCGAACGACTACTCGTTCCTGCGCAGCGGCGCGGAGGTGCGCCGGTTCGCCGAGGCGGGCTACCTCGTTCGCGTGAAGGGAGATGCGAACTACCGCACGGCCAACGTCTCGTTCCCGTACGCGCGGCCGGAGGTGGTCACCCTGCTGAAGCGGCTGGGGGCACAGTACCGTACCCGCTGCGGCGAGCGGATGGTGGTCACCAGCCTCACGCGCCCGCTGGGGAGCCAGCCGAAGAACGCGCACGAGCTTTCCGTGCACCCGGCCGGGATGGCGGTGGACCTGCGGATCAGCCGCAAGGCCACGTGCCGCGCCTGGCTGGAGGGCACGCTGCTCTCGCTGGAGCGGAAGGGGCTGCTGGACGTGACGCGCGAGCGGAACCCGCCGCACTACCACGTGGCCGTCTTCCCGGATGCCTACGGCGCGTACGTGAAGCGCCTGCGCGCGGATTCGGTCAGGCGCGCGCCGGCCGCCGCGGCGCGCAAGCGGGAGCGGGCCGCCACCCGGCGGAGGGCGGCGTCCGCGTCCGCGGCGAAGGCGGCGGCGACCGCCCCCGCCGCGGTCCGCGGGGAACCCGGCGAATCGGAGGTGCGGCCCGTGCTCGCGGCGCTCTCCCTCGTCGCCTTCTGGCTCGCGCTCGCCGTCCGCCGCAAGCGGATCGAGTCGCGCGACGCGCCGTAGGCGAGATCAACGTCTCGAGATGATGGACGGCGGAAGGGCGCTCGCGGATTCGCGGGTGGCCCTTTTTGCGTCGGAGCGTGTCGGAGCGTCGAGTACTCGTGGGACGATGAGGTGCGCGATGATTGCGCCACCGGGGGGACACAGCCCTCCGTCCGGAAGCGGCGGTCATGAGCACAGAGGCGCAAAAATGGCGTGGTTGCTGAGTTTCTCTCGTTCGCGGAGGCGCGTGAAAGCGGCCTTGTGCGCGTGGTTGACTGCACGCATGGAAACGGCAATAGTCCATGATGTTCAGATTCGGTCTTTCACCCCGCTCACGATTCCCTTGCAGAGCCTCGAGATCCTGATCTACCAGAGGCCCGTGTCGGTGCACAAGCGCGACCGCGCGGGGTATCGCAGGTGGATGGACGAGGTGCAGGGAGCGGCGGCGCGGACCATGGGGGGAACCCCCTTCGGCTCCGGCTCGCGGCTCACGCTGTTCTACCTGTACCACGGGCAGGCGATCGACGTCGACAACGTCATCAGGCCGATCGCCAACGCGCTGACCGGCGTGGCGTACGAGGACGACGGTGTCCTCAGCGACGTGGAGAGCCACAGGCGGCTGCTGGGGGAGCCGCTGGTGCTCACCAGCCTTCCTCCGCTCCTGCAGCGTCCCTGGCTGGACATGCGCGAGTGTGTCTACATACGGGTCGACCATCCCACCGAGATCGAGCGATGAGCACGGCCCAGCGGGAGCTCGAGGCGAAGGTCGCCGAGGTGCGCGCGGATTACGAGTCGCGCGGCTTCGAGGTGATCCCGGATCCCGGACCGGAGCTGATTCCCTTCGACCTGGACGGATACCGGCCCAGGCTGCTGATGCGCCGGGACGACGAGCATTACCTCGTCGAAGTCCGTCACCTGGGGCTCCCGTTTTCCGTCGACCGCCTGATCGAGGTGACCGACGAAGTGCGGAAGCGCCGCGGCTGGCACCTGCTGCTGGTGACCACGGGTGACGTTCCGTACGGCGCGCCGGGGATCTACGAGCCCCTGGCTTCGTGGCCGAAGCTTCGCAGGCGCGTGGCTTCGGCGGTCCACCTGGCGGAGGGCGGAAGCCCCGAAGCGGCGCTGCTCGCGCTCTGGGCCGCGCTCGAGGGGGTGCTGCGCAAGTCCGCGCAGCGCCTCTTGCTTCCGGTCGAGCGGCTGCCCACGCCGCAGCTCCTTCCCAGCCTGTACTCGTACGGCGGCCTGACGCCGGAACAGTACGAGACGCTGCAGGACGTGCTGCGCGTTCGGGACCGGATCGCGTTCGGCTACGAGGCGGCGGAGCGCGACGTCACCCATGCCGGGCGGGCGCTCGCCGCGCTCCTGCCCGAGCTTCTGCCGCAGGCGGCACGGAAGGCTGCCTGAGGCATTCCTCGTCGCGAGCGCGGGCCGGGGGGCGACCGGCGCGGATACCGCGCGAGGGACCCCGGACGGCCCTCGCGCGGTATCTGCATCGTTCCGTACGCCAACGCTTTGACGGTTTCGATCCCACGCCAGGAACGAGATGAAGATTCGAATCCCCGCGCTCGCCGTGATCGCCTCGTGCGCCGTGGCCGCGTGCACGCCGCCGCCGCCGCCGACCTCGGCGCCCCCGCCGATGCCGCTCCGCGAGACGCCCACCCCGCCGCCGATGACCCTGCTGCCGCGCGACGTCCACTCCTTCGCCCGGCCCAACGAGGCGCGGGTGACGCACGTGGAGCTGGACCTCACCACCGACTTCGGCGCGAAGCGGCTCGGCGGCACCGCCACGCTCAACGTGCAGGCCGCCCCCGGCGCGCGCGAGATCGTGCTCGACACGAAGAACCTGGCGATCGCCCGGGTGACGGACGCCGCCGGGCAGCCGCTGCGGTGGACGCTGGGCGCGGTGGACTCCATCCTCGGCCAGCCCCTGACGGTGGAGCTGCCGGCGGGGACGCGGAAGATCGTGGTGCACTACGCCACGAATCCCGGCGCCGCGGCGCTGCAGTGGCTCACCCCCGAGCAGACGGCGGGGAAGCGGCATCCCTACCTTTTCTCGCAGGGGCAGGCGATCCTCACCCGCACCTGGGTCCCCACGCAGGACAGTCCCGGCATCCGGCAGACGTACGGCGCGCGCATCACCGTTCCCGCCGAGCTGAAGGCGGTGATGAGCGCGGAGATGCTGACGCCGAACGGCGAGGCGGCGGGC
Source organism: Longimicrobiaceae bacterium (assembly GCA_045803205.1). Lineage (GTDB taxonomy): Bacteria > Gemmatimonadota > Gemmatimonadetes > Longimicrobiales > Longimicrobiaceae > Longimicrobium. Next base: position 24,428 of record JBJMPM010000117.1, read on the forward strand.
GCGGACCACCGCGCGTACCGCTTCCGCATGACGAACGCGGTGCCGCCCTACCTGATCGCGCTGGCGGTGGGCGACCTGGCCTTCCGCGCGCTGGGGCCGCGCACCGGGGTGTGGACCGAGCCCGCGGTGCTGGAGCGCGCCGCGAACGAGTTCGCCGAGCTGGAGAAGTTCGTCGACGCGGCCGAGCGGCTGTACGGCCCCTATCGCTGGGGTCGCTACGACCTGCTGGTGCTCCCGCCCTCGTTCCCCTTCGGGGGGATGGAGAACCCGCGGCTCACCTTCGCCACGCCTACGGTGCTGGCGGGCGACCGCTCGCTGGTGTCGCTGGTGGCCCACGAGCTGGCGCACTCGTGGAGCGGCAACCTGGTGACCAACGCCACCTGGGCCGACTTCTGGCTGAACGAGGGGTTCACCACCTACTTCGAGAACCGCATCATGGAGGCGCTCTACGGGCCGGAGCGCGCCGCCATGCTGGCCAGCCTGGGGTGGCAGGAGATGCAGGACGCCGTGACCGAGCTGGGCGGCCCCACCGGCCCCGACACGCGCCTGCACATCGACCTGGCCGGCCGCGACCCCGACGAGGGGACCACCAACATCGCCTACGAGAAGGGCGCCGCCTTCCTGCGCACCATCGAGCAGGCGGTGGGGCGCGAGCGGTGGGACGCGTACCTGCGCTCGTACTTCGACCGGCACGCCTTCCAGCCGATGACCACGGAGGGCTTCCTGGCCGACCTGCGCGCCAACCTGATCCGCGGCGATGCCGAGCTGGAGCGCCGCATCGACCCGGAGCGGTGGGCCTACCAGCCGGGCGTCCCGGCCAACGCGGTGCAGCCGCGTTCCGACGCCTTCGCGCGGGTGGAGGCACAGGTGGCGGCGTTCACGGCGGGCACGCCCGCCGCGCGGCTGCAGACCTCCGGGTGGAGCACGCAGGAGTGGCAGCACTTCCTGGGCAAGCTCCCGGAGCGCCTGACGCCGGCGCAGCTCGCGGACCTGGACCGCGCCTTCGGGCTCTCGGGGCAGGGGAACAGCGAGGTCCTGTTCGCCTGGCTGACGATCGCGGTGCGCAACCGCTACGAGCCCGCGGTGCCGGCGCTGGAGCGCTTCCTGACCACGCAGGGGCGGCGCAAGTTCGTGCGGCCGCTCTTCCAGGGGCTGATGGCGCAGGGCGACTGGGGCCAGGCGCTCGCCCGCCGCATCTATGCCGTGGCGCGCCCCGGCTACCACTCCGTCACCTCCGGCTCGGTCGACGCGATCGTCAAGTAACGGCGGTCTCACGCAGAGGCGCGGAGAGCTCGCAGCGGCTCTCCGCGCCTCCGTGTCTCTACGTGAATTCATACCAATTCCGTTGATTGACTGTGCATTCGTCCAGCAGGTCAAACTGCAATCTCTCACAGAGGTCACAGAGGTCACGGAGGAACAGCAGTGCTTTCCTCTGTGACCTCCGTGACCTCTGTGAGAGCCATTTCTGTTTCAGCGATCGAAGAATGCACAATCGAATGGGAAAGGTGGTATCACAGGTGGATTATGACCGCTCGAAAGCGGCCGCATGCGTCCGTTGACTGCGAACGGCCCATTCGCGATTGTCCAGTGCGTTTCGATTGACGCCCTCTCCAGCCGGGTATCGTGCTCCGTGGAGGTGTACCTGTGAAGACCGTCGAGGCGCTGCGCATCCGGAAGCTGGAAGAGGTGCGCGCCGAGTACGAGAGCGAGGGGTTCGAGGTCGTCACGGATCCCGGCACCCACGACGTTCCGTTCGATCTCGACGGCTTCCGTGCCGACCTGTTGGTGCGGGGCCGCGGCGACCACCGCCTGATCGTCGTCCGCGCCTCGGCGGAGTGGGTGTCGATGGGGCGCTTGAGCGAAGTCGCCGGTGAGGTGCGGAAGCATCCCGGGTGGCACCTCACGCTGGTCACCGCGGATGACGTGGAGCTGGTCGGGGCACCCGGGCTGGACGATACGCTTCCCTCATGGCCCCGGCTCCAGGCCGAGGCATCGCGGGCGTTCGCGATGGTGCACGCCGGCGCCGAGCCGGATGCGGCGTTCTTCGTCCTCTGGGCTACGCTGGAAGGCGTGCTCCGCAAGACGGCGGAGTGCGACGGGCTGCCCATCGAGCGGCTTCCCACGTCGGCGGTGCTCCCGGGCCTGTACGACGTCGGCCGGCTGTCGATGGAGCAGTACGACCGGCTGCGCTCGCTGCTGACGCTCCGCAACCGCGTGGCGCACGGGTTCGGCGCCGGCCGCGACGAGCTGGAGGCGGCGGTGAAGGATCTGGCGCGGGTACTCGTGGAATTGCTGCCGCACGCAGTGGAACGGGCCGCCTGACGATCGTCGAGGATCTCGCAGAGGCACAGAGGACCAGAGAGGATTGGCCGTGACTCTCTGGTCCTCTGTGCCTCTGTGTGAGACCATTGTAGCTTTGCGGCTCCCTGCAACCGGCTCCGAACACATGCCTGACACCGTACGCGTCCGCTTCGCCCCGAGTCCCACCGGGTACCTGCACGTGGGCGGCGCCCGCACGGCGCTCTTCAACTTCCTCTACGCCCGGAAGACGGGCGGCGCCTTCGTGCTGCGCATCGAGGACACAGACCGCGAGCGCAGCACCGACGAGAGCACCCGCACCATCCTGGACGGGATGACCTGGCTGGGGCTGGCCTGGGACGAGGGCCCCGTGCACCAGGCCGACGGCCTCGCGCGCCACCAGGCCGACGCCAACCGGATGCTGGAGGAGGGGAAGGCCTACCGCTGCTTCTGCACCCCCGAGGAGCTGGCGGCCAAGCGCGAGGCCATGCAGCACGAGTATCGGTACGACCGCGCCTGCTACGGTATCCCCGCGGACGTGGGCACCCGCCGCGCGGCCGCGGGGGAGCCCTTCACCGTGCGCTTCCGCGTCCCCGAGGGAACGACGGAGTGGGACGACGTGGTGCACGGGGTGACGACCTTCGACAACGCCAGCATCGAGGACTTCATCATCCTGCGCACCGCCGGCACGCCCATCTACAACCTGGCGGTGGTCAGCGACGACGTGGACATGCGCATCACCCACGTGGTGCGCGGCGACGACCACATCGCCAACACGCCCAAGCAGATCCTGCTCTACCAGGCGCTCGGCGCCCCGGTGCCCACCTTCGCGCACCTGCCGATGATCCTGGGGCCGGACGGGAAGAAGCTCAGCAAGCGCCACGGCGCCACCGCGGTGGGCGACTACGCGGGGATGGGGATCCTTCCCGAGGCGCTCTTCAACTTCCTGGCGCTCCTCGGCTGGAACCCGGGCGACGAGCGCGAGGTGATGGGGAGGGACGAGCTGGTGGAGGCCTTCTCGCTGGAGCGCATCAACAAGAAGGCGGCGGTGTTCGACACCGAGAAGCTGCTCTGGATGAACGGGCAGTACCTGGCCCGCAAGCCCGCCGACGAGGTGCTGGACCTGGTGGCGCCGCAGCTCGTGGCCGAGGGACTGGTGTCGCAGGCCGACGTCGACGCGCGGCCGGCGTGGCTGCTCACGCTCGTCGACCTGCTCAAGGTGCGCATCCGCGCCACCACCGAGTTCGCGAAGCAGGCCCGGCCGCTGCTGGGAGATGTCGTCGAGTACGACGAGGCGGCGGTGGCGAAGCAGTGGCGCGACCCCGCGACCGCCGAGCGGCTGAAGGTGGCGCGCGAGGTGCTCGCGTCCGTGGAGCCGTGGACGGCGGAGGCGCTGGAGCCGGTGCTGCGCGCGGTGGCCGAGCGGCTGGGTGTGGGGCTGGGGAAGGTGGCGCAGCCGCTGCGGGTGGCGCTCACCGGGAGCGCGGCGAGCCCGGGGATCGACCAGGTGCTCTGGCTGATGGGTCGCGAAAAGGCGCTCGCGCGCATCGATTCGGCGGTCGCGCTTATCACTTCCAGCGCGGCGGCGCAAGAGAATCGTTGACAACGTTTGTATCCGCGCCTAAGTTGCCGACTGGGTGCGGGGAGCGCGGAAACGGGCCGCGCCGCACCCCCCGCAGCAGCGCGGCGCATCCCGCGAGGCGGGGTGACAGGGGGAAGCATGGGAGGGGGTGCGCAGTCTCCGCTGTGTGTCCCCTCGTTCGTTTCCCGCCCTTGCCTTCTCCCTGGAAATCCGCGGCCGGGCAGTCCCGCCGTCTCGCGACTCGGGATAAACGTGGTCACAGGAGGCGTCCCATGCCGGAGCCGTTGACCAAGATCGAGCGCAGGATCCTGAACTACCTGGTCGACTACCTGAAGGAGAACACCTACCAGCCGAGCATCCGCGAGATCGGGAAGCGCTTCGGCATCAAGTCGACCAAGACCGTTTCCGAGCACCTGCAGTCGCTCGCCGACAAGGGGCACATCGAGCGCGACGCCAGCCGCTCGCGCGGCGTGCGCATCGTGGGGATGAACCTCTACCCGGCGGTGGTCTCGGCGCCGCTCTACGGGAAGATCGCGGCCGGCACGCCCGCGCTGCTGCGCGACCACGTGCGCGAGGTGTACGAGATCGACCGCAAGCTCGTCCCCAGCGCCGACGCCTTCATCCTGGAGGTGAAGGGCGACAGCATGATCAACGCGGGGATCGACGACGGCGACCTGATCGTGGTGGAGCCGGTCTCCGACGGCGACGTGCGCAACGGCGAGATCGTGGCCGCGCGCATCGACGGCGAGAGCGCGGTGAAGCGCTACTTCGAGCACGATGGCGACGTGATCCTGGAGCCGGCGAACCCGAACTACCCGCCCATCCGGGTGCGCGAGCACGAGGACTTCACCATCCTGGGCCGCGTGACCGGGCTCTTCCGGCACTTGGAGCGCCGCGGCTCGTCGGCCTCCTCGCACGATCGCGCCCTCGCGCACGCCTGAGCCTGGGAACATCGTCTCACGCAGAGACGCAGAGTCGCAGAGAGAGCCATCCAGCCTCTCTGCGACTCTGCATTTCTGCGTGAGACGATCTTTCCCGGATGAGAGAAAGAGATCATTTTCGGCGAATGACGAGCGACGAGGAGTGGATGCGGCTGGCGCTGGAGGAGGCGCGCGCGGCCGAGGCGCTGGGCGAGGTGCCGGTCGGCGCGGTGATCGTGCGCGAGGGCGGGCTGGTGGCGCGCGGGCACAACCTCACGCACACGGAGCAGGACCCCAGCGCCCACGCCGAGATGGTGGCCATCCGCCGTGCCGCCGAGGTGATCGGCCACTGGCGGCTGCTGGGGTGCACCCTCTACGTGACGCTGGAGCCCTGCGCCATGTGCTCGGGCGCCATCGTCCTCGCCCGCGTCCCACGCCTGGTTTATGCCGCGCCCGACCCCAAGGCGGGGATGGCCGGCTCGCTCCAGAACCTCGTCCAGTACCCCCGCCTCAACCACCGCGTCGACCTCACCACCGGCGTCCTCGCGGAGGAGGCCGGCGACCTGCTGCGGGCCTTCTTCCAGGCCCGGCGGCGCAGCAAGGTCAACCCGCAGGAGTAGCCGCCGCGTCTCTCCGCGCCTCTGCGTCCCTGCGTGAGATCATCGTGCTTTTTCTCCCGTCCGCTTCGTTGACACTCCCCCGGCGGGAGGGATAGCTTTCCCGCCATCCCCTCACCCACGCACGAGCGCTCCCCCGGCACATGCCCGACACGCAGCGACGCCCCATCATGGACGGCCCCGCGGTGGAGCGGGCGCTCGCGCGCATGGCCGTAGAAGTGCTGCGCTTGGCGGGCGAGTCCAGCGAGCTGGTGCTGGTCGGCATCCACCGCCGCGGGGTGCAGCTCGCCGCGCGCCTGGCCGAGGCCATCGACCAGGCCGGCGGGCCCGCGGTGGCCTCGGGCTCGCTCGACATCACCCTCTACCGCGACGACCTGATGGTGGTGGGCCCGCGCCCCGTGGTCGGGCAGACGCGCCTCCCCGCGGGCGGCATCGACGAGCGGACGGTGTGCATCGTCGACGACGTGCTCTACACCGGGCGCACGGTGCGGGCGGCGCTCGACGAGCTGGCGGACTTCGGGCGGCCGCGGCGCACGCTGCTGGCGGTGCTGGTGGACCGCGGCGGGCGCGAGCTCCCCATCCAGGCCGACGTGGTGGGCGAGCGCGTCGAGGTCCCCGAGGGCGGGCGGGTGGAGGTGAAGGTGCCGGAGATCGACGGGGAGCTGGGGGTGGAAGTGGTGGAGGGAGCCTGATGGCGCAGGAGCTGGTGAACCCCGCGCTGGGCAAGGACCTGCTGGGGCTCGAGGAGCTCACCCGCGAGCAGATCCTCTCCATCCTCGACACCGCCGAGGCCTTCAAGGAGATCAGCGACCGCCCGGTGCGGAAGGTCCCCTACCTCCGCGGCCAGACGGTGGTGAACGCCTTCTTCGAGAATTCCACCCGCACCCGCGTCTCCTTCGAGTTCGCCGAGAAGCGGATGGGCGCCGACACGGTGAGCATCTCCACCACCGGCAGCTCGGTGCAGAAGGGCGAGACGCTGGTCGACACCGCGCGCAACCTGGAGGCGATGCGGATCGACATGGTGGTCATCCGCCACGCCTCCTCCGGCTCGGCGCACTTCCTGGCGAAGCGCATCGAGAGCCACGTGATCAACGCGGGCGACGGGAAGCACGAGCACCCCACGCAGGGGCTCCTCGACCTCCTCACCATCCGCGACCACCGCGGCAGCCTCGAGGGGCTGAAGGTCTGCATCTGCGGCGACGTGCTGCACTCGCGCGTGGCCCGCTCCAACCTGCACGGCCTCCGCCGCCTGGGCGCCGAGGTGGGCGTCTGCGGCCCGCTCACGCTGATGCCGGCGGACGTGCGCGAGCTGGGGGTGCACTACTTCAGCCGCATCGAGGCGGCGATCGAGTGGGCCGACGTGCTCAACGTCCTGCGCCTGCAGCTCGAGCGGATGCAGGGCGGCTTCATCCCCTCGCTGCGCGAGTACAACCGCGTGTTCGGCGTGACCCGCGCGCGGGTGGAGGCATCGCCGCGCGACCTGCTCATCCTGCACCCCGGCCCCATGAACCGCGGCGTGGAGATCGACAGCGACGTGGCCGACGGTCCTCATTCCGTCATCCTGCAGCAGGTGACCAACGGCGTGGCGGTGCGCATGGCCGTGCTCTACCTGCTCGCCGGCGGCCCCGCGGCCGACACGGGGGAGGGGGGCGCGTGAGGGCGATGCTGATCCGCGGCGGGCGCGTGGTCGACCCCTCGCAGGGGCTCGACGCGGTGCTCGACCTCCTCCTGGCCGACGGCCGCGTCGCGCGGCTGGGCGAGGGGCTCGACGCGCCGGAAGGCGCCGAGGTGGTCGACGCGTCGGGGCTGATCGTCGCGCCCGGGCTCATCGACGTGCACGTGCACCTGCGCGAGCCGGGCGGGGAGCACAAGGAGACCATCGCCAGCGGTGCGCGGGCGGCGGTGGCCGGCGGGTTCACCGCCGTGGTCGCCATGCCGAACACCGACCCGCCGATCGATTCGCCCGCGGCGGTGGGCTTCGTGAAGGCGCGGGGGGAGATGGCGGGCGGCGCGCGCGTCTACCCCAGCGGCTGCATCACCCTGGGCCAGAAGGGCGAGCAGCTCACCGAGTTCGGGGAGCTGGTGGGCGCCGGCGCGGTGTGCGTGACGGACGACGGGAAGCCGGTGATGAACGCCGGGCTGCTGCGGATGGCGCTGGAATACTCGCGCTCCTTCGACCTCCCCGTCGCCCTGCACGAGGAGGAGCTGACCCTCTCGCGCGGCGGGTCGATGAACGAGGGGATCATCGCCACGCGGCTGGGGCTCGCCGGCGTCCCCAACGCCGCCGAAGACGTGATGATCGCCCGCGACCTGATGCTGGCCGAGCTCACCGGCGCGCGGCTGCACGTGCAGCACGTGGCCACCCGCGGCGGCGTAGAGCTGATCCGCGCCGCGAAGGCGAAGGGCGTCCGCGTGACCGCCGAGGGCTCGCCGCACCACTTCACGCTCACCGACGAGGCGGTGGAGTGGTACGACACCAACGCGAAGATGAACCCGCCGCTGCGCTCCGCCGCCGACCGCGACGCCGTCCGCGCCGGCGTGGCCGACGGCACGCTCGACGTGATCGCCACCGACCACGCGCCGCACCACTACGACGAGAAGGAGCAGGCCTTCGAGGACGCCCCCAACGGCATCGTCGGCCTGGAGACCGCCGTCGGCCTCGCCTACACCGAGCTGGTGGCGACGGGGCTCATCTCCCTCTCCGTGATGGTGGAGCGGATGAGCTGGGCCCCCGCGCGCGCCATGCGCCTGGACGAGCGCGGCCTGGGGAGCCTGCGCGAGGGCTCCGCGGCCGACGTCACCCTGCTGGACCCGCACCTGGAGTGGACGGTGGACCCCGCGACGTTCCAGACCCTCTCGCGCAACACGCCCTTCGCCGGCCGCAAGCTGCGTTGCCGCGCGGTGCGCACCGTGGTCGCCGGCCGCACGGCGTGGGAGGGGGGGCGATGAGCATCGTGCCGCTCCGCGACCGCTCCGTGCGCCCCGACCCGCGCGCCTTCTGCGGCGGTCCCTGGCCGCAGGTGCGCGAGCTGGCCGACGGGCGCGACGTGGTGGCCTGCTTCCTGGTGCACGACAAGCAGCGCAAGGAGACCAAGAGCTTCAAGCCCTACCTGCACCTGGTGCTCGGCGACCGCACGGGCACCATCGACGCCAAGGTGTGGGACGACGCCGACCGCTTCGACGCGCTCTTCACGGCCGAGGACGTGGTCGGGGTGCGCGGGCGGACCAGCACCTACAACGGGAAGATCGAGCTCACCGTCACCGCGCTCACCCCGGTGGAGCTGGGGGAAGACGACCTGGAGCTCTTCGTCCCCGCCTCGCCGCGCGACTGCGGGGTGATGGGGAAGGAGCTGGACCTGCTGGTGGAGAGCGTGGGCGACCCCCACCTGCGCCTGCTGCTGCAGCGGATGACGGGGCGCTCGACGGCCGTCGGCAAGCGCTACCGGCTGCACCCCGCGGCCAAGCGCAACCACCACGCCTACCTGGGCGGGCTGCTGGAGCACTCGCTCTCCGTGGCCATGGCGGCCGACGCGCTCTGCGCGCACTACCGGCGCCAGGGCGCGCGGGTGGACCGCGACCTGCTGGTGACGGCCGCGCTCCTGCACGACGTGGGCAAGGTGCGCGAGCTCGCCGCCGCGCGCACCATCGCCTACACCGACGAGGGGCAGCTCCTGGGGCACATCCTGATCGGGCTGCAGATGGTCACGCGCGAGGCCGAGGCGATCCCCGGCTTCCGCCCGGAGTGCCTGCTGCACCTGCAGCACCTGATCGCCAGCCACCAGGGACGCCACGAGTGGGCCAGCCCCAAGGTGCCGCAGACGCTGGAGGCGCTGATCCTGCACTACGCCGACGACCTGGACAGCAAGCTGAACCCCGCGATGGGGCTGCTGCGCGAGGTGGGCGAGGGCGGGTGGAGCCCGTACGACCGCTCCCTGGAGCGCGCGCTCTTCCAGCCGCCCGCCTTCCCGGAGAACGCGCAGGTGCAGCCGGTGCCCGCGGCCGAGGTGGTGGAGGTGGTGCTCGACATGTTCCGCGGCGGGTGACCGCCATGCCGCGCCGCAATCCGGAAGGACCGCAGATGACGAATCCCGCGAACGCCGCCTCGGACGGCGTGCACGAGCTGGTGCAGCAGCGCGAGCAGCTTCGCGGCTGGATCGCCAGGCTCGACGAGGTGCAGACGGACGCCCCCAGCCGCGTGGCCGAGCGGGTGCGCGCCGACTACCAGGAGCGCCTGCGCCGGGTGATGGAGGAGCTTTCGACGCACGGCGAGGAAATCCAGCGCGCGCTCGAGGAGCAGCGCCACGAGCTCGCCGCCGCCGAGGAGCGCCGCGCGCGCGCCGCCGACGCGCTGGAGGAGACGCGGCTGCGCCACCTGATCGGCGAGCTGGACGAGGGGGCGTGGGACTCGGCGCGCCTGCCGCTGGAGGCCGAGGCCGCCGCGGCCGACGAGGCGGTGAGGCGCGCGCAGGGCGAGGTGGAGCGCCTCGCCGCCCTCTCCGGCGACGTCGCCGGCGGCGCCACCCCCGGCGCCGAGGACCCCGAGGCCGCGCCCGCGGTGGAGACCGAGCCCGCCGCGGAAGGGCCGGACGCGCAGGACGCCTCCGTCGTCATCCCCCCGGACGAGGAGCCCGACGCACCCGTGTCCGGCGACGATCTGGCGGCGTGGATCACCGAGGTGGAGGCCGAGGTGACCTCGTCGGGGGCCGGGGCAGGGCAGGGAGGCGATGCGGAGGGATGGGATCCGCTCGCCAACGAGTTCGGCGGCGGCCAGGCCTCGCCCACCACGCAGCCGGGCGACGCGGCGCGCGACCTCCCGTGGCTCGGTTCGCTGGAGGGGAACGCCGGGCGCTGGGCCGCGCCGGCGGAGGGGGAGCGGGAAGACGACCTGGCCTTCCTGGAGGACCTGGAGGCGCCCGCCCCCGCGGCCGAGGGGGCCGCGCCCGCCGCCGAGCTGGCGGACGACGACCTGGCCTTCCTGGAGGAGCTGGACCGCGCGATCAGCGGCGGCACGCAGCGCCCGGCGGCGTCCGCCGCCCCGCAGGGGGAGGCGCCGGGGCTCTCCGGGAGCTTCGTGGGCGGCTCGGGCGACGGCCCCGGCGCGCCCGCCGACCCCACCGAGGAGCAGCCCAAGCGCGGCGAGGCGCTGCTCTGCAAGGAGTGCGGCGCCATCAACGAGCCGCAGGCCTGGTACTGCGAGATCTGCGGCAGCGAGCTTTAGGGCGGCTGCGCCGCGAGAACGCAGAGGAACTGAGAGAGCGCAGAGGCGAACCTCTGCGCTCTCTCAGTTCCTCTGCGTCTCTGCGTGAAACGGCCGTTACTGCAGCCAGGGCATGCGCGGCACGGCGGCGGGCTCACGGAAGGGCCCCTCGGCGAGCCTCCGCCAGGCGCCGACCTCCTGCAGCGCCCCGTAGGAGTAGATCGAGAACCCGTTCACCCCGCGCTCCCGCCCGATCCGGATCTGCTTCTCGATCTCGGGGAAGGGGAGCCCAGCCAGGATCCCCGCGTAGACGTGCTTCCCCGTGGGCTTCATCCCCGCCACGTGGTCGGCTACCATGCACGCCCAGTCGGGATTCGGCTCCAGCCCCGGGCGGCGCGGCCGGTAGGAGCAGGGCTCGTCGGCCACGTAGAAGTAGGTCATGGGCACCGCCACGTCGAGCGACCCCTCGCCCGCCCATCCCCAGGTGTCCTGGAAGAACTGCCCGACGCCGCTGGACGACGGCCACCCGAAGCGCGTGCGGTCGTAGATCGGCCAGACGGCGGCGGAGAGCGGCACAGGGCGTACGGTCTGGATGCTGTCGTGCACCTCGCGCACCATGCGGCTCACCAGCTCGCGCCGGAAGCGCGCCCACCCCGCCGGGTCGGCCGACGGGTCGCGGCCGAAGGCGGCCAGGCTCGCCCGGTCCCAGCCGTAGTCGGCGCCGGGGTAGCGGATGCGGTCCAGGTGCACGCCGTCCACGTCGTAGCGGCGCACCACGTCCGCCGCCACGCGCGCCAGGTGCGTGCGCACGCCGGGGTTCCCGGGCGAGAGGTAGATGTACTCGACGTCCGGCCCGTTGGGGCAGCGCTGCGGGCCCGAGCGGGTGTGCATCGCCCACTCGGGGTGGTCGACCAGCTCGTGGTTGGGCTGCCCGGGGACGCTGGGAACGAGCCCGCCGCAGTCCGCCGCCCGCGTCGACTCCCACCCCGAGAGCGCGTTGATCCACGCGTGCAGCTGCAGCCCGCGCGCGTGTGCCTCGCGGACGGCGACCTCCAGCGGATCCCAGGTCGGCACCCCGCCCAGCCGCCCGCACAGGAGCTTCGAGCAGGGGTCGAGCGCCGAGCGGTAGCGCGCGTCGCTGGGCCCGCGCACCTGGAAGAAGACCATGTTGAAGTGCGCGCGGCTGGCGATCTCCATCACCTGCCGGATGCTCTCCGCGTCGCCGTAGTCCCAGCGGTTCACCCAGAGCGCCCGCCCCTCCTCGCGGAGCGCCGCGGGGGAGGTGGTGTCGCGCGCCGGCGCGGCCGGCTTCGGCGGGATGAAGGACGCCGCGGCCAGCGCAGGGGCCGGGACGGGACGCGGGCGCAGCGTCGCCCCTCCCACCGCGGCGGCCACCAGGAGCGGCGCAACGGCGAGGAGCTGTCGTGGAGTCGGACGGTTCATGCGGCGCGGAGCTGGGTCGCAAGGGGGTGGGATGGAACAATATAACCCCACCACGGTGGTCTCACACAGAGGAGTCCAGAGGTACCAGGAACACGTCCCTCTGGTTCCTCCGGTCCCTCCGTGTGAGACCGTCTGTCGCGGTTGATTGCCGCCGCGTATGCTTCGTGCGTGAGCGCGGGGCCATCGACCGAAAACCCTGAGAGGATGTGGGCGGATGAAGATCGCGGTGCTGCTGGGGGGGACGAGCGCCGAGCGCGAGGTGTCGCTCGCGTCGGGGCTGGGGATCGTGAAGGCGCTGCGCGAGCGCGGGCACGAGGTGTGGACGGTGGACACCGCGCGCGGCTACGTGCCGCCCGAGCGCGAGGGCGACCTCCTTCCCGAGGGGGTGCACGCCGCCCCGCCCTCGGCGCTGGAGGGGGCGCTCGACCCGATCAAGCTGGCCGACGTGGAGCAGATCCGGAGCGCGGACGTGGCCTTCCTGGCGCTGCACGGCGGCGCGGGGGAAGACGGCACCGTGCAGGCGCTGCTGGACCTGATGGGGGTGCGCTACACCGGCTCCGGCCCGCTCGGCTCCGGGATCGCGATGGACAAGGACGTCTCCAAGCGCCTCTTCCGCGACGCGCAGGTGCCCACGCTCCCCTGGCGGGTGGCGCGCGCCCCCGGCTTCGCCTACGACAGCGACATCGTGGAGGACATCATCGGCCTCCCCTGCATCGTGAAGCCCTCGCGGCAGGGCTCCAGCGTGGGGATCACCGTGGTGCAGGACACGGCGGAGCTCGCGGCGGCGGTGCAGGAGGCGGCGCAGTACGACAGCGAGGTGATGATCGAGCGCTACGCGAAGGGGCGCGAGCTCACCGTTGGGATCCTGGGCGACCAGGCGCTCCCGCCGGTGGAGATCCGGCCCAAGAAGGGGATCTACGACTACCACAGCAAGTACACGCCGGGGATGACGGAGTACTTCTGCCCGGCGCCGCTGGAGGAGGAGGTGGTGGCGCAGATGCAGGCGTACGCGCTGCGCGCCTTCCGCGTGCTCAAGCTGCGCGGCTACGCGCGGATCGACTTCATCCTGGCCAAGGAGCAGCTCTTCTGCCTGGAGGCCAACACCCTCCCGGGGATGACGGCCACCTCGCTCCTGCCCAAGGCGGCGGCCGCCGCCGGCATCGACTACCCCGAGCTCTGCGAGCGCATCGTGCGGCTGGCGACGGGCTGAGCGTCCACCGGGACCGGAGGGGACGCCACCGGTGTACCGAAGGTCCGACGCGCCGTCGCAGCACCCAACCCTGCTCGCCGCCATGCCTTACCGCGATTCGTACGCATCCGGCTTCACCGGTCCGCGCCTCACGCCCTGGGTGCGGCGGCTGATGATCGCCCTCACGGCGGTCTTCCTGGCGCTCTTCGTCACCGACGACCTGCTCCGCCTGGGCGTGACGCCGCGGCTGGTGCTGGTGCCGCGGCTGCTGCTGGAGCAGCCCTGGTCGCTCCTCACCTTCCCGTTCGTCCACCGCCACCCGATCGGGCTGCTCTTCACCCTGCTCACCCTCTTCTTCTTCGGCGGCACGCTGGAGGACCGCTGGGGCGGGCGCGGGTTCCTGAAGTTCTGCGCGGTCTCCGCCGGCGGCGGCGCGCTGCTGGCGCTGGTGCTGGCCGTGGGGTCGCAGATGTCGCAGGTCCCGGTGATGGGCTTCACCGGCGTGATCTACGGGCTGCTGCTGGCGCTGGCGCTCTTCTGGCCCGACATGGAGATCAGCATCTTCGGGATCATCCCGGTGAAGGCCAAGTGGCTGGCGCTGGTGTCGGCGGCGATCGGGTTCATCCTCTCGGTGCAGAGCGGCGGGTTCGGCCTGGCGCACCTGGGGGCGTTCGGCACGGCCTTCCTCTATCTGAAGAGCCCCTGGGCCCCGCCCGCGTGGGGCGACGTGCCCGCGCCGCGCGCCCCCCGGCGGCAGCCGAAGGCGGTGGTGCAGTGGGCGGGGAAGAAGGACATCCCCGCGGCCCCTGCCGCGCCGCGCCCGGTGGCCGGCCCGCCGCGCAGCGCCCGCGCCGAGCGCGAACTGCTGGACGACGTGGACCGCATCCTGGACAAGATCAGCGCCGAGGGCCTGGCCTCGCTCAGCGAGGACGAGCGCAAGCGCCTGGACGAGGTCAGCCGGCGGTATCGCACCAACTGAAACAGCAACGGCCGTTTCACGCAGAGAACGCAGAGCAACTGAGAGGACGCAGAGGGTTTCT
>JBJMPM010000150.1:0-3204 GCA_045803205.1 Longimicrobiaceae bacterium
GGGGCGCTCCCCCGGGGGGACGCGCCCGTCCGTTGCGTGCTGCGCGCGCCTTCGAGTCAGTCGCTGCCGGTGGCCGTGACGCCGCCCGCCCGGATGCGGGTCCTGATGTTCATGGGAACTCTCCTCGGGTTGGGGGACGCGGGCGCCGCCCGGGCGGACGGCGCCCTCCGACGACCGATCGAGGCGCGGCTAGTCGGCGCCGGTCAGGACCACGCCGCCCGCCTTGACGCTGCTCTGGATACGCATGAGGCCTCTCCCTGGGTGAGGGGAACCGGGGCGCCGCTCGTTCGAGTGGCGTCATCCGGAGCTACACGCGCGGAACGAGGCGAGATCCAGCAACGCCGTTGCGGCAGAGCCGCCTTAATCCGTCGATAACCCGTAGATAATCTGCCGATTCTTTGGTGTCGCCGAACGCGCCGCGGGGCGGCCCGGCGAGTGTGCCTTCGAGAGGCGCGGATGTTGCGGCCCCGCAGCCACTTGGGCCCATCGACAGACAGGAGGGAGAGGATGGACGACGCTCGCTTCCGGGACCGGGTGCACGCCGGCAGGCGGCTGGCGGCGGAGCTGGCCCCGTACGCCGCCCGCCCCAACCTGCTGGTGCTCGCCCTGCCACGCGGAGGCGTCCCCGTCGGCTTCGAGGTGGCGGAGGCGCTCGACGCGCCGCTCGACGTGTTCCTGGTACGGAAGCTCGGCGTCCCCGGCCACGAGGAGCTCGCGATGGGGGCCATCGCCTCCGGCGGCATCCGGGTGCTGAACTCCATGGTGGAGACGCTGGGGATCCCTACGCACCGGGTGGACGCCGTCGCCGAGCGCGAGCAGCGGGAGCTTGAGCGGCGGGAGCGCAGCTACCGCGGCGACCGGCCGGAGCCCGAGATCGCCGGACGGACGGTGATCCTGGTGGACGACGGGCTGGCGACGGGATCGACCATGCGGGCCGCGGTGGCCGCGCTGCGGTCGCAGCACCCGGAGCGCCTGGTGGTCGCCGTCCCCGTGGCCCCGCAGGAGACCTGCGACGCCCTGCGCGAGGAGGTCGACGACATGGTCTGCGCGGTAACGCCCGAACCCTTCCATGCCGTGGGGCTCTGGTACCACGACTTCTCGCAGACCACGGACGAGGAGGTGCACGACCTCCTGGAGCGCGCCCGGGAGCGGCAGCCGGCGGCCGGCGCCTGGGCGGCGCGGTGACGGTGGCGGCGTGAACGGACGCGCGGCGATGGCAGGGAAAGAGACGGTCCGCGTCCCTTCAGGCGGGAGCGTCCTCGACGGCGATCTGGGCGTGCCGGAGGGGGCGCGGGGCGTGGTGCTCTTCGCCCACGGCAGCGGGAGCAGCCGCTTCAGCTCCCGCAACCGCCACGTGGCGGGCGTGCTCGAGGCGGCCGGGCTCGCCACCCTGCTGATGGACCTGCTGACCCCCGCCGAGGAGGAGGCGGACCGGTACAGCGCCCACCTGCGCTTCGACATCGGGATGCTGGCGGAGCGGCTGGGCCACGCGATCCAGTGGCTCCGCGGCGCCCCCGCGACGGCCCGCCTCCCCGTCGGGATCTTCGGCGCCAGCACCGGCGGCGGTGCCGCGCTGGTGGCCGCCGCCCGCCGGCCGGACGAGGTGTCCGCCGTGGTGTCGCGCGGCGGCCGGCCCGACCTGGCCGGCGACGCGCTGCCGCTCGTCCGCGCGCCCACCCTGCTCATCGTCGGCGGCGACGACGTGCCCGTGATCGGGATGAACGAAGCGGCGATGGCGCGCATACCGCGCGGCACCGAGGTCCGCCTGGAGATCGTCCCCGGCGCCACCCACCTGTTCGAGGAGCCCGGCGCGCTGGACGCGGTGGCCCGCCTCGCGCGCGACTGGTTCCTCCGCCACCTGGCCGGCACCCGATGACAGAGTCACAGCTTTCCTCTGTGCCTCTGTGAGAAACCGCTTTACGGTGCCCGGGGGATCAGATCGCCGCCGGCTGCGGCTTCTTCGGCTTCGACACCAGCATCTCGATGCGGGAGAAGGTCTGGATCACCCGCTCCTCGGAGAAGACGAACGACCCCCACTCGTTCAGGTAGCGGGTGCGCATCGCCAGCAGCCAGCTTAGCGTTGTGTTCCAGAGGTTGACCGACGCAGGGAGCGCCTACCGCCAGAGGCAGGTTGCATTCGATTCGACAGACACGCCGAAGGTATTCGCCCTCGGCTGCACCCTGGACGCGAACCGTCACGACAACTGATGACAACGAGAACTCTCGGTATCGCGGCAGCGGTCGTGACGCTCGTTCTAGATGCGGCGTGCGCGCCCATGCTTCGCGGACAACAACCCGGCGGCTCGCCCACGCTCCGAGAATGCCGCGTGCTTGCCAACAAGTTGGGATCCAACCCGCATTCGGAGGCCTTCCGGCAAGCCTTGTCGGGACCGCTCGCCGCCTGTGGGTCGATCGGCGCCGAAGCAATCGCCCGTGCGCTGCAAACCGCTAAGTCCGTAGAGGATTCAGCCGTCACGCACCCCCTCGCATTCGACGTCGCCCATAACCGTAGTCCCGTGATCCTCGCTGCTGTGTTGGGTGTCGCGGAAGATCGGACCGCTTCGGTTCCGATTCGCATCGTGGCGCTGATCGGCGCGTTGCGGCAGCGCACGATCAGCGCAGGTTTCGGTGGCAGCATCAGCGAGCTTGCTTCGCGGCCGATGGGGCGCCTGTGCCGGGTCGGTTCCGTAGAGCACTCCGCTTATCTGTCGGAGGCGGCTTTGCCAGCAGGGTACGAGGAGACGATCGTTTCAACGATGCGTCGAATTGCAAACGACCAGGGGAGCCCTGTAGCGGTCCGCGATCTTGCTCGGTGCGTCGCTGAGTATATCCAACCGCCAGTAGTTGACTGAGAACGCCTGCCGGGGAGCGAAGGCCACGGCGCCTGCGGGTTCTGTTGCTATTTGCGCTGCACGGCAGAAGTTGAGCGCATCGACGCGACGAACTGCCGTAACGCAGGAGACGCTTGGCGCTGAAGGATGGCAATCGCCGTGAGGATCAGTGTAAGCAGGAGGATTCGGCGGAAGCCGAGCAGGTAGGCGACGAGGCATCTCCCTCACATCGCGCGCCGATCAGACGAACGATCCCCGTGCCCGTATACGTGTCCGGTCTCGTGCGTCGACAACTGCGGGACCGGGCTCACGTTCGCATGCGGCGGCTGCGGCGTGAACCGAGCCCGGATCCGGCACGCAGAGACGCGGGGGG
>JBJMPM010000189.1:0-21795 GCA_045803205.1 Longimicrobiaceae bacterium
CTGCCCACGGTCGACTCCTGCCTTGTAGCCGCTCACCGGCACCTCGCTGCTGCGTGGCATGGATGCGTTTGCATGGCGACAATTTACGCAAATCTCTTGCGCCGCGCGAGTGTTTTCACACAGTCTGGGCCTCAGGATGACACCTGTGGTGCCGCGGAATGTGCGCGTTCAGCAACACCCTCTGAGGCCCGGCCTCACCTCACCCCGTGTCCACGATGGGCTGCGCAGGGCCGAAGGATCTGACCACGGCCGCCACGAGGCCCGCTGCGGAAGCTGCACGGCAGCCGCGGCAACATCGTGTCTCGACCGCCGCGAGACCCGTCATTCGCGACGCTGCCGCGCCCGGGCTCCGCGGCTTCCCCGGCCAGGTCCCTCGGCTCCGCGGACACCGGTGCGGCATCGGGTTCGTCGGGGCTGAGCCTCGGGATGACACTCGAGTGTTTCGGCCGTTTCAGCGTTTCCCAAAGGCTGTAAGGCGGAGACGCAAAGGAACGGACGAGAACCCGTGGTTCTGTCCGTTCCTCCGCGCCCTTCTCGGTTCCTCCGCGTCTTCCGCGCGCAGCGCGGCCCTACCGGTTCAGCCAGTACGTCGCCTTGATCAGCAGCACGTTGCGCGACGCCCGGTCGAAGATCCCCGAGGTGTTGCCGCCGAAGTCGAAGTCGCCCGTGGCGGCGTCGCCGGCGCGGTTCTGCTGCCAGACGAAGAAGAGTGTGCTCCCCGGCCGGTACTCCCAGCGCAGCACCGCGTTGCCGCGCAGCGACATGAAGGTGAAGTCGTCGTTGCCTGCGCTCGCGTACGGGTCGAAGTCGTAGCTGCGCGGCCGCGCCAGCGAGCGGTGGTTGACGAAGTCGTTGGCCGAGATGTACGGCTGCGCGTAGAGCTGCAGGCTGAGCGTGGGGGTGAAGGTCCAGTCCAGCCGGGTCGACATCGAGAGCTCGGTGCGCCTGTCGCTGGCGAAGACGTAGCGCGTACCGAAGGTCTCCGTGGCCGCCGCGTCTTCCTCGGCGGTGATGAACTGCAGCGCGTCGCGGGCGCGGGTGAGCTGCGGGCCCACGTTCAGCCGTACCGACGAGGTCGGCCGGTAGTTGACGCCCGCGTACACCGACTGGTTGTAGCCGCCGCCGCCGTTGTCGTTGTACGAGCCGCCCCAGCTCAGGGAGAGCGGCTTGCGGTCGTCGGTGCTCACGTCGAGGCCCACGTTCCAGCCGCCCGGCCGGCGGATCGCCGGCCCGCCGAAGGACACGCGGTCGTCGAAGCGCGAGGCGCTCACCCCCCCGAACATCCCCAGGTACCAGAAGTTCTTGAGCTGTGCGTTCGCGCCGAAGCCCAGCCCGTTGAAGATCACGTCGCCGCCGAAGTTCCAGGCCGCGTTGTGGTAGATGTACGCCGTGCGGCTGCGGAAGGCCCCCACCGGCTTGTTCATCCGCCGCCCGTAGAAGGTGGAGAAGGCGCGGTAGTCCGCCCGGTTCATGAAGCCGATGTCGTTGGTCTCGAACCCGGGGCTCACCTGCTTGTAGGTGGCCGAGACGTCCCACGTGCCGCTGTGGCTGATCGAGGCGCCCAGGTTGTGGCCCTGGAGCGAGCCCTGGGTGGGGTCGTAGGCCAGGTAGTCGGCGTCGGGCCGGGTGAAGTAGTGCGCCGCCGAGCGCTGCGTCCGCGCGATGGCCTCGTCGCTCCCGCTCACCCGGCTCCCCGCGAAGAAGCCCGAGAGCGTCCACTCGCGGTTCCCCCAGGAGTGCGAGCCGTCGATGCCGCCCACGAAGGCGCGGCCGCGCAGGTACGGGTCGAACTCGTTCCCCTCCAGGTCGCGCCCCACCCCGCTCAGCATCGCCCCGACCACCGTGGCGCCCTTGCCGAAGTCGCGGCGCACGCGGCCGACGAAGTAGTTGCTGAGCGGCTCCACCGGGTAGCGGTCGTCGATCCCGCCGCCGGTGCGGAAGCGCGCCGTCTCGCGGCTGGTGAGCGCGTCCATCAGTCCGATCGACCAGCCGCCCAGCTTTCCGCTCACCTTGGCGGCACCCAGGATGGTGGTGGCCTCGGGCGCGCTCTCCTCCACCGCGTCGGGGTCGTTCACGCTCCCCTGCGGCTGCCGCCCGATGCGGCGCGAGTAGAAGAACTGGGTGAAGCCGTAGTCGTTGAAGGTGTTGAGGCCCCCGAACTGGAAGATGTCGGCGCCCTCCACGAAGAACGGCCGCTGCTCGGGGAAGAAGGTCTCGAAGGCGGAGAGGTTCACCACCGCCGGGTCCACCTCCACCTGGCCGAAGTCGGGGTTGATGGTGGCCGAGAGGGTGAGCCCGCCGGGGAGCCCCGCCTTGACGTCGGCGCCGATCGAGGTGGCGTAGTTGGTTTGCCGCACGAAGGCGTTGCGCTCCACCGAGGGCACCCGGTCGACCTTCGAGGTCACGAAGGGGAGGATCTCCAGCCGCCGCGCCTGCCGCAGCCCGCTGAGCCCCTCGAGCTCGCCGAAGAGCGAGACGAAGGCGTTGGCGTTGGACGAGATCGGCGACCAGAAGGCCACCTCGCCGCGGCGCGCGATGTAGCGGCGGAAGTTCACCCCCCAGCGCCCGCCCGCGTTCACCGAGGCGGCGTTGAAGCGCAGTTGCGAGAGGGGGATGCGGAACTCCGCCGTCCACCCCAGCGAGTCGACCTGGGCGGCGCCTTCCCACACCGCGTCCCAGCCGTTGTCGACGCCGCCGCCGTCGTCGTAGCGCAGGAAGTCGTCCTTCACCCCCTTGGGGTTCAGCCCGAAGACGAAGGCGGTGCGCTTGTCGTTGTAGCTGTCGATGAAGACGCGCGCGCCGTCGGAGGTGGAGCCCTGGTCGCGGCGGGTGAGCTGCGCCAGGATCGAGTCCGGGTGCGCGTCGTACATCCGCATCGCCACGTAGATCGCCTCGCCGTCGAAGAGCACGCGCGCCTCGGTGCGCTCGGTGGCGGGCCTGCCGTCGTTGGGCGACTGCTGCACGAACTCGGTGGCGGCGGGCGCGGAGGCCCAGGCCGCCTCGTCCAGGCGGCCGTCGACCTTCACCGCCGCGGCGCTCGCCGCGCGGAGCACGCGCGCCGGCGCGCCGGAGGAGGTGACGGCGCCGTTCGCCGGCGGAGAGGTCTGCGCGAGCGTCTGCTGCGCGGCGAGCGGGCCCGCCAGGAGGAGCGCCGCAACCGCCGACGCAAGGCGGACGAGGGTTCTGTTCATCGGTCGATTCTGCGGAGGGTGTTGAGGCCGCGCCGGACCGCGGCGGGCCTGGATGGACGGCGTGAAGCGCCTGCCCCGGGCGCATGCCCGGGGATGGACATTGGATCTGCGAAGAGGGCGAAAGGTTGGATGTACCCCGATTCGCCGTAAAAGCTCCCCAGTTCCCATCTTACCCGTCGTTCCCGGAGTAAACGGATGGCATCGGCCGCGGGTTTCATCCAACGCTAATTTTTTAGCATACCCAGCCGCGGAAAGCCCCGGCGATGCTTCGCCGGGGCTCAGGCGCCGCCGGACTCTCCCTCGACGAGCGTGCCGGCGCGCGCGGCGCGCGAGAGGCCGGCGTTCAGCTCGTCGAGCATGCGCCCGGCCAAGTCGCTCCCGCCGCCGGACGACGAGGCCGCCACGCTGCGCACGATGTCGTCGAACTTCCGCGTGAGCCGCGTGGGGCCGTAGCGGGGGCAGGACGGCTTGGACACGGCGGTGGCGACCTCGGCGACCATCGCCTGCAGCTCCGGGTTCAGCCGGATGTCGATGGTGGAGGCCGAGCTGGAGCCGTGCCCCTCCACCCGCACGCGCAGCGGCCGGCCGGTGCGGGCGGCGCGGAGCGCCTTCAGGTTCAGGTTCACGCCGCCGCGGGCGTCGACGCTGGCGAGCAGCGCGGGGCTCTCGCCGCGGGCGGGCTTCGGCTTCGCCTGCGCGGCGCGCTCCGGACGGGCGGCGCGCGGAGCCTCGGTGGCGGCGACCGCGGTGAGGGCCGAGCGGGGCGCGCGCTTCACGGAGGCGACCACGCGGATCGTCGGGCGGCCGGCGGGCGCGGGGTCCGCCAGCCTCGCGGGGAGCTTCCGCGCCGGCGCGGAGCGCGCGGGGGGCAGCTCCCACGCCATCTCCGGCTGCGGAGCGCGCTCCGAGGGCGACACCGCGGCGAGCGGGGCGATGGCGAGGAGCACCGCCCCCGCGCAGACCGCGCCGGTGCGCCGGGTGACCGCGCGGCGGTCGCGGCGCGGCTCCAGCACCGCGCGCACGCGCCCCTCGAGCTGGCTGGGCGCGGCCATGGCGATGGCCGCGGCGCAGAGCGGCGTGCGGCAGGCGCGCGCCACGTCCAGCAGGTGGCCGGCGTAGTCCGAGGCGCGCGCGCCGGCGGCCAGCACCCGGTCGTCGCACGCCTGCTCGCGCTCCTCGCGCATCTTCCGCGCGGCCCACCAGGCGCCGGGATGGAACCAGTACGCCGCGCAGCACACCGCGGCCAGCGTCTGCACCAGGCAGTCGCGCCGGGCCACGTGCGCCAGCTCGTGCATCAGCACCACGCGGCGCCGCTCCTCGGGCCAGGCGTCCGCCTCGGCGGGGAGGAGGATGGAGGGGCGGAGCGCGCCCCAGGTGAGCGGCATGGCCGCCTCGTCGCTGCGCAGCAGGGCCACGGGACGGCCGATCTCCATCGCCCGCCCCAGCCGTTCCAGGAGGCCGGTCCACGCCGGGTCCTCGACCACCTCGGCGTGGCGGGCCAGCCGCCCGGCGGCCCGCAGCGCCAGCGCCAGCCGCGCCAGCACCACCGCCGCGCCCGCCGCCCAGACCAGGGCGGCGACGGTGGCGAGGGAGAGCGCGGGGACCGCCGCCGCCGCACCAGCCTCCATCCCCCACGCGCCGGGCGACGGGCGGAGGACGGCGAGGAAGCCGGGCTTCCACCCGGGGACCACCAGCGCCAGCGCGGGGAGCGCCATCGCGGCGCCGAGCGCCAGGGACCAGACCAGGTGCCGCGCCGCCGCCGAGCCGCGCCGCAGCGCGTGCGCCGCCACCGCCGCGCCGCCGAGCAGGAGCGTGGACTTCGCGACGACCAGGGCGGCGGACGCCAGCGCGGGCGTCCAGGCGGCGGCGGGCATGGTCAGCGCCCCTGTCCGCGGGCGTCTTCGATCAGCCGCGAGAGGCGGTCGAGCTCGCCCTCGCTCATCCCATGCTCGGGGAGGTCCAGCAGCGCGGCCACCGCGGCCTCGGCGCTGCCGCCGAAGAAGGTGCGCACCAGGTGCGAGAGCGCCGAGGCCTGCGCGGCGTCGCGGGGCACGGTGGGGAGGTACACGTAGCGCGGGCCGTCCTGCTCGTGGCTCAGGTGCCCCTTCTCCTCCAGGATGCGCATCAGCGCGCGCACCGCGGAGTAGCTGGGCGGGTCGGGGAGGCGCTCCAGCACGTCGCTGACGGCCGCCTTCCCCAGCCGGTACACCACGTCCATGATCTGCCGCTCGCGGCGGCTGAGCTGGGCCTGCGCGGAAGTCTTGCTCATCGGGGTGGATCCGGGTGGAACAGCCGGGCGGGATTGGCTGCTAATTCTCTAGCAGATGGTATGATGCGGCCCCGCGCGCGAGGCGTCAAGTCCCTTCGTGCTGGAACGGGACGACCTGTCGCATTCTGACGCTGAAAGGTCTCACGCAGCGGCGCAGAGGCACGAAAGAGCCACGGCAGGGGCTCAGGGATCGGAGCAGTCACGTTTGTAGCCGCAGTTGGGGCAGACGATCTTGCAGTGGTGGTCGTACATCACCGTCCCGCAGCACTCGCAGACGTGCTCCTTCGGCACCTCGCGCAGCCGGTACGGAGAGCCGGACCTCGATGGCGCAGGTGGCGCATGTGCAGCGGCGGGAGACTCCGGCTCTTCCGATTGACGACGGTGGGCGTTGATGCGCGCGCACCAGCTCGGGTCGATGTGCGTCAACGGTGCGGGGGGATCGAGAGCGGATTCGAAGCCGAGTCGAAGCTAAGGAGCGGAGGCCGGCGGAGGCAACTCACTCGAAAGGCCGCATTGGGCCAGGGCGGATAAATCCGCGGCAACAACCACACGAAGTCCGCCTGCGCGGACTACCGGCGGCGGTGCAGCCGCAGCTCACCGGCACGCGATGGGGACTCTGCGGCCGAGGTCGGCGCACCTCGGCCGCAGCGCGGCCCGTCGCGTGCCCCGCGGCGGAGGCCACACGGCAGGTGGGAGTCCGCGCAGGCGGACATCGTGTTCCTGTTGCAGCGGATTCATCCGCCCTGCCTTCACCCGCGGATCGCCGCCCCGGCCTGCTCCGCCCCAGCCATGCCGCGAGCGAAGCGAGCCCTCGTCCCTCTCCCGGGCTGTTTCGGGAGAGGGACCGGCGCGCAGCGCCAGGGTGAGGGCCGACGGGGTCCGGTTGTTGCGCATCGCCGCCGCCGATCCCCGCATCCACGCCGCAGAGGCCGCCGATGAGCCCCGAGCCCCGCACCGCGACGAAGCCAGCCGGCCGAGCGAAGCCCGCCCCGGCGAACGTGCGCGACGCCGACGCGGGGCCGGAGCTCATCCCCGCGCGCGGGAAGGCGTGCGAGGTGAGGGTGGGCGGGCGCACGGTGCGGCTCACCAACCTGAACAAGCCCTTCTGGCCGGAGCTGGGGATCACCAAGGGCGATCTGCTGCGCTACTACGTCTCCGTCTCGCGCTGGCTGATCCCCCACCTGAAGGGCCGCGCGATGGTGATGAAGCGCTACCCCAACGGCTGGAACGGCCCCTTCTTCTTCATGAAGCGCACGCCGCCCGGCGCGCCGGAGTGGCTGCAGACCTGCGCCATCGAGCACAAGTCCAAGAGCATCATCGACTTCCCCATCGTCAACGACGTGGCGTCGCTCCTCTGGGTGGTGAACCTGGGGTGCATCGACCTGAACCAGTGGTACGGCACCTGTGAGGACTACGACCGCCCCGACTACGTGCACTTCGACCTGGACCCCGTGCCCGGCGCGGAGTTCGAGCGGGTGCGCGAGGTGGCGCTGCTGGTGCGCGACGCCCTCTCCCGGCTGGGGATGAAGAGCTACCCCAAGACCACGGGGTCGAAGGGGATCCACGTCTACGTCCCCATCGTGCGCGGGCTGCTGCAGAAGCGGGTGTGGGCCTTCGCCAAGGAGTTCGCCCGCGCGATGGAGGCGCTCTACCCGAAGGTGGTGACCGCCGAGTACCGCGTGGCCAAGCGCCCCGCCGGGCGGGTGCTGGTGGACTACAACCAGAACGCCTGGGGCCGCACCCTGGCCTCGGTCTACTCCGTCCGCGCCAAGCCCGGCGCCACCGTCTCGACCCCCGTCACCTGGGAGGAGATCGAGGAGGGGATCGAGCTCGGCGACTTCACCCTGCGCAACGTTCCCGACCGCGTGCGCGAGCTGGGCGACCTCTACCGCCCGCTCCTCCTCAACCGCGGCCGCTTCGACCTCTCCAAGGTGATCTGAGCCACGATGGAGCTGCCGATCGGGGTGGACTACGCCCCCATGGAGGCCGACACCGGCGCGGAGATCCCTTCAGGCCACGGGTGGTACTACGAGCCGAAGTGGGATGGATTCCGCTGCCTCGCGTTCCGCGACGGCGACGAGGTGGACCTGCGCTCCAAGGCCGGGAAGCCGCTCGGCCGCTACTTTCCCGACGTGGTCGAGGCGATCCGCGCCGTGCGCGCGAAGCGCTTCATATTGGACGGCGAGATCGTGGTGCCGGTGGGCGACTCGCTCTCGTTCGAGGAGCTGCAGCTCCGCCTGCACCCCGCCGCGAGCCGCGTGCAGAAGCTGGCGGCGGCGCACCCGGCGGTCTTCGTCGCCTTCGACCTGCTGCTGGGGCCGCGCGGAGGGCCGCTGGCGGACCGGCCGCTGGAGGAGCGCCGCGCGAAGCTGGAGGAGTTCGCGGCGCAGTACTTCGACGCCGACGGCCCCATCCGCCTCTCCCGCGGCACGGCGGACGCGAAGACGGCGCAGGGATGGCTCACCGGCGGCGTGAAGGGGCTGGACGGGGTGATGGCGAAGCGCCTCGACGCGGCCTACGCGCCGGGCGAGCGCACCGCCATGGTGAAGATCAAGAACCTGCGCACCGCCGACTGCGTGGTGGGCGGCTTCCGCTACGCGCAGAAGAAGCCGATCGTGGGCTCGCTCCTGCTGGGCCTCTACACGGCGGATGGGCTGCTCCACCACGTCGGCTTCTGCTCGGCGATCGCGGAAGAGGAGCGGGCCGAGCTCACGCCGCGGCTGGAGAAGCTGGTGCAGCCGCCGGGGTTCACCGGCGCCGCGCCCGGTGGCCCCAGCCGCTGGTCCACCGAGCGGTCCACGCAGTGGGAGCCGCTCGCCACCAGGCTGGTGGTGGAGGTGCAGTACGACCACTTCACCGGTGGGCGCTTCCGCCACGGCACGCGCTTCCTGCGCTGGCGCCCGGACAAGGAGCCGCGCCAGTGCCTGATGGAGCAGGTGGCGCGCGAGAGCCGCTCCACCGCCGCGCTGCTCTGACCCGCTGTCACGAATCGGCTGGAAGGCGCGTCCGCGGATTACGGGGGAATATGCGACTGAAGTCGCCGCTACAACGGCACACAGTCCGCCTTCGCGGACTTCAACGACGTATGCTTCGCCGATAAGCAAACCAGCCGCACGACCCGGGGTAGCATACGGAGGCGGTTCTCCGTTCCTCCGTGTCTCCGTGTGACGACCTCGATTCTTCCATGATGGATTCCACCGAGTACCGCGCGGTCCGCGAGTCGGCCGGGGTGGCCGAGCGCGGCGACCGCGCGCGCATCCGGCTCTGGGGGAAGGACCCCGTGCGGATGATCCAGGGGCTCATCACCAACGACCTGCAGAAGTCCCCCGCCGGCCAGGGCGTCTACGCCGCGATGCTCACGCCGAAGGGCCGCACCGTCGCCGAGCTGCGCGTCTTCCGGCGTGAGCTGCCGGAGGGCGCCGAGGTACTGCTGGACCTCCCGCGTGAGGCGCTGGAGGGCACCCGCGAGCACCTGAAGCGCATGGTCCCGCCGATGTTCGCGAAGGTCGCGGACGTCTCCGACACCCTCGCGCAGGTCGGCGTGTACGGCCCGCGCTCGCGGGAGATCGTCGCCGCGCTGCTCGGCGCCGAGCCGCCGCGCGAGGAGGACGCGCACGCGGAGGCGAGCTTCGAGGGCGCGCCGGTGATGGTCGCCGCCACCCGCAGCGCCGGGCTGGAGGAGGGGTTCGACCTGTTCGTCGCGGCGGAGGGCGCGGCCGCGCTCCGGGCGGCGCTCACGGCGGCCGGAGCGACGCCGGTGGGGCGGGAGACGCTGGAGACGCTGCGGATCGAGGCGGGAAGGCCGCGGTACGGCGCGGAGCTGACGGAGGAGATCATCCCCACGGAGGCGTTCGAGGAGGCGGGGCTGATGACGCGCGCCGTCTCCTTCACCAAGGGATGCTACACGGGGCAGGAGGTGATCGTCCGCATCGCCCACCGCGGCCACGTGAACCGCCACCTGCGCGGCCTGCTCCTGGGCGACGGGCCCGCCCCCGAGGCCGGCACGCGGCTCATCCACCCGGAGACGGGGAAGGACGTGGGATGGATCACGAGCGTGGCGCGGTCGCCGATGCTGGGGCAGACCGTCGCGCTCGGCTACGTGCGCCGCGAGGTGGAGCCCGGCGGCAGGGTGCGCGCCGGCTCGGTCGATGGTCCCGAGGCGGCGGTGGTGCGGCTCCCCTTCGAACGGGCGTGACGGTGCGCGCGGAGAACGACGTCGCGCTCAAGGAGTGGGCGGCGATCGAGGACGCGCTCGCCGGCGGGCGGCTGACGGTGCTGGTGCGGAAGGGCGGGATCTACGAGCAGCGCGGCGACTTCGAGGTGGAGAACCGCGCGTTCTGGATCTTCCCCACGGGCTGGCACCAGAACGAGCACGAGCTCTCCCCCGAGTTCCGCGCGCACCTGGGCGACACGCCGCGCTTCCCGCCGGGCGAGATCCCGCTGCGCGTCCATTGCGTGGTGGAGGATGCGATCCGTGTCGAGAGCCTGGAGGCGCTGCAGCGGCTCGGCGACCTGCAGCCGTTCTCGGCGGACACGCTGCGCTCGCGCTTCGAGTACCGCGGCAGGCCCTACCTGCACGTGCTGATCGTGCGCGCCTACCTCCTCCCGCAGCCGCACGTCATCCCCAACACCGCCGGCTACGACGGCTGCGTATCGTGGGTGCGGCTGGAGGCGCCGGTATCTACCGACGGTGCCGTACCTGCCCTGGACGACGCAGATTTCGCGCGCATCCGGACCGCCGTGCTCGATCGCCTGAGGACGGACTGACGTCCTCTCCGGTTCGGACCCTCGTCGTTTCCGCGGCCGCGGCGCCCTCTCCCTGCGCCTGAGAGCGCAAGCCCTCTCCCGTACCGGGAGAGGGGAGTGGACGCGGCGGCGGTGGAGCCTGCGCGCGATGTCGTTCGGCAGACGCAGCGCGGCCGGTGAGGAAGAGCGCGGGCGCTGGGGAATTCAACCTCTCCCGGTACGGTAGAGGTGGCGAGCCTAGGCGAGCCGGAGAGGGCGCTGAGCCGGCGTCCGCTCCAGTTCCAGCGGATCACGGAGACGCGGAGCCATCGCCGCGGCGATCCGCAGGGTGGCGACGTGGATGTCGACCGTGTCTTCCGTGTCGCGCGCGTAGCCTCCCGCCATCGCCACCGCCGTCGGGATCCCCGTCTCCCGCAGCAGCCCCAGCACGTAGCGGTCGCGCTCCGCCAGTCCTTCTTTCGTCATCCCCAGCCGCCCGAAGCGGTCGTCGCGCCAGGGGTCCGCGCCCGCCAGGTAGATGGCGAGGTCCGGGCGGAACTCCGCCAGCGCGTGCGGGAGATGGAGGTCGAGCGCGCCGAGGAAGACGTCGTCGCCGGCGCCGTCGGGGAGCTCCACGTCCAGCGAGCCGCGCTCCTTGCGGAAGGGGAAGTTGCGCGCGCCGTGGATGGAGAAGGTGAAGACGGAGGGGTCGCGCGCGAAGATCGCCGCCGTGCCGTTCCCCTGGTGCACGTCGCAGTCGACCACGATCGCGCGGCGGACCGCCCCCTCGCGCTGCAGCACGCGGACGGCGACCGCCGCGTCGTTGAACACGCAGAAGCCCTCGCCGTGGTCGGCGCAGGCGTGGTGCGTGCCGCCGGCCAGGTTCGCCGCCACGCCCCAGCCGTGCTCCGCCGCCTCCGCCAGCGCCACCCGCGCCGCTTCGATCGTCGCCCCGGCGGAGCGGCGCGAGCGCTCCACCATCTCGGCGCTCCAGGGAAAGCCGATGCGGCGCTGCGCCAGCGGCGGCAGCGCGCCGTCACGCACGGCAGCGAGGTACTCCGCGTCGTGCACCAGCGCCAGCTCGTCCCACCCGGCGGCGGGCGGCTCGGCCAGGTCGGCGGGGGAGAGGATCCCCTCCTCCAGGCAGCGCTCGCGCACCCGGCGGTACTTCACCATCGGGAAGCGGTGCCCCTCGGGGAGGGGAAGCACGAAGCGGTCGGTGTAGAAGGCGCGCACGCGTCAGCCGGCGCGGGACGCCGGCCTCACGGGATCCCCGTGACCTTGTGCGTCTGCACGCTGAGGCGCCACGGCGGCCCCAGCTCCATCACCGCGCGCACCGCCTCGGCGAAGTTGGGCCCGCCCCGCTCGGGAAGGTCGACGGGCTGCAGGAAGTAGTGCGCGAACCGCGTATCCTCCGCCAGCCGCCGCACCGCGTCGGCGTCCGGCGTGATTCCCGGCGCGTGGGCGCCGGAGAAGAGCACCTTCAGCTCGTCGCCCTCCTTCTGGGCGAACTCCGCCTGCTTGGGCGAAACGGTGAGCCAGTCCACCAGCGAGCGGTCCACCGGCCGCGCGCCGTTCGACTCCATGGAGATGCGGTAGCCGCGCGCCCGCAGCGCGTCGGAGAGCGGACGGTCGAGCTGCAGGCTGGGCTCGCCGCCGGTGGCCACCAGCAGCAGCCCCGGCCGCTCCCCGCCGAACCCCTCCTCCGCCGCGCCGGCGACCAGCGCCAGCGTCCCCTCCAGGTCCTCCAGGTAATGCGCCTTCACCCAGTCGGTGTCGCACCAGGGGCAGACGTCGTAGCCCAGGTTGCACCCCGCGAAGCGCAGGAACACCGCGGGCGAGCCGGCCTGCGCCCCCTCGCCCTGCAGCGTCGCGAACACCTCCCGGATCCCGTACTTCTTCGCCATCCGCTCCGCTTCGAAAAGAACCGGCAAACCGCGTAATTCCTGAAGATACCACTCCCCCGTCGGGCTCTCCACCCCGGCGCGCGATCTGCCCCGGCGGCTCGCGCGCAATGCCGATCGAGTTCCGGCCGACTCGGAGGACACCGTCCCGGCGCGGCGGGGCGCGGATGTCCCAGGTGTGTACGCGCCTCCCCAGCCGTGCCATGCCCGATCCAGGAGACGGCAGGTGCAAGTGTTTGCAGGAGGGGTAGATAGGTTTCGAGCTCCGCGGGCACGGCCCGTGGCCTGCCTTGTGCCCTTCATACGGGCGAACGCAGGGGGGACAGCGCACGCAGGAATCCTGAACGGTTTGTATTTCGAACCCGCACCGCCCAACCCGCCCCAACCGACCGCAGCAAGCCCCCGCCCCCGACGCCCTTCGGCGCTGCCCGACCCCCCGGCAAGGCCCCCGGAGCTCCCCGCTCCGGGGGCCTTCCATTTGTGCGCCGGCGATTCAGTGCACGCCGCAGCGCGGGATGAAGGTCGACTTCCGCACCGCCACGATCGCGCGCTGCACGTTGAGCGAGCCGAACACGCCCACCCCGTCGCCCACCACCGTCGAGATGCGGACCAGCCCCGAGGGGTTGAAGCCCGTGCCGCGCACGCTGTTCAGCCAGTTGCGGTCCACGGCCGCCAGCACCAGGTCCATCCGCGCCCCCTCGGGAAAGCCGTTGCGGATGGCCAGCAGCAGCTCGCTGTCGTACTGCAGGCGCTCGAAGACACCGAACTCCGTCGGCAGTACCAGCGTGGTGTCGGCCTGCGACACCGAGACGCCGCGCACCAGCATGGGGTCGGGGATGTGGAGGCCGTGCCCGGCCAGCCCCGAGAGCCCGGTGATGCTGAGGTCGGCCACGTAGCTCCACGCGCCCTTGCTCTGCGTCCAGAGCAGCTCGAAGGTGCTGTCGGGCGCCAGCGAGCAGGCGAAGTCGAGCGCCGCGTTCTGGCGCAGCGACGGGAGCTGGTACGCGCCCGGGACCGTGGTCCGCCCCTGGATCACCTTTCCGTCGGGCGTCTCCACCCGCAGGTCGTAGGTCTGCGACGGCTGCACCCACCCCACGTCGCCGACGGTGGTCGCGTAGCAGCTCCCGTCGAAGTCGAGCGTGTCGGAGCGCGCGTAGAGCGGGTCGATGAAGTAGCATCCGCTCCTGGGCACCAGCGTGTGCACGTCGCCCGCGGCGCCCGTCACGGTGACGCGGGCGCCGTCGACGCCGCCCGCCAGGGTGCCGTCGACCGTGCGGTGGAGCAGCACCTGCTGCACCGCGCGGTCGGTGCGCAGCACGGCCTCGACCACCACCATGTCCTCGCCGGGCGCGGTGGTGACCTCCGCCACCTCGCACCCCGCGGCCAGGCCGGCGCAGAGCAGCGCGCCGATGTACGTCCTCCAGTCCTTCGTCACCACGTCTCCCGGTTCTGCCGCGAACGCGCGGCATTCGCTACATTGTCGCGGCGCCGCACCTGCTCCGCCGCCGCCTCGTCCCGCCGCCTCTCCGCGAGCCGCACGCCATGCCCGACACCACGCCCGACCCGGTCCCCGCGCCGGACCCCGGCCCGATCCCGGCGCCGCACGCCGCACCGATCGACACCGTCCTCTCCGACCCCGCCGAGGGAGCTACCATCGTCGGGGTGGAAGAGGACGAGTGGATGGAGCAGTTCCTCTGGAACCTCAACAACTACATCGGCGAGAACGTCCGCTTCTCCGACACCAAGGCGGGGTCGGTGATCGTGCTCTCCGGCGCCGTGCTGAGCCTGCTCTACTCCGGCCGCTTCCACCAGACCTTCGCGCGCCCGCTCGGCGAGTGGAAGCTGACCGCGGTGGCGGCGCTGCTCACCTTCATGTGCCTGGGCGGCGCGGTGCTCGCCGCCGCCTGGTCCATCCGCCCGCGGCTGGTGCGCAACTTCAGCGCGGGGTACGTCTTCTGGGAGAGCATCCTGGCCCACGGCTCGTCGCAGGCGTTCGTGCAGGAGCTCAACCGCCGCACCCGCCGCGAGCTGCTGGACCACCTGGCGGTGCAGATCTTCAGCGTGAGCGCGGTGGCGAGCACCAAGTTCCGCTGGGTCGGCCGCGCCACGCTGCTCTGCATGACCGGCGCCATCCTCGGCGCCATCGTGCTCGGCGCCGCCCGCTGAACCCGCAGCGGGGAAGAAGATCCAGAATCGTCTCAAGCTCGCGAGACCGTGCCCTGCGCGCCGTTGACGCGGACGCGCTCGCCGTCGCGGAGCGCGGTAAGGGCGCCGTGGACGGCCATCACGGCGGGGACGCCGACCTCGCGCGCGGTCACGGCGCCGTGCGAAAGGGGGCCGCCGCTCTCCGTGACCACCGCGACGGCGGAGTAGAAGAGCGGGGTCCAGGCGGGGTTGGTGGTGCGTGCCACCAGCACCGAGCCGGGGGTGAAGCGCGCGAAGTCCTCCACGCCGTGCACCCGGCAGACGGGGCCCTCCGCCACGCCGGGCGAGCCGGGGAGGCCGCGCAGCGCGCCTTCGGACGGGGCCTCGGCCTCCTCGCCGTGGACGCGGGGCGGAGTGCGACCCTTCGCCGCCTCGTACTCGGCACGGTTGCGGCGCGCCTCCTCGGCGGCGCCCGGCGCGGCGCCGTCTTCCATCAGCGCCGCCAGGGTGGGCTTGTGGAGGAAGAAGACGTCGTCGGGCGCGTCGAGCACGCCGTGCAGGGCCAGGCGGCGGCCCACCTCGACGATGGCGGCGCGGAAGGGGATGGAGAGGCGCGTGGTCTGGTAGTGCTCCAGGTCGTCGAGCCCCGTGTAGGCCCGGGTGAGCCGCAGCAGCTCGGCGGCGAAGTTGCGCAGGTCGGGCGGCATCGCCTCCAGGTACTCGCGCTCGGCGGCGGACTGGCGGGCGCGCAGCTCCACCTCGCGCTCGGCGGGGTCGGCCATGTCGCCCTGCAGCAGCATCAGCCGCAGGTTCTCCAGCACCACCCAGGGCTGGCCGCTCCACGTCGGCACGTACGCGTCGAAATCCACCTCGCGGTGACCGTGGTTCTCGATGAAGCGCGCGAACGCCGCCGCGAAGCGCGGGTGGCCGGCGAGCGCGTCGCTCTCCCAGAGCGCGCGCCGCTCCGTCTCCAGCAGCGCGCGCTCCAGCGCCGGGTCCTCGCGCACCAGCCGGTAGAGGCGGTGGAGGTCGGCGTTCACCAGGTTCGTCTTGGTCTCGCAGAAGCAGGTGAGCCCGTCGTACAGCGCGGGCGCTCGCTCGCCGCCCACCAGCATCGCCACGATCCCGTAGAGCGTGCGGTGCAGGACGCCCTGGGTGATGGAGATGGCGATGTTGGGGCGGAAGTACTCGCGGCCGAGGGCGTCGACCGCCTGCAGGTGATGCCAGAGCGCGGTGTCGTCCAGCGAGTGCAGGTCGACCGCGGAGAGGCGGCCGAGCCCCAGGAGGTAGCGGTCCAGGTCGCGCGCCCAGGCCACCGGCAGCTCCTGCACCCAGCGGTAGCGCGCGATCCAGTCGTCCTTCTTCTCCCGCAGCTCCTCCAGGGTGTCCACGCGCACCTGCAGCCCCTGCGTGAAGAGCTGCACCGCCGTCTGATTGCCGTAGACGTAGCCGTCGAAGCGCTCGAACCAGGTGCCCGCGAACGGGGGATAGCCGAGCAGCTCCAGCGAGTGCGCCAGCGACTCGTGGAAGCCCGTGGTGGTGAAGTCCCAGGTGAGCGGGGTGATGGGATTGGGGAAGCGCTCCGCGGACTCGTCGCGCGTCCAGCGCGCGGGGAACTCCGTCACCGGGCGCGACTGGAGGAGGTACAGCTCGCCCTCCGCCAGCGCCCACTCCGTGTCCTGCGGAAAGGCGTAGAACCGCTCGGCGCGCATCACCAGCTCCCGCAGCGCGGCGAGCTCGCCGTCCGAAAGCGCGGGCGCCGTGCGGCGCGCCGCATCCACCTCCACGCGCTCCGTGCCGTCGCCGGTGGAGAGGAGCGCGTGCGTCTTCTCCGCGATCACGCGCTCCAGCACCTCGCCGGTGCGCTTGGAGAGGGCGTACTGGTCCACGCCGCCCTCGCCGGAGACCACCGTCTCGCCCAGCCCCCAGGCGGCGTTCACCACGATGCGGTCCAGGTCGCCGCGCACGGGGTCCATCGAGAACGCCACCCCGGCCACCTCGCTGCGCACCATCCGCTGCACCACCACCGCCATCGCCGCCGCATCCAGCGCGAAGCCGCGCTCGTGGCGGTAGCGCACCGCGCGGTCCTCCCAGAGCGAGGCCCAGCAGCGCCGCACCGCGTCCAGCACGCCGTCGACGCCGGCCACGTTCAGGTAGGTGTCGTGCTGCCCGGCGAAGGCCGCGCCCGCCAGGTCCTCGAGCGTGGCGGAGGAGCGCACCGAAACGCGGCCGCCGTCGAGCAGCGCCGGGAGCCGCGCCCGCAGCGCCGCGTCGAGCTCCGGCGGCAGCGGCGCGGCGACCAGCGTCGCGCGGATGGCGGCGCAGCGCGCGTGCAGCTCCGCCGCGTCTTCCGGCCGCAGCGCGGACACCATCGCGCCGATGCCGGGGGCGGCGGCGAGGAAGGCGCGGTACGCCGCGGCGGGAACGATGATGCCGGGCGGCACCGCGAAGCCGCCCTGCGTCAGGCGGGCGAGGCTCGCGCCCTTGCCGCCGCTGACGACGGCTTCCGCCGCGGCGGGATCGGTGAGCTCCAGGGTCATCTTGATCGAATCAAAGGATTTCTCAAGGGACTATTGGAGAACCACGCCCGCATTCGTGTCATCCTGAGGCCCGGCCTCGCCTGACCTTGTGTCCCAGTAGACGTCGCAGGCCGAAGGATCTGATCACGGCCGCCACGAGGCCCGCAGCGGAAGCCGCACGGCAGCTGCGGTAGCGCCAGCCGTCGGACAATGCGAGGCCCGCCATTCGCGACGCTGCCGCGCCCAGGCCCCGCGGCTCTCCGAATAGATCCCTCGGCTCTGCGGACATCGGTGCGGTGGCGGGTTCCGCGTGGCCGAGCCTCGGGATGACCTCGAAGCGTTTCGGCTGTTCGATGTTTCTCGCCCGGCGCTCACCGACGCATGAAGGACGGCGATCACCGATGGAAGGTGTAGGTGCAGGCGCGGGGCGCGCCCGGCTCGGGCTGGCCGAGCCAGACGCCGCGCAGCACCAGCCGACCGTTCTCCACCCGCGCGGTACCGGCGAGGTCGATTCCTTCGGGAACGCGGTTCCCGCCCACCGCGCGCATGGCGAGCGCGCCGGCGGCCCCGTCGTAGGTGTACGTCCCCCAGTAGTCCTTGTAGGTCTCGAAGGGCGTAAAGGTGACCGAGAAGCGCCCGTCGCGCCGGATCATCAGCTCGCGCACGGGCTCGGTGGGCGCCCGGCCGGTGCACTGCGCGGTGCCCTCCTGCGTCCACGCGCCGGCGATGGGGTTGGGACGCGGGTCGATCACGTGCACCGCCTGGAACACGCTCTGCCCGGCGACGTCGGCGGTCACGACGATCGTGTCGCCGATCCTGGCGTACCGGCTCACCTGCAGCCTGCCGGCCGCGTCGATGGCCGCGCGCGACACCTTCGACACCGACCAGCGCGGCCTGCACCCCGGCGGCAGCGGCGTCAGCGGCACGTACGGCGCCTCGGAGGTGCCGATCGGGAGCACCTTCGACTCGCCGGGCACCATCTCCAGCGGCTCGCTGCCGATCACCACCACCACCTGGCCGCGGGGGATGGCGCACCCGCGCTGCGCCGCCGCGGGGACGGCGACGGTGGAGATCGCCGCGACGGCGACGGCGAGGGGAATCGGTCGGAGGCGCATGGTCGGTTCGCGGTGAGGGTTCACGCCGGTGCCGGCGGCTGGGCGGCGGCGCGCTCGAACTCCTCCGCCAGCGCGCGGAGGTCGGCCAGGAGCGACTCGGCCTCGGCCACCAGGCGCCGGCGGTGCGCGGGCCGGCGCGCGAAGAGCACGAAGGTGCGCAGTCGCCGCCAGGCGACGCCCGCCCGGTCGCGGTAGAGGAGCGCCACCGCCCCGGCGTACGGGAGCGACAGGGCATACACCGCCGCCCATCCCCACGAGCCCGTCACCGCCGCGGCCGCGCCCACCTGCAGGGCGAAGCAGAGCAGGAAGACGGGGATGCCCAGGAAGACGGCGTTCGAGGCGAAGTGGTCGCGGTCCTTCGACGTCTTCCCGACCAGCGCGCGGGTGACGGCGTACGCGGGGAGGGCGTTGATCCACCCCCAGGCGAAGAGCGGCGCGCCAGCCAGCAGCAGCTCCACCTCGCGGAAGACGAAGAACGCCGCCCGCCCCGCCTCCATCGGCAGGAAGAGCTCCGCCGGCGCCACGCCGAGGCGCCCCACCTTGCGCGCGAAGGCGCGGACGCGCTCCTCCAGCGCCTCCAGCTCGCCACGCCGCTCGCGCGCGAGCCACGCCCGCCCCTCCTGCAGCCGGTGGACCAGCGCCACCTGCGCCGCGAAGTCCGGAGCCGGCTCCTGCCCCAGCGGCGGCGGTGGCGCGCCCGCGGTCTCCAGCAGCTCCGCCGCCCGCGCGAAGGTCTCCACGTCGCGCTCGGCCTCGTAGTTCGCCGTCAGCGCGCGGATCCGCCGTTCGATCAGCTCCGTGAGCGCGCGCGCGTCGGCCTGGGGATTCTCCCGCCGCCAGGCGTGCAGGTCGATGCGCTCCCCGAACACCACGCCGGCGGCCGAGCGGAAGCGCTCCTTCGCCTCGAAGTGCAGTCCCGCGGGGACGAGCGCGAGGGGCGGCCCGGCCGGGTGCGCGTCCACGTATGCCAGGGCGATGCGTGCCGCGCCGGTGCGGAAGGGCCGCATCCGCGGATCGCTGTGGCTCACCCCCTCGGGGAAGACGACGATGCAGCCGCCCTCCGCCAGCCGCGCCGCGCAGGCCGCGAGCGCCGCGTCGTTCCGCGCGGGATCGGCGCCCTCCGCCACGTCCTGCGAACGGTGGAGCTCGATCACGTGCATGGCGCGGATGAGCGGCGCCAGCAGCGGGTTCTTCCGCAGCGTGCTCTTGGCGGTGAGCGTCACCGTCCGCCGGAGCCGCGTGAGCACCAGCAGCGGGTCGACGAAGGCGTTGGTGTGGTTCGCCACGATCAGCGTGGGCCCGCGCGCGGGCACGTTCGCGCGCCCCTGCACCTCCACGCGCCGGAAGAACGCGAAGAGCGCCGCGCGCCAGAGCGCCCGCATCGCCCGGTAGATCACGCCGCGGCCTCCCCGGCGTGCGCCGCGCGGCCGCGCCGCCCGATCGCGACCCGCGCGGCGTGACTCGCGATCAGCGCGAGCGCCAGCGCGGCGAGCAGGTCCACCGCGTAGTGGTAGCGCAGCACCAGCGTCGCCAGCGCAATCGCCGCCACCAGCGGAAAGTAGATCAGCGCGCGCAGCGGGTTGCGGTGGCGCAGGTCGAAGAGCGTGGCGAAGAGCGACGCGCCCAGGTGCAGGCTGGGGAAGGCGCCGTGCGGCCCGCCCACCTGCTCGATCGACCGCACCACCATGCGGTGGAAGGCGCCGCCCTCGATCGGCAGGGTGAACGCGCCCGCCATCTGCACGATCGGCCCGCGCGCGGGGAGGAAGAGGTAGCCCAGGAAGCTGAGCGCGTAGAGCACCGCGAACCCGGTGACGAACTCGTCGCGCTCCGCCGGCGGCCGGCCGACCAGGCTGAGGAGGATGGAGACGTAGAGGTAGGGGATGAACATCGCGTAGGCGAAGCTGAGCGGCTTCGCCCACCCCGTCGGCGCCAGCGGCTCCACGGCGAGCACCGGCGCGCGCCCCAGCAGCAGCGCTCGGTCCGCCGCCTCCAGCCACGGGTCCGCCACCCACGGCACCGCCGCGAAGGCGACGTGGCCCAGGGTGGTGTAGAGGGTGAACATCACGGCCATCACCGCAATCCCCCGCGCCACCGCCCCCTCGCGCGCCCCGATGCGCCACGCCAGCGCCGCGAACGCCGCCAGCATTCCCGCGTGCAGCGCCAGCGACGCCCCGAGCGGCGCCCCCGCCGCCAGCGCGACGGCGAGCGTGACGACGACGACCGAGAGGATCGCCAGCGTCGCCGCGTCGGCGGGGTGCGGGTCGAACGGTCGCAAGTGGATTCCCAGGAAGGGATTTGTCTCACGCAGAGACGCAGAGGACACGGAGAGGGTGCTCCG
The DNA here is from genome assembly GCA_045803205.1 of Longimicrobiaceae bacterium. Classification (GTDB taxonomy): domain Bacteria; phylum Gemmatimonadota; class Gemmatimonadetes; order Longimicrobiales; family Longimicrobiaceae; genus Longimicrobium. Next base: position 20,207 of record JBJMPM010000189.1, read on the forward strand.
TCCTCTCTCCGTGCCTCTGCGTCTCAGCGTGATGCCCAGATCTTTCAGCCGCGGCGCGGCATCCCGGCGGCCGCGGGAGGGGGCGCCGCCGGCTCGGGGCCGCGGCGCACCAGCTCCTCCATCTCGCCCAGGAAGGTGTCGTCGCCCGCGCGGCTCACCCCGAACAGGCCGTCGGGATCGTGCCGCGCCTTTTTGGAGGGGTCGTAGAGGTTCAGCCAGAGGTCGAAGCGCTCGCCGATCTCCAGCACGCGGTAGAAGAAGCTGCGCCGCCGCCCGATGCCGATCATCAGCACCAGGTCGATGCAGAAGGCCAACAGCGCCACCTGCACCAGCACCAGGTCCTTGGCCCCGTCCACCAGCAGCTTGATGTAGAAGAGCACGAAGTCGCGGAACAGCACCCCCGGCGACTGCGCCTCACGTACGAACCGGTCCATCGTCGTCCCTCCATTCGCAATGACTGCACGCCCGCGCCGTACGTCCGCGCGGGGCATCGGGTTTCGCCCATGATGGTGGACGGGCTATGTGTCGCGGAGTTCTTGCGCGATCACCTGCTCGACGAGAAAGGCCGCGGCCTCGGCTCGCGCAAATGTCGCCCGACGCTCCGGAGTGTCGGCAGGAGGAGCATCGAGCTCCGCAGCCACTTCTGCGGCTCCCTCTGGTGAGAGGGGCGGAGTGGGTCGGGTCAGCATTGGTCCTCCGTGAAGACTTGGGGTTGGAGCGCTGCGCCGCTCAGCCGTGCGGCTCGTAGCGCCGCAGGCTCTGCAGCAGCGTGCTCTCCGCCGCCAGGATGCCGGGGATTCCGGCCAGGTGCGCGCGCACCGCGTCGAGCAGCGCCGGGTCGGCCGCGTGCACCTCCCACACGGCGCCGTCCACGCAGGAGAAGTGGAGCGCCACCGAGGCGCGGAGCAGCGCGTCCGCGGCCTCAGGGGTGCCGGCGGCCCAGTAGCGCTCCAGGAAGTCGTCCAGCCGCTCGACCGGCTCCGCGAGGGCGAAGAAGTCCGCCCAGTCGTCCAGCAGCGTCCCCGCCGCGGCGGCCAGGTAGCCGCCCTCCACCAGCTTCCAGTCGTCGCGCTCCTCCAGCACCAGCCGCTCGGCCGCGCGCAGCTCGGGGCTGGCGAAGGCGTCGGCCGCGTCGTCCCAGTCGCGGTACCAGCCGTCGGGGAAGCGGAAGAGCTGCGGCTCGGCGTGCAGCACCCAGCGCCAGCGCGGGAAGAGCGGCACCAGCGGCGCGAACCACCGCGCGAAGTCCGACACCCCCGCCGAGACGAAGGTCGCGCCCGAGCCGGCGGCGGCCGGATCGGCCGGGTGCAGCGCCGCGGCGGTGTCGGGCGGTCGCGAGATGCGCAGGCCGTTCATTGGGACGATGGAGCGGCGGACGCGGGCGGGAGTGACGGCGGAGCCAGGAAGATACAGCCATCGCAGACCGTCCGGAAGAACGGCGGCTCACGCGGTGTAGTATTGAGATAGAAATGTCCGGGTTGGTTGATATAGAAATGTCCTCCTTCGGGGCAGGTTCGCCCACACTGGTGGGAAACCTGTGACGGAGCGAGGAGATGCTAAAGTTGAACACGCGAGATCGGGATCGACTG